>DASVQA010000229.1:0-54210 GCA_036389375.1 Pyrinomonadaceae bacterium | reverse complement strand
CGACGGGCCTGACGGGATGTATTGCTCTAGCCGGCCGAAGGGCGCACTCGTAAACAGGTGCGAACTGCTTGCGGTCAGGCGTAGCCCATGTGCCAACGCAAAGCGGAGCGCGGTGTGATTGATGCCGGGCACGCGCAGGCTGATCGTGCCGGTCGCGCGGGCCGCCGTCTGGCAGGCGCAGGCGAGGAGCGCCGCTGCATCTTCAGGCGCAGACCAGCCGAGCGGGCCAACCGCGTCGCCCTGCGTGTAGAAGTAACCGGCGGGCCGGCCGTTGCGTATAACCTGCCGCGCGACAAGGTGCGGCTGGGCCAGCCAGAAGCGATGATCCACTTCGCGCCGCGTCGCGCGTATCTCCGCGTCGAGCGCGCAGGCCACGTCTAACGTCAGCGGTTCGACCTCGTAACCTTCGGGCGCAGCCGGCAACCCGGTGGGCGCGCCCGCGAACGTGAACAGTTGATAGCCGGGCAGCATCCCGGCCTTCAGGTAGGTCGAGATGGCGGTCTCGTCCGGCGACGACCAGACGAAGAAGGTGTCTGCGCCTGCGCGCGCGCCCTCGTGCATGACGCGGCGCAGGAGCGGGCCGCCCACGCCTTTGCTGACAAGATCGGTGCGCGTCCAGAAACCTGAGAGAAACCAGAGCCGGTCGCGCACGATGGCGTGGCAGATGGCGACGAGTCGGCCGTCGGCTTCCGCGACGTAGAAGAGGCCGGTCTTGAGTATGTGCGGCCACATCAGGTCGAGCGCGGCGCGTGGCGGCAAGGGCTGTTTGATCTGATGCCGGGCGAACATGTCCGCAACGGCGGCGAGGAAGAGTTCGATGGCGGCGGGCAGGTCGGCCGCCTGCGCCGGACGATAATGGACTGTGGACATCATCTGCTCCGCTTGGCCTTTGCGCGCTCGCGGCGGGTCAGCATTTCAGGGTTGAAAGACTGCGCCGGAGAGCGTATAAGATTGCAACATCAATTCCCGTTTGCGTTTTAAGTTTATAACAGAAGGACGATGAACTTTGCGGCCCCGCTCGTCAGGTCGCACAGGTCTTGGGCCAACCCCCCGCTCGATCCACTTCAACTTGCGCTCGGAGGTCTTAAATGCTTCGCACACGGAGTCTGCGCCTCAGCCTGTGTCTGCTCATTCTCGGCGGTCTGTCGGCGGGCGCGCGGGCGCAAAGCTTCACGCTCGAACAGGTGCTGAGCGCGCCGTTTCCCTCCGAGCCGACGGTCACGCGCGCCGGCGACAAGTATGCTTGGGTCTTTGACGCGCAGGGCCGGCGCAACATCTGGCTCGCCGGCGCGCCCACCTTCCGCGCCCGCCAACTGACGCGCTACACGGCAGACGACGGGCAGGAGCTAACGGCGCTCAGGTTCTCGCCCGACGGCACACAGATCGTCTACGTGCGCGGCGGCGACAAGAATCAGGCGGGCGAAGTGCCGAACCCGACGACCGATCCGGCGGGCGCACAGCAAGAGATCTGGCTCGCGGACACGCGCACGGGCGCGACGCGGCGGCTCGCCGAAGGCTCAGACCCGATGTTTACGCCGACGGGCGATGCGGTCGTGTTCGGCCGCGACGACCACGCGTGGCTTGTGCCGGTGCAGGGCGGCAAGGAGCGTAAACTTTTCGAGATGCGCGGGAGCGTCGGCGCGCCCGTCTGGTCGCCCGATGGGACGATGCTCGCGTTCGTCTCCGCGCGCGGCGACCACAGCTTCATCTCGATCTTCGAGCCGCGCGCCGGCCGCTTGCGCGTCTTGCAGCCGAGCGTGGATCGAGACGTTGCGCCGCGCTGGTCGCCCGACTCGCGCCGGCTCGCCTTCATACGCCTCTACAACGTCACCGACACTTATTCGGCCGACCGCGAACGCATCACGCCCTGGGGCATCTGGGTCGTGGACGCGCAGACGGGGGCGGGGCAACAGATCTGGCAATCGGGGCAGAGCGAGTTGGACTCGTTCTCAGGCTTCGGCGATGACGAGTTCTTCCGCTGGGTCGCGGGCGACCGCATCGTCTTTCGCTCGGAGCGCGACGGCTGGGCGCACGTCTATTCGATCCCGGCGCGGGGCGGCGACGCGGTGCTGCTGACGCCGGGCAACTACGAAGTCGAACACATCACCTACACGCCCGACAACCGCACGATCATCTTCGCCGCGAACAGGGAAGACGTTGATCGTCGTCATCTCTGGCGCGTCGCGGTTGACGGCGGTGCGCTGACCGCTGTGACGAGCGGTGAAGGCATCGAGATGGAGCCGCGCGTGGTCGGCGGCGGCCGGCAACTCGTCTTCTTCCATTCGACGGCGCGCGATCCGTTTCTGCCTTACATCGCCAACCTCGATGGCTCAGGCATGCGCCCGCTTGCACCGGAGGCGCTGCCCGCAGATTTCCCGGCCGCCCAACTCGTCGCGCCTGAACAGGTCATCTTCAAAGCGGCGGACGGCACGGAGATTCACGGCCAACTCTTCAAGCCGCGCAACGCTTCGGGGCGACTCCCGGCCGTTGTCTTCATGCATGGCGGGCCTGTGCGGCAGATGCTCCTCGGCTGGCACTATCTCTACTATTATCACAACAGCTACGCCTTCAATCAGTATCTCGCCAGTCGCGGCTACGCGGTGCTTTCCGTCAACTATCGCAGCGGCATCGGCTACGGGCGCGCGTTCCGCGAGGCGCAGCATCGCGGCGCACGCGGGGCTTCGGAGTATCAGGACATCGTCGCGGCGGGCAGATTCCTGCGCGGGCGCGACGACGTGGATGGCAAACGCATAGGGCTGTGGGGCGGCTCCTACGGCGGCTATCTGACGGCGTTGGGGCTGGCGCGCGATTCCGACCTGTTCGCGGCGGGCGTTGACCTGCACGGCGTACACGATTGGAGTCAGACGGTGGCGGGGCTGCGCGTGCCGCTCGACTCGGCTGAACGCGCGAAGCTGGCGCGCGAGTCGTCGCCCATCTCTGCGGTCAACAAGTGGCGCTCGCCCGTGCTGCTGATTCATGGCGACGACGACCGCAACGTTGCCTTTAGCCAGACCGTGCTGCTCGTGCGCCGGCTGCGCGAACAGCACGTCGAGTTTGAGCAACTCATCTTCCCTGACGAGATACACGACTTTCTCCGGCATCAGGACTGGCTGCGCGCTTATCAGGCGGCGGCGGATTTCTTTGACCGGAAGCTGAAATAACCATGCACAGTTCATCGGAAAGCCCATCATGATGAAACGAATTGCGTTGACTGCTCTGTTGTGCGCCGGCGCGTGCGCGCTGGCGCTCGGAATTGAAGGCAAGCGGCTGACGGTCGAGGACGCGCTCGCGTTCGTGGACGTGAGCGCGCCGCAATGGTCGCCGGACGGCAAGTGGATCGCGTTCACGGTCACGGAATGGAATCGCAAAGATGATCGGCGCGACGCACACATCTATCTCGTCGCAGCGGATGGCGGCCCGACCATTAAGTTGACGAACGGCGAGCGCGGCGAATCGCAGCCGCAGTGGTCGCCGGATGGCGCGCGGCTCGCCTTCCTCGCCAACCGCGACGCGCCGGCTGCGGCGGGCGCACCGCCATCGCCGGGCGGGCGCAATCAGATCTGGATCATCAGCGTGCGCGGCGGCGAGGCGGAGAAGTTAACGGACGAGGAGGCGGGCGTCACGCAGTTTCGCTGGTCGCCTGACGGGCGACAGATCGCCTACGTCGTCCGCGACACGCCGAAGGACAAAGCGGAGCGCGACAAGCGCCGCCGCGACAAGTTCGACGCCATCGTCGTCGATAGCGAGTACAGCTATTCGCACCTGTGGTTGATCGGCCTCGAAGACAAGAAGAAGCGGCGCGTGACGGAAGGCAAGTTCACTGTCACCGATCCGCAGTGGTCGCCGGACGGTACGCTGCTCGCTTTCGTCGCCGGCCGACAGGGCGCGCAGGAGTCGAGCTTCACGGACATCGCGGAAGACCGCAACACGGACATCTACGTCGTCGCGGCGACGGGCGGCCAGCCGCGCCAGTTGACCAACAATCCCGGCCCCGACGAAGCGCCGCGTTGGGCGCGCGACGGCCGCCAACTCGCCTATCTCGCCAGCGACGATCCGATGTCTTGGGCCGAGAAGACCGATCTGATGCTGCTTGCGGCGACGGGCGGGCAGCCGCGCAACCTGACCGGCGGCTACAACGACTCAGTTGCGGGCCCGCCCAAGTGGTCGCCCGACGGGCGCACGCTCTACGCGCCCGGCATGAACGGCGTCTACGGCCAACTGTTGCGCATCCCGGTCGCGGGTGGTGCAGCCGCGCCCGTGTTCGAGAGTCGCGGCGCTTATAACTTCGTTGACCTGTCGCCCGACGGGCAGTCGCTCGTCTTTGCCTTCAACGACGCGAAGGCGACGAACAATCTCTGGGTCGCGGGCGCGACGGGGCAGAACGCGCGGCAGTTGACCTTCTTCAACCCGCAGACCAAAGAGTACGCGCTCGCGGACACGGACGTGCTCAAGTGGCGCGCGCCGGACGGGCTTGAGATCGAGGGCTTGCTGGTGCGCCCGGCCGGTTACGTGGCGGGGCGACGTTACCCGACGATCCTCTTGATTCACGGCGGGCCTTACGGGCAGTTCTCGTTCGGCTACAATCGCAACGCGCAACTCTACGCCGCGCACGGCTACGCCGTCCTCATGCCCAACCCGCGCGGCTCAACCGGCTACGGGCACAAGTTTATGACTGCGAACCTGCGCGACTGGGGCGGCAAGGATTTTCAAGACCTGATGGCGGGCGTGGACGAAGTCGTCAAACGCGGCATCGCCGATCCTGACCGGCTGGCCGTGATGGGCGGCTCATACGGCGGCTTTATGACCTTCTGGACGATCACGCAGACCGACCGCTTCAAGTGTGCCATCGGGCACGCCGGCATCAGCGATTGGTATGGCTTCTTCGGCCAAACCGACGTGCCCGACCTGATGACCTACGGCCTCGGCGGGCTGCCGTGGACGGCGCGCGAAGCTTACGCCCGCTGGTCGCCGATGACCTATGTGGATCGCGTCAAGACGCCGCTTATGATCACGCACGGCGAACAGGATCGGCGCGTGCCGATCCAACAGGCCGAACTCTACTACCGCGCGCTCAGGCGGCGCGGCGTCGAAGTCGTCTTCGTCCGCTACCCGCGTGAAGGGCACGGCATCACCGAGCCGAATCACCAGATCGATCTCGCAGGTCGGCAACTCGCGTGGCTCGACAAGCACTTGAAACAGGCGGGGCAGTAAGCGAGACAGTGCAGCGCGAGCAAGTGTCTTCCGCAACGCAAATTTTCGTCCGGCAAAAACATTTAAGGAGTCAGCCGTTATGTTCTCGGAGCTAAGTTTGAAGCGCCGCGCCGTCTGCGTGTCCTTTGTGACGCTGCTGTGTGCGGTCTGTCTGGCCGTCCACGCGCAACAGCGACAGGGCGGTGCGCGCGGCGGGGCGCAGGAAGGCGGCGGCAGCAATAATCCGTTGCGCCTGTTGCAATGGCGGCTCATCGGGCCGTTTCGCGGCGGCCGCGTGACGGCCGTAACGGGCGTTGCCGCGCAGCCGCAGGTCTACTACTTCGGCGCGACGGGCGGCGGCGTGTGGAAGACGACGGACGGCGGCGTGAACTGGGAGCCGGTTTCGGACAACTCGGTTTTCGGCACAGGCTCGGTCGGCGCGATTGACGTGGCGCAGTCCGATCCGAACGTGGTCTACGTCGGCATGGGCGAGTCGCCGATTCGCGGCAACGTCTCGCACGGCGACGGCGTGTACAAGTCAATGGATGCGGGCAAGACGTGGAAGAAGATCGGGCTTGAGGACACGCGCCAGATCGCCCGCATCCGCGTGCATCCGCGCAACCCGGACATCGTCTACGTCGCAGCGCAGGGGCACGTGTGGGCGGCTAACGAGCAGCGCGGCGTCTTTCGCTCGAAGGACGGCGGGAAGACTTGGGAGAAAGTTCTGTATCGCAGCGACAAGGCGGGCGCGTGCGATCTCATCCTCGACCCGACCAACCCGAACGTCTTGTACGCGAGTTTCTGGGAGGTCTATCGCAAGCCGTGGACTTTAGAGAGCGGCGGCGCGGGCAGCGGCATCTTCAAATCAACCGACGGCGGCGACACCTGGAACGAGATCACGCGCGCGCCGGGTCTGCCGCGCGGCCTGATCGGCATCTCCGGCATCACCGTCTCGCCGGCCAATCCTGATCGGCTGTGGGCGATCATCGAAGCGGAAGAGGGCGGCGTGTTTCGCTCGGACAACGGCGGGCGCACCTGGACGAAGACGAACGACCAGCGCAACCTGCGCCAGCGCGCCTGGTACTACTCGCGCATCTACGCCGACCCGCAGAACGCAGACAGCGTCTACGTGCTCAACACCGGCTTTTATAAATCGAACGACGGCGGCCGGACGTTTGCGAACATCTCCGTGCCGCATGGCGACAACCACGATCTGTGGCTCGCGCCGAACGACGCGAACCGCATGATCGAATCGAACGACGGCGGCGCAAACGTCTCAACGAACGGCGGGCGCACGTGGACGGATCAGGATCAGGCGACCGCGCAGTTCTATCGCGTCACGACGGATAACGATTTCCCTTATCACATCTACGGCGCGCAGCAGGACAACTCGACCGTCCGCATCAGCAGCCGCACGACCGACTTCGGCATCTCCGAGCGCGACTGGTACGACGTGGGCGGCGGCGAGTCCGGCTGGATCGCGCCCCTGCCGCGCGATTCCGAGATCGTCTTCGCCGGTTCATACGGCGGACTGATCACGCGCTACGATCATCACACGGGGCAGTTGCGCGACGTGTCGCCTTTTCCGGACAACCCGATGGGGCACGCGCCGAGCGATCTGAAGTACCGTTTCCAATGGAACTTCCCGATCCTCTTCTCGCCGCATGACACGTCACCGGCCGGCACGCTCTACGCCGCCGCCAACGTCCTGTTCAAATCAACGGACGAAGGGCAGAGTTGGCAGGTGATTAGTCCAGACCTGACGCGCAACGATCCGACCAAGCAGTTTGCCTCCGGCGGCCCGATCACGAAGGACAACACGAGCATCGAATACTACGACACGATCTTCACCGTCATGGAATCGCCCGTGCAGGCGGGCACGATCTGGGCCGGCTCGGACGATGGCCTCGTCCACGTCACGCGCGACGGCGGCAAGAACTGGGCGAACGTGACGCCGCCGAAGGCGATGATGCCGGAATGGATTCAGATCAACTCGCTCGACGCCTCGGCGCACGACGCGGGCACGGCCTACGTCGCCGCGACCATGTACAAGTGGGACGACTACCGGCCCTACCTCTACAAGACGAGCGACTACGGCAAGACGTGGACGAAGATCACGACGGGCATCCCTGACAACGCCTTCACGCGCGTCATCCGCGAAGACCCGAACCGGCGCGGCCTCCTCTACGCCGGCACGGAGACCGGTCTCTACGTCTCGTTTGACGACGGCGCACACTGGCAGTCGCTGCAACTGAATCTGCCCGTCGTCCCCATCACCGACCTGACCATCCAGAAGCGCGAGCAGGATTTGATCGCCGCCACGCAGGGGCGCTCCTTCTACATCCTCGACGACCTGCCGGTGCTCTATCAATTGGCCGCAGCCGGCGGCACAAACGCGCTCAACGAGACGCGTCTGTTCAAGCCTGAAGACAATTACCGCATGGAGGGCGGCGGAGGGGGGCCGCTGCCTGCGACGGCGACCATCGGGCGCAACCCGCCGGGCGGCGTCGTGGTCTATTACACGCTCAAGGCCCGCCCGACCACAGATGTCGTGCTTGAGTTCACGGACGCGAGCGGCAAGTCGATCCAGCGGTACACGGCGCGCGTGCCCAAACCGCAGCCGACGCCCGCGCCCGGCAGCGCGTCCGTCCAGACGCCGCCCGAACAACCGCAAGCGCCTTCCGGCGAAGAGTCCGAGTCATTCGCGGGCGGCGGTGGTGGCGGTGGCGGGCCGCGCGTCTCCACCAATCCCGGTCTGAACCGCTTCGTCTGGGACATGCGTTACCCGGATGCAGTGCGTTTCCCCGGCATGATCCTCTGGGCGGGCAACACGCGCGGGCCACTGATCGTACCCGGCACTTACACCGTCAAACTCACTGCCGACGGGCAGACCACGACGCAGACCTTCGAGGTCAAACGCGACCCGCGCATACAGGCGACGCCCGAAGACTTCAACAAGCAACTCGACCTGTCGCTCAAGATCCGCGACAAGCTGACCGAGACGCACAACGCGATCATCCAAATCCGCGACGTGAAACGACAGGTTGACGATCTGCTCAAGCGCGTCAAGGATCAACCCAACTTCAAGGTCATCAACGACGCGGCGACGCGGCTCAGCCGGAATCTGACGGACATCGAAGAGACGCTCTATCAGACAAAGAACCAGTCGAGTCAAGACCCGCTCAACTTCCCGATTCGTTTGAACAACAAACTGGCCGCGCTCGGCGGCGTCGTCGCCAGCGCAGACGCCGCGCCGACCGCGCAATCCTACGCGATCTATAACGACCTCGTCGGCCAGATCGACGCGCAGTTAACCAGACTGCAACAGATCATCAAGACCGATCTGCCCGCGTTCAACCGGCTCGTGCGCGAGCAGGAGATCCCGGCCGTGATCGTCAAACCGCCCACGCCGCCGGGCGACGCTGTGCCGCAGCCTTAACAGGCGGGGCGCGGCGGCGGCGCGTTGCGCTAGGGGCTTGAACCGCGCACGCACACGAAGCGACGCCTGAGCATGGTCGTGCTAACATGCGCGCGCGTGTCTCAGGTGTCGTGCATGTGTGCGTGCGCGCTTCGATTTGGCTTGCGCTTGACGGCTCGTCAGTTCATGCCGGAGAAAAATCTCTTTCACATCAACGAGGAGGTGCAGGCGGCGCTCGTTGAGCGCCGGCCCGTCGTTGCGCTTGAATCAACCGTCATCGCGCACGGGTTGCCGCGCCCGCAGAACCTTGCGACCGCAGAGCGGCTCGAACAGATCGTGCGCGCAAACGGCGCGACACCCGCCACCATCGCGCTCATCAAAGGGCAAATCTGCGTCGGCCTCGACGCGGCGCAACTCGCGCACATTGCCAACGCCCCGCACGTACACAAGATCAGCACGCGCGATCTGCCCGTCGCGGTCGCGCAACTCCGCGACGGCGCAACGACCGTCGCGGCGACCTGCTGGATCGCGGAGCGCGCGGGGCTGGCCGTCTTCGCCACAGGTGGCATCGGCGGCGTGCATCGCGGGGCTTTGCCGGATGTGTCGGCCGACCTGCCGGAACTTGCGCGCACAAACCTCGTCGTCGTCTGCGCGGGCGCAAAGAGCGTGCTCGATCTGCCCGCGACGCGCGAGTGGCTTGAGACGCACGCCGTCACGGTCGCCGGTTACGGTTGCGATGAGCTGCCGGCTTTCTACACGCGGCGCTCAGGCTTGCCGGTTGACGTGCGCGTGGACACGCCGGCCGAGGTCGCGGCGCTCGTCGGCGCGCGGCGCGCGTTGGGTTTGCGCGGCGCGCTCCTTGTCGCCGTCCCCGTGCCGGCGGCGAGCGAAGTGCCGCCCGCGCAATTAGAGCGCATGCTTGACGAAGCCAGCGCCGCCGCGCGCGAGGCCGGCGTCGGCGGGCGCGACCTGACCCCTTTTCTGTTGCGCCGCATGAGCGCGCAGAGCAACGGCGCGACGCTCCGCGCCAACCTTGCGCTGCTCGAACAGAACGCCCAAGTCGCCGCACAGATCGCACAGGCTGTCAGCGGCCAGTAGATCGGTTGTGGGTGCGTTATATCTTTATGGACGAGAGACAGAGAACCCGACGGATCATCGCGCACCTCAAACGCGCCTACCCGGACGCCCGGTGCTCGCTGAATTTCACGTCGCCGCTTGAGTTGCTGGTCGCCACGATCCTGTCGGCCCAGTGTACGGACGAGCGGGTTAATCTGGTGACGGCGGAACTGTTTCGTAAGTATCGCGGGTGTGCGGACTACCTGAGCGTGCCGCCCGCCGAACTTGAGCAGGACATACGCTCGACCGGGTTTTATCGCAACAAGGCCAAGGCGATTCAGGGCGCGTGCCGGATGATCCTTGAACGCTACGACGGGCGCGTGCCACAGACGATGGCTGAGTTGCTCGAACTGCCCGGCGTGGCGCGCAAGACGGCGAACGTCGTGCTCGGCAACGCCTACGGCATCGCCGCCGGCATCGTCGTTGACACGCACGTGGCGCGCGTCACGCAAAGGCTGCGTTTGACCGAGCAGGCGCAACCCGAAAAGATCGAATCAGACCTCACCGCCCTCGTCCCGCAGAAAGATTGGATCAACTTCCCACACCTACTGATCGCGCACGGGCGCGCAACCTGCAAAGCCCGCACGCCGCTCTGCGCCCAATGCGTCATCGAAGCATACTGTCCATCATCTTTGCAGGAATGAGAGATGAGGGCTGAAAGCGGGATCGCTCAAGCAGCCTGAGCCTCTTCAGCCCTCAGCCCTCATTCAGCCTTCAGCCTTTTTCTTCCAGCCAGTCTTTCGTCATGTCGCACCAGAGGGCGAGGCCGCGCCACGTCTGGAAGCGGGCATAGTGGCGCGCGATCTTTTGATCCGCGGCGGCGCGCCCGCGATTGTGCAGGCGGGCATACTGGCTGCGCACCCACGAATCGAGCGCCAGCACGTCGTAGCGCCCGACGAGCTTTAGTAGATTCTCGGCCGCGTAATCGCCGACGCCTTTGACCTGTTTCATCGCGCGTTTGAGTTCGGCGGTCGGCAGTTCGCTCGTGAGCCAGCTTTCGGGGTCGAGTTCACCGCCCGCTACGCGCTCGGCCAACTCTTTGAAGTAAGGAGCGCGATAACCGGCGCGCATCACGTCGCGGTAGAAGGCGACGGGCGCGGCGGCCATCGTGGCGGCGTCGGGGAAGGCGCGTCGCCCGTCGCGCGCGGGGCGACCGAGATTGTTGACTAGCTCAGTCACCATCTTATCGGTCAGCGCCCAAGAGCAGTTCGTCGTGCAGATCGTTTTAACTAAATCCTCGAAGACCGTCGGCGCGCGCAGGAGTCGCCCCGCGCCCTGCTGCACGATCCATGCAAAAGCCGGGTCGCTTTTGACCGCGCCGTAAAACGTCTGCATGTCGTCGTCGAGCCGTAGCGCGTGGCGCACGGCGCGGACGATATGTGCGTGGACGCGGGCCGACGCTTGGCCGGCGACCTGTACGCTGATGGCATCGGGCGCGGCGCTGAGGCGGACGGTGACGGGCGCGCTGCGGCCTACGTCTAGCACGCGCGTCAGCGTCCATGTCTCTTTGTCGAGCGCGAAGGGTAGCAGGCTGTACCAGCCGTGACTCAAGACGGTGCGCTTGAAACTGAAGTCGCGCGGCGTTGGGATGCGGATGTTCATTGCTTGCGTGGCAGCACTTCGCGTGTTCATGTTCGAGCCTTGCGCGGGCGATTATAGCAGCCGCCTTGCGTACTGAGCCGTGTCAATGGAAGAATGGCGGCGCTAGTTCAAATACAAACAGGTCGGTCACGAACAGGGGGAGAGTGTGTCATGGCAACTACGAGCAAGAAGGCAAACAAGAAGGGCCAGCAGGCGGGTAAAAAGGGGAGCAAGACCGGCAAACAGGCCGCGCAGAAGAGTCGGGGCGGCGCGGCCGGACAGCAGCGCGAGCCGAAAGCGCCGCAGCCAGCGCAGCAGCAGCCGAAGCCGGGTCTGGAATCGCAGATTACGCCGCGCCCGCAGTATCAAGCGCCGCGTTATAAGGGTGCGAACAAACTGCTGGACAAGGCCGCGCTCATCACGGGCGGCGATTCAGGCATCGGGCGCGCGGTCGCCGTGCTCTACGCGCGCGAAGGCGCGGACATAGCTATCGTCTATCTGCCCGCCGAGCAGACGGACGCCGAGGAGACGCGGCGCGCGGTCGAACTGGAAGGGCGCGCTTGTCTGCTCATCGCGGGCGATGTGCGCGACGCGAAATTCTGTCGCAAGGCGGTCGAGCAGACGGTGCAGGAGTTCGGGCGGCTCGATATTCTGGTCAACAACGCCGCGTTCCAGCAGCACCAGAAGACGCTGGCGGACGTAAGCGACGAGCAGTTCGACCGCACGTTCAAGACGAACATCTACGGCTATTTCTACATGGCTAAAGCCGCGCTCGCGCACCTGACGAAGGGCAGCGCCATCATCAACACCGGCTCGATCACGGGCCTCGAAGGCAGCAAGGAACTGCTCGATTATTCCGCGACGAAGGGCGCGATTCACGCCTTCACCAAGTCGCTCGCGCAGAACCTCGTCGAGCAGGGCATACGCGTCAACTGCGTCGCGCCGGGCCCTGTCTGGACGCCGCTTAATCCATCGGACAAAGAACCGGAAGAGGTGGCCAAGTTCGGTGCGGATACGCCGATGAAGCGCCCCGCGCAGCCCGAAGAGATCGCCCCCGCCTACGTCTATTTCGCCTCCGAAGCGGATTCCAGCTACGTGACCGGCGAAGTGCTGACGCTGCTCGGCGGTGAGACGACCGCAGGGTGAAAGGGCAGGGCTGAGGGATGAGGGATGAAACTGTGCTTACTCAACCTGAGTAATGCTGTCTTCATCCCTCATTTCATCCGGCTCGAATAGCTCGGTCTGGACAGGGTCGAGACCGAGCACCTGTCTGACGGGCGCGAAACTGCGGCGATGAATGGGCGCTGCGCCGAGTTCGCGCAGGGCGCGATAGTGGACGGGCGTCGGGTAGCCTTTGTGCGCGGCAAGCCCATAGCCGGGATACTGTCGGTCGAGTTCGCACATGTGCGCGTCGCGCGTGGTCTTGGCGAGGACGGAGGCGGCGGCGATGCTGGCCGAGAGCGTGTCGCCGTGTATGAGACCGCGCTGCGGCGCTACGCAATCAGGAATCTTGCGCGCATCAACGAGCAGAAAATCGGGTTTGACCGCAAGCCCTTCAACCGCGCGCCGCATCGCCAGCAACCCCGCGTGATAGATGTTCAACTGATCGATCTCCGCCACTTCGGCAAACCCCACCGCCCACGCCGTCGCATCTTGCTTGATCTGTGCGGCCAGTTCCGCGCGCCGGGCGGCGTCTAGAATCTTCTTCGAGTCGTTCAAGCCGCGCAGTTTGTAGCGGGGCGGCAGGATGACCGCCGCCGCGACGACGGGGCCCGCCAGCGGAGCCATGCCCGCCTCGTCCACGCCCGCGACGAGTTGATAGCCTTGCGCCCACAACTCCTGTTCGTATTGGAGCAGCCGGCGCAGACGTTGACCTTCCGCGCGATTCTTGCGCTGGCGTGTGCGCAAAGTGCGCGCGAGCGCCTGCGCGCCCCGACGCGGATCGCGCGCCAACGCTTCCAGCAGACCGCGCGGCAGCGGCGCACACCCGTTGAGGAAGCGCTGCCGCAGCGCGGAGACGGGTTCGGCTAAGAGTTGTTCGAGCGAGGGCTTGTCCGCGTTCATCCTAAGCGCAGGATACCTCAAAGCCACATGGCGCACGAGCCGGCCTGAGTTAATGCGTCTGCTGATACAAACGCTTCAGCCGTTCCAGCGTGTCGGCTTCGCGGATACTCTTGTCAATGCGCTCGCGTTTGAAACGCGGGATGCGCAGGACGTAGCCGGCCGCGTAGCGACTGGTCTGCTGTATGTCCTGAAAATCAACTTCGATCACCATCGTCGGCTCAAGCTCGACGTTGTGGCCGCGCGTCGTGATGATCTGTGGCGTGAGCTTCGCCGTCAACGCGCGCAGCGTCTCTTCGGAGAAACCCGTGCCGACTTTGCCAACGGTCTTAAAGCCGTCCTTGTCGCGGACTGAGACGACGAGGCTCGACAGCAGACCGCGCCGCCGCCCCGAACCCCAGATGCCGCCCGTCACCACCACGTCGAGCGTCTCGAACGCGGGTTTGAGTTTCAACCAACTCTCGGTGCGCTGGCCCGGCGTGTAAGGCGCGTCCGGGTCTTTCGCCATCACGCCTTCGTGCCCGCCCTTGATCGCGCGTTTGAAGAATCTGTCCTGCGCGGCGCGTCTGTCGGATTCAATCGCTTCGGTCATCTGCACGCGCTCGGTCGGCTGAAAGAGCGTCTGCAACAACTCGCGGCGCTCGCGTTGCGGGCGCTGCATCAGGTCTGCGCCGTCGAGATAGACCAACTCGAAGAGGTAGAGCTTGAGCGGAATCTCGCGCGCCTTCGCCTCTATGTCATGCACGCGCCCAAGTCGCATCAGGACGGACTGAAACGCCTGTTTGGTCTTGAGCTTCGGATCGAAGGCGACCGCCTCGCCCTCGAAGATCGCATCGCCGCCGCGCCAAGCAGCCTGCAAAGCGGCGACCAGATCGGGCATCGCCCGCGTGTCTTCGTTCAGCCGCCGAGAATAGAACTTGATCTCGTGCGGCCGGCCGCGCTTCAGATGAATCTGCAAACGCGCGCCGTCATATTTGACCTCGTAGATAACACGCTTGCCCGCAAACTCCGCGAGGATCGCGCCGGGGTCATCAACCTTGTGCGCGTTCATAAACTGGTAGGGGCGAAAGACCGCGAGGCCGGTGCGCGACAGCCGTTTCGCGCCCTGACTCGCGCGCTGCGCCGTCAGCCCCACGTCGTTCGTCATCGCGTAGGCGTGCTCGACCGCGCCCGCCTCCACGTCGAACGCCTGCGCGAGCGCGCGGCTAATCGTGCCGAGCGCCGCGCCGATCCGCATCTGGTTGAGCACCATGCGCGTGAAATACTTTGCGCCGTTCGCCGTCGTGTGTGTGAAGACGTGCGCGACAAGTTGCAGGCGATCCTCGTTGCGGCGGGCGGCGCGCTCAATGCGCTGCCAGAGTTCGGCGACGGTTAAAGTGTCGCGTCCGCGCGCATATTTCGCCACGACCGCGCTCATGTCGCCCGTCTCTTTCACCTCTTCGTCAATCGCTTCGGGCGTGCGCCCCGACGCGGCGGCGAGCGCGGCGCGGAGCGTGCCGGGGCCGATGCCGAGTTGGTCGGAATACTGCGGCGCGACGACTTCGCCGAGCGTGAAGTGCGCGGCGGCGTAGAGCGTCGGCTGATCGGCGCGCTTGAACATCTGCGCCAGCAGTTTGACGCGTTCCGGTTCGCGCGCGGCGGCGGCGATGCGGTCGTAGGTCTTGGCCAGTGCGGAAAGTTTCATCATCTTTAGTCCGGGCGTGGTCGAGTTGAATTGCTAAAGCCGTGCGCCTTTGAGAATGCAAATTGCAAGCCGGATAAGCTAAGGCGGTGGCCAGCGAGCAGCACGGATGGCGAAATCGAAAAAAGCAAAACGCCTCGACGAACTGGCGGCGCAGATACGCGTCTGCACGCGCTGCCCGCTCCACGTCTCGCGGACGCTGGCTGTGCCGGGCGACGGCAAGTATACGGCGAAGGTCATGATCATCGGCGAAGCGCCGGGCAAGGACGAGGACGAGACGGGGCATCCTTTCGTCGGCGCGACGGGGCGCTATCTCGACAAGGTGCTCGCGGGCACGGGCCTCGACCGCGCAGACTTCTTTATCACCAACACGGTCAAATGTCGCCCGCCAAAGAACCGCACACCGAAGCGGCTTGAGGTCGAGACCTGCACGGGGAACTATCTGTTCGAGCAGATCGCGCTCGTCAACCCGAAACTCATCGTGCTGCTCGGCGGCGTGGCGGCGAAGAAACTGCTCGGCGTCAAGAGCATCAACGAGGCGCGCGGGCGCGTCATCGAACATGAAGGGCGCAAGTATCTGGTCGGCTATCACCCGGCGGTCAGATTCTACCGCGAAGATCTGGGCGCGAAGGTGAAAGAGGATTTTGCGCTGCTCAAACGAGAAGCGAAAAAGTTATGAGCGCGTGCGGCGCGCACACGCATTAAGCGCCGAGTAAGTTCGCTTGGTACGCTGGCGCACTGAACAGTTGTCGAACGCTAGTTGTACGTTTAAGTTACAACCTTGCAACAGCGCACGGCGCGTTAAGGCCTGACCCGCGCGCCAGCGCATGATGCAGCACGAGCGGCGGCAGGCTGTTTTCTACGTCTCGTTTCGTGTGCTTTCGTGCTTAATGTTTTGCGGCCGCCGCCGACATGCCGACTAACGCAGCACTGGCCCTGTGCTTGCCTGTCAAACGTGTTGAATTGCTGACGATCTTCGTGTGCGGCGCGGGCGCTTAACGGCCCGCGCGCGAACCAAATCCAAGATGGGGCTTGAGACATACCAGCAAAAGCGCGACTTCACGCGCACGCCCGAACCGAAGGGCAAACTGTCGAAAGCAAACCGTCGCCGCTTTGTCGTGCAGGAACATCACGCCTCGAAATTGCATTTCGATTTTCGTTTGGAGATGGGCGGCGTCTTGAAGTCGTGGTCTGTGCCGAAGGGGCCTTCGCTCGATCCGGCCGCTAAACGCTTCGCCGCGCCGACGGAGGATCATCCCGTCGAGTATCTGAAATTCGAGGGGCACATTCCGCCCGGCAACTACGGCGCGGGCGAGCACATGATCTGGGACGAAGGCACGTATGAACTGCTCGACGGCGGCGACCCTTTGCAGCAACTCGCTAATGGCAAACTCGCTTTTCGTCTGAAGGGCAAGAAACTGCGCGGCGCTTTCAATCTCGTGCGGATGAGCGGGCGCGAAGGTCAGTGGCTACTGATTAAGAGCCGCGACGAACATGCCGAGCCGGGCTGGCAACTGACGCTCCGCATGGACACGGACGCGCAGGCGCGCGCGTGGCAAAGCGGCTTGCAAAAGGGGCGCGCACCGCGCGGCGCAAGCCGGCCGACGCAGGCGGCGCGCGCGGCGCGTAAGCACGGCGTCAAACGAATCAGCACAGCAGGCGCGGATGCGGCAGTTGTACCGGCCAGCCGCGCGTTCAAAGCGAAAGAGTTGCACGGTGATGTGAATGTGCGGATGGGCCGGCACACGGTCGCGCTCACGAATCTCGACAAGGTCTATTGGCCCGACGACGGTTACACCAAAGCCGATCTGATCAGGTATTACTACGAAATCTCAGCATACATTCTGCCCTACCTGAAAGACCGCCCGCTCATCATGAAGCGCTACCCGAATGGGATCAAGGGGCCGTTCTTTCATCAGCACGACGTAAACGAAGCGCCGGACTTCGTGCAGACCGCGACGCTCGACGTGGAAGAGGGGCACACCGTTGATTACATCATCGGCGGCGATCTGCCGACGCTCATCTACATGGCCAACCTCGGCGCGATTGAGCGCCACCCCTGGCACTCGCGCCTGCGCAATCTAGCACGCCCTGATTGGTTCGTCTTCGATCTCGATCCGGGGCCGGGCGTAGAGTTCACCACGATCTGCGAGTTGGCCATTAGCGTGCGCGACTTGCTGACCGAGATCGGGCTGGCCTGTTATCCAAAAACTTCCGGCTCGCGCGGCCTACACGTCTATGTGCCCATAAAACCCGTCTACGACTACGAGCAGATCGCGGAATTGGCCGAACAGGTGGCGACGCTCGTGGCGCGGGCGCAGCCGGAGATTGCGACCGTCGAACGGGCCTTGAAGAAACGTAAGCGCGGGCAGATATACGTGGATCACATGCAGAACGCGCGGGGCAAGTCGGTGGTCGCGCCGTATTCCGTGCGCCCGCGCGCCGGGGCTTGCGTCTCTGCGCCACTTACATGGCGCGAGGTCGAGCGCAAACGGATCACGCCGCAGGATTTTACGATCAAGAACCTGTTGCGGCGCGTCCGCGCCAAAGGCGATCTGTTCGAGCCTGTGCGTACGAGCGGGCAGAGACTTGAACGGGCGATGAAGGAGGTCGCGCGCCGACTGGCGGTAGATGCGGGGAAGCGGGCAGCGTAAGGTTGGCTTGAGGTTAAACGAACAAGAGGAGGTTGGAAAGATGGCTGAGAAAAAAGGTTCGAGTAAGCGTGAGTTGATTGATACGGGGACGGACAAGCGTTACGTGCGCCGCGATGAGCAGGGGCGTTTTGAAGAGTCGGACGACGTGGGGCGCTCGCTCTCGCAGGACGTGAAGAAGCACGCCAAGACGACGGTCAAGTCCGGGCAGGGCGACCGGGGCGACCAGAAGCGCAAGTAAGTAGCTCGCCTGTGTCAATGAATCTTCGGCGCGAGGCAGTATCAATCAGGAGGCCGAGCGCGCGCACGCTGCAACGACATGCAGAAAATCCGTGCGCGCTAAGTCGTCTCCGGTGTTGATCTGCCTTTCGCCGTGCGTGCTGGCCGCGAGGTTGGTCAGCGCATAGTTAAACCAAAGTTACCGGATGCGAAGCACTGGGCCAAGCAAAGCGAAGTTCGTTGTGCAGGAGCATCATGCGAGCCACCTGCACTGGGATTTCCGTTTGGAGATCAACGGGGTGTTGAAGAGTTGGGCCGTGCCGAAGGGGCCTTCGCTCGATCCGGCGGTCAAGCGGCTGGCAGTTGAAGTGCCCGACCACGCGCTCGCGTATTTGACATATGAAGGCCTGCTGCCGGAAGGTACTTACGGCGCGGGGCAGGTTTATCGTTGGGACATCGGCACGTTCACGCCGGCCGAGCCGGACGCGCTCGCCGCGTGGCAAGCCGGTGCGCTGCGTTTTCGCCTGCACGGCCGACGCCTCAAAGGCGACTGGCGACTCTTCAAGATGAAGGGGCGCGAGCAGCGCGGGCGACCGCAATGGCTCTTGCAAAAAGTCGCGGACGAGTACGCCGTCACGGGTCACACGGTGGAAACCGTCGGCCCGGTCGAGCAGAAAGCCGTACGACCGAGTGCGGCCGGAACGGCCAAGAAACAGGCGCGCAAAAAGTCCGCGTGAAGGTTAGCCGACGGAATGTAGGTGTGCATGGCTGATGACGTAAAAGAGATGACCGATGATGAGATTCGCGCGCGCATCATCAAACTGGGCTTCGATGGCAACCGGCAACGCTTCGAGCAGTTCTGCGCGAAACTCCGCACCGAGTTGCCGCGCGGCACGGGCGTCGCGCTGCGCGGGAGCGCCCTGACGAACGAACGTTGGGAAGACGGCCGGCCCTTCGACGCCGACGGCAAAGGCACAAGCGATCTGGACATCACGCTCATCGGCAGCGGCGTAATGGAATGCTGGCGCGAGGACGAGTTCTACATACCGGGGCTGCACACCAAGCCGCTCGGCGACGAGTGCCCGGAGATTGCGCCCGCGCTCAATGCGCTGCGTGAGGATTTGCAACGACTCGTCGGCCGGCCCGTCCACTTTCAGGCGACCTCGAACATGATCCTGTTCGCCCGCGATGTCCTGTTCAATCAGCCTTACTTCACTTTGATTCCCGCCGACGAAGACGCTGCGTCGTGAAGCTGCTCAGCTACAACATACGCTTCGGCGGACGCGGGCGCGAGGCTCGGCTGGCGGAAGTGATCAAAGCAGTCGCGCCCGATCTCGTCGTCTTTCAGGAAGCCATCGAGCCGCGTGTGATCGAAGGGCTGGCGAGCGCGACCGGGATGCCTTACTGGGCGGCGCGGCGCGCTTACTCCATCGGCTACATCAGCCGCGGCCCCGTTGCACATCACGAATGGCACAGACCTGAGGGCGCGAAGCATTCCTTTTTAGAGATCGTGCTTGGCGACGGTGGCGCGCGCGTCTTCGGGCTACATTTGAGCGCGCGCTTCTCGAAGTGGAGCGAACGACAGCGCGCGCGCGAGATTCGCACGCTGCTCGACGGCATCAAACAGCATCAAGCGGGCTTCCACGTGCTGGTCGGCGACTTCAACACCCTAGCGCCGGGTGAACTACTGGACGTGCGCCGTATGCCCCACTGGATTCGCGCGCTCGTCTGGTTAAGCGGCCGCGACATACAGCGCGAGACCATCCAGATCATGCTCGACGCCCAATACGTTGACGGCTATCGCCACCTCTACCCCAACGACAAAGGCTACACCTTTCCCGTCTGGGATCCGCACCTGCGCCTCGACTACGTCTTTCTCCCCACGCCCCACGCCGCCCGCCTCAAGTCCTGCCAAGTCATCACCGATCTGGCGGAAGCGGCTAAAGCCTCTGACCATTTTCCCCTGCTCGCACATCTGGAGATCACATAGCAGCGGTTAATCGCTTGCAAACCCGCAAGCGCGAAGGGGACGGGCAACCGAGTTGTTGCCCGTCCCCTATTCTCTTGATCATACACCCGGTAGGACTCGAACCTACGACCTTCTGATTCGAAGTCAGACGCTCTATCCAACTGAGCTACGGGTGCGCGTGGGCCGGCCTGTGCTTTAAGCAGAGCATGGCGGCACGGCTTAGTGTGTGTTCTGCGCAGCGTGATTGTCGTTGCTCGCGCTGCTTGCGCTTGCGCCGCCTTGAAAGTCTTGGCGGATGAAGCGGACGAGATTGTTGATCTGTTCGGGCGAGAGGCGTTTGCCGAAGGCGGGCATGCCGTCGCCGCCGGCTGAGATTTTCTTGGCGAGTTCGGCGTCCGGGTGTTTGACGGCGTGCCCGGCGCGCAGCGTGGGCGCTTTGTCCTTCTTGCCGTCAATCTCAAACTCGCCGCCTGCGCCTGTGTCGCCGTGACACCGCGCGCAGACCTGACCGTAGAGCTTGCGCGTGTCGGCCAGTTGATCCACGGGCGTGGCGGCCGGCGCTGATGTGTTCGCGCTTGTCGCAGTGGGCGCATTGGCGTTGGCGGCGGGCTGATTAGTGCTGGGGGCGCTGGCGCAGGCGACGCCGAGCAGCGCGGCGACGCAGGTGATGATTGCAAGTTTGAGCAGTTTCATGCTGAAGCAGTCTCCCCGAATCTGTAAGCGTCTAAGGCTGAAGCAAAACGGTCGCAAGTATAGCTTAGACGTGCGGGCGGGCAAAAATGCTCACTTAATCTTTCAATGCTTCGATCCATTCGGCGATCTGTCGCTTCTCGTCGGCGGTGAGCTTGTTGGCGAAAGAGGGCATGGGTTTCTGTAGCCCGTAGGCGGCCGGGTCGTCTAAGAGCGCGACGAGGTCTGCGACGGTGCGGTGCGGGAGCGTCGCCACGCCGATCAGTTTCGGGTGCGGGCGCACGCCCTCGCCGTGTGCGCCGTGACACTTGGCGCAGTTCTGCGTGTAGGCGTTGGGCGGCGCGTTGGTCGTGTCGGTGTTGCCGGTCTGCGCGTGCGCGCCGGCTGCGTTGGCCGCTGGCGCGCTGGCTTCGTCGTTCGCGGTGGAGGTGCGCGGACGTTGCGGCATGAAGGGCGCGCGGCGGAAAGCATCTTCGGCCGCCGCTTGCCGCTCAAGTTGCGCCCGCACGTTCTGGTTGCGCGCATCGGCCAGCAGCGCGAACGCGGTCAAGCCGAAGACAAGCACGCAGGTCGCACCGAGAATCAACGCGCCGGCATAACGACGCAGACGCGCCGCCGCGCCCGTCGTCGCGCTCAGCCACGGCAGCAGCGCGAGGAGCGTGAGCAGCAGACCGGGCAGGATCAAACCGGCGAACGCGGCAGCCGCGCCCGAAGTGTGCTTGAGCAACTCAAAGAGCCAGAGGAACTGCGCGCCGGGCCGGGGTAGATATTCGGCCGGCACTGCGTCGGCCGGCGGCCCGAACGGCGCGGGGTACTTCGCCGCATAGAGCGCGAGCGCGAGGAAGGCCAGACCGGCGACGAGCGCGTTGCGCGCCAGTTGTGCGCGCAGCCACAGACGCTCGTGTGCGTCGTGGCCGTCGTTGGCCGCGTCGGCGTCCGCCGGCATCTGTGTGGCGGCGTGTGCCGGGTCGCGGAAGATGAAGAGGCGCGCGGCGACGATGATCAAGATGAGGCAGGGGAGTACGAGCACGTGCAGCGCGAAGAGGCGCGAGAGCGTAAGCGTCGAGATGAGCGAGCCGCCGAGCAGCCAACGCCGCGCGGTCGCGCCGACGAGCGGTAGCCCGCGCACGAGTCCTTCGGCGACGCGCGTGCTGTAGAAGGCGCGCGCATCCCATGAGAGTGTGTAGCCCGTGCCGCCCGCCGCGAGCGCCAGCGCCAGCAGCGCGACGCTCGCCAGCCAGCCGACGGGTCTGCGCCGGACGCTGCCGCGCCAGAGTTGTTGGAGCAGATGCAGAAGAAGCGCGCAAGGAAGCAGCACCGAGCCATAGACGTGCAGCGCGCGCAGCCAAGCGCCGCCGGGCAGAGCCTTTTCGATGAAGGCGACGGTGGTGTGCGCGCTCTCGGTCGCGGGCACGTAGTAGAAGGCGAGCAGGAGACCCGTGCAGAGTTGCAGCCCTGTGAACAAGGCGACGAGACCCGCGCTCGTGCGCAGCCATGTGCGCCAGCCGGCTTCGGGTTCGTCCGTGAGCGCACGCACGACGGCGTCGAGCGTCGTCAAACGCGGGTGGCGGGCGGCGTTAATTGCTGTCTGCGCCGTCGCCTTCATCCACGCACCAGAGGGGCCGGTTCGGTCGGCGTTTCAGTCTGCCAGCGAATCTTGAGTACGCCGCCTTCGACCTGTGTCGGCAGCGCCGCGAGGTTGCGCGCGGCGGGCCCGGACGTGGGCGCACCCGCAGCATCGAAACGGCTGTCGTGGCACGGACACAGGAAGCCGTTATCTTCTGCGCGCCAGATGACCGTGCAGCCTTCGTGCGGGCAGACAGCCGAGAGCACGCGGCGCTCCTGCGGCAGCACCAGCACGGGATGTTCTTCGACGACCTGTGCCCAGCCGGCCGCCTGTTCGACGCGCACGGTGCGCGCAATCGGTTGCGCGCCCGTCAACTCCGCGAGCGGCGCAACCGTCAGCCAGCGTGCGTCTGCGGCGGCCGTTGCGCTCGCGTCCTGCGGGCGCAGAAAACGAAAAGCGGCGCGCGCCAGTGTCGTGAAAATACCCAGCCCGACAACGGCCGGGAAGAGCAGGAGAAACCTGCGCCGCCCACCATCTGTGTGCGCGCGCGGCGCTTGTGCAGGGTGGGGTTGCGTCTCGTTGGTATCTGTCATAAGCGATGTGCGCGCGGCGCAAGATGCGCGCTGGCTCGTCAAGGCAAAATGATCTTTTGCGTTCCGCGTGTGCGTTTGCAATCTGCGGCGCGACACCGCACAATATGCCGCGTTGACCGCACGTGCATTGTAGCCCATCTTTCTGCGCGCCGCGTGTCTCATGACCCGATAATCTTTAAGCTTTAAGGATGACCCGCCATGAGTTCTGAGAAAGCCAACAACACCAATCGCGGCTCGTTGCGCCTCGCTGACCGCAACGGCGAAGAAGAACAGCCGCGCCCCTCGCTGCCGCGCCAGTTCGTCAACTTCACCTTCTATCACGTGCGCCCCGAATGGCGCTTTCTCGACGACTCGGTGCGCGCCGCCGGCCGACAGGAGTTTGCCGACGTGGTCGAATCTTACCGCCGCGATCTCTTAATGCCCACCTATTCGATCACGGGCCTGCGCGCCAACGCCGACCTGATGATCTGGCGCATCGGCTATTCGCTCGACCCGTTGCAAGAGATGACCGCGCAACTGAATCGCACGGGTCTCGGTCGTTACCTCGAAGTCACGCAGTCGTTCCTCTCGATGACCAAGCGTTCGATGTACATTGATAAAGATAACCCGGAGCATGTGGAAGATCGGCTGCACATCGTACCCGGTCAGGCGAAATATCTGTTCGTCTATCCGTTCGTCAAGACGCGCGAATGGTACGGGCTGCCCGTCGAGCAGCGACAGGAGATGATGGACGACCACATACGTATCGGCTCGCAGTATCGCTCGATCAAACTGCACACGACCTACTCGTTCGGCTTAGACGATCAGGAGTTCGTCGTCGCTTTCGAGACGGACGAGCCGGCCGACTTCCTAGACCTCGTCCAACACCTGCGCGAGACGAAGGCTTCGAGCTACACCCTGCGCGACACGCCGATGTACACCTGCCGCCAGCGCCCGCTCGCCGAATGTCTCGCCGCGCTCGGTTAAGCTCGCACCGCGCGTAAGGTTCATAGACTCGCCCGCGCGTCCCGCTCATGTCGCAGCCCATCGCACGCAAATATCTGATCCGCGGCCAAGTGCAAGGCGTCGGTTATCGCTTCTTCGCGCAGCGCGTGGCGGCCCGCCATCAGGTCACAGGCTACGTGCGCAACCTGGCGGACGGGCGTGTGGAAGTCGTCGCCGAAGGCTCGCTCGAACAGGTTGAAGGTTTCAAGCACGACCTCGCCGCCGGCCCCGACTATGCAACGGTCGAACAGGTCGAAGAACTCAACCTCGAACCGACCGGCACGTACAAGGCGTTCTTGATTGAAAGATGAAAAAGAGTAGCCAGTAGTCAGTAGAAAAAACTATCGGCGGCTGAGGGCTGCTGACGATGTCCGGATAACGCGTAGCAAGAAACTACTGGCTACCGACTACTGCCCGAATCATGGATCAACTCAAACAATTCATCCGCGAAGTGCCGGATTTCCCGAAGCCCGGCATCAACTTTTACGACATCACGACGCTGCTCAAACACCCCGAAGGCTTGCGCCTGACGGTGGATGCGCTCGCCGCGACGTTTGAGGGCGAGCAGGTGGACGCCGTGATCGGCGTCGAGGCGCGCGGCTTCATCTTTGCGCCCGCGCTCGCCTACCATCTCGGCGCAGGCTTCGTGCCCGTCCGCAAGCCGCGCAAACTCCCGGCCGAAGTCGCGCGCATCTCGTACGACCTCGAATACGGGCAGGACACGCTCGAAATTCACCGCGACGCCATCAGCGCCGGCCACCGCGTCATCATCGCCGACGACCTCTTAGCCACCGGCGGCACGGCCCGCGCCGTCGTTGACCTCGTCGAATCCTTAGGCGGCCAAGTCGTCGGTCTCGTCTTCGTCATCGAACTGGAATTCCTGCCCGGCCGCGAGAAGCTCGACGGCTACGACGTGCGTTCGCTGCTCAAGTATCAATCGTAACGGCATGGGCGGCAGGCGCAACCCGCCGCCCGCGCCTTCACGTAAGGTTATGAATAGCGCCGGCGAGCAGCCTGTGGTCAGCGTGCGCGAGTTTGTGGCGCACGCGCCGGCGGAGCTATCGCTGCGTGTGTTGGCGGGCGCGAGCGGGCTGGGCGTGCGCCGGATCACGCTGGCGCGCATACAGAAACTTGGGCTGGCGCTCGCGGGCTTTACGCACTACATCCATCCCGGGCGGGTGCAGATCGTCGGGCAGAGCGAAATCTGGTATCTGGGGCAGCTTGCGCCGGAGCGCCGCCGGACGGCGATTGAGTTGCTGGCGCTCGAACAGATCAGTTGTGTGCTGGTGACGAAAGATTTGCTGCCGCCGGCCGAGTTTTTAGCGGCGGCCGAGCGCGCGGGTCTGCCGCTCTTGCAGACTCCGCTCGTCAGTTCCGTCGCCATCAATGTTGTCACAGACTACCTCCAACAGATGCTTGCGCCGCGCGAGTTGCGGCACGGCGTCCTGCTCGATGCTTACGGCTTGGGCGTGCTGCTGGAAGGCGAGTCGGGGATCGGCAAGTCGGAGTGTGCGCTTGATCTGATCGGACGCGGGCACAGGCTCGTCGCGGACGATTCGGTGGAGGTGCGGCGCGTCGGCCCGGAGCAGTTGATCGGGGCTGCGCCGGAGTTGTTGCGCGAGCACATGGAGATCAGGGGTTTAGGCATTATCAATATCCGCGATCTTTTTGGCGTGGCCGCGCTGTCGGGGCCGAAACAGATCGGGCTGACGATTCGTTTAGAGCGTTGGCAGGAGGCGCAGGCCGTGGATCGGCTCGGCATTGATGCGCGCACCATTGAGATACTCGGCGTGCATGTGCCGCACGTGCTGTTGCCGGTGAGTCCGGGGCGCAATCTGGCGACGCTAGTGGAGACAGCCTTGCGCGTGCATCTGTTGCGCGTGCGCGGTTACAATGCGGCGGAGCGTTTGGTCGCGCGCCATGCGGAGTTGTTGCAGGGCCCGACGGTTGCGCCGGATGAATTGACCGTAGAGGAGAGACGCGCAGGCGCGACGCTAGATGAGCAGGAGACGCAAGAAGGCTGAAGCAGCGCCTGCAAGTGTGCCCGACATCGTGGTCATCACGGGGTTGAGCGGGTCGGGCATGTCGGCGGCGACCAATGCCTTTGAAGACCTCGGCTATTTCTGCGTGGACAATCTGCCCCTGACGCTCCTGCCCACGTTCGCGCGCCTTGTCCGCCCCGAAGACGAGCAGGCGGACGAAGCGCCCTACATCCGCCGCGCCGCACTCGTCATCAATATCCGCGAAGGCCACTTCCTTAGCGAGTTCGGGGGGCAACTGCGGCGGCTGCGCCGCGATAGCGGCCTCCGTGTCTTCGTCCTCTTCTTTGAAGCTTCGGATGAAGCTCTGCAACGCCGCTTCAGCGAAACGCGTCGCCCGCACCCCTTTGACACGGGCGACGGTCTGGCCGCCTCGATCAGTGCCGAGCGCACCGCCATGGCCGAGATACGCAACGCGGCCGATCTCATCATTGACACGTCCGAGCACACCGTCCACAGTCTGCGCCGCTATCTCGTCACGCGCTTTAGCCCCGACACACGCGGCACGCCGATGCGCGTGCAGCTTGTCAGCTTCGGACACAAGTACGGCGCACCGCGCGAACTCGACCTGCTCTTTGACGTGCGCCACCTGCCGAACCCGCATTTCGTCCCTGAACTGCGCCACCTGTCGGGGCACGATCGGCGCGCCGTCGCCTACATCAAGGCCAGCGCCGAGACGGACGAGACGCTGCGCCGCTTCGGCGAACTGCTCGACTATCTGCTGCCGCTTTACCAGCGCGAGGGCAAATCTTATGTGACGGTGGGCGTCGGCTGCACGGGCGGGCGACATCGCTCCGTGATGGTGGCGAACGCGCTGGCGCGACGCCTGCGCCGCGCCGGCTTCGAGGCCGTCGTCGCGCACCGCGACGTGCGCAAAGCGAAGCCGCAGCGGCCCGCCAAGCGCGCGGCGGGCGTCTGACGGTGCGCGCGCCGAACTTAAATTTATGGGTAACGAGGAAACTACATGAGCGAACGTGACGATTGTATTCGGTGTGACCCGGCTTTCAGTTTTGCATCGTTGACGGTCGAAGAGTTGACGACGACCGACCGCGAGTTCAACGTCTGCCCAAACTGTTCCGGGCGGCTCAATCCGATGGCAGAGGCGACGCGCTATTGTCCGGTTGACGGCGAAGCGATGCGCAAGCTGGTGATCTACGATGTCGTGCTCATTGATAAATGCTACCATTGCGGCGGCGTGTGGCTCGACAACAACGAGTTGCGCGTCATCGAGAAAGTGGTCTCGACCAATGCCGCGCTCGGCGGTTTCATGCTCGGCCGCGTGGCGGATTGAGGCGGCGTCATAAGCAGACGAGCGCGTATACTTAGATGGTGCTGGTGATTGCATGAGCAACGAGAGCGAGAAGCCGAAAGCGGCTGCGCGCGTGGCGGGCGTCGTCATAACGCACGGGATGTTTGCGACCGAGTTGCTGGCGGCGGCCGAGATGATCGTCGGGCACGTCTCGCACATCGCCGCCGTCTCAATCGGTTGGCACGACGACGTGGACGCGGCGCGCGACGAGATCGAACGGGCCATTGCGCGCGTCGCCGCCGGGCGCGGTGTGCTGCTGATGACAGACATGTTCGGCGGCACGCCTACCAACATCGCGGCCATGTTTCTGAAAGAGGGCGAGGTTGAAGTTGTGACGGGCGTGAACCTGCCGATGATCGTCAAACTGGCGAGCGAGGTGGGCGAAGACGGGCTGGCGGCGGTCGCTCAGCGCGTGCGCGAACAGGGGCGCGAGGGGATTTATCTGGCGGGCGAATTGCTGGCCCCGCCGAGGAAGAGTTGACGTGCAGGAGCGGCGCGTGACCGTCACGAACCGGCTGGGCCTGCATGCGCGGGCCGCCGCGCGGCTGGTACGCACCGCCTCGCAGTTCAAGAGCAACATCAAACTCGCGCGCACGGACGGGAGCGCCAACGCCGACGCGAAATCGATCCTGAGCGTGTTGCTGCTGGCGGCGGCGCGGGGCACAGAGTTGTTGTTGACGGCCGAAGGGGCGGACGAGCGGGCGGCGCTCGATGCCGTGTGTGAGTTATTCGCCCAAAAGTTCGGGGAAGACAAGGCTTGAGCAGGCGAGTCAAAGATAGCGGGGCGGAGCAGTTCTGGCGCGGCGTGGCCGTGTCGGAAGGCTTGGCGGTCGGGCGCGTGCTGCGTTTACACGGCGGCGCACAGCAGAGCATCTATCGCGCGACGCTCAACCGCAAAGACGTGACGCCCGAGGTGGCGCGCTTCTACGCGGCCGTTGAACTTGCGCGCAGCCAACTGCTCGGCATCAAGGAGCGCGCCGAGCGGGCGCTCGGCGCGGAGCAGGCTTATATCTTCGACGCGCACCTGCTCATGCTCGAAGATCGCAAACTGCTCGACGAGGTTGAAGCTTATATCCGGCGCGAGCGCGCTAATGCCGAATGGGCCGTGCGCGTCGCCGCCGACCGCCTGCTCGCCGTCTATGAAGAGATCAAAGACGACTACCTGCGCGAGCGCAGTTCCGACATCGAAGACGTGGCGCGGCGGCTGCTGGTCGCGTTGGCCGGCGCGCACGTCGAACACAAGTTAACGGCCGATGCCGTCATCGTGGCGGAAGAGTTGCTGCCGTCGGCGGCGGCCGAGATGGATTTCGCGCATGTGCGCGCCGTCGCCACCGATGCGGGCGGCTGGACTTCGCACACGGCAATCATCGCGCGCGGGTTGGGCCTTCCGGCCGTCGTCGGCCTGCGCGAACTCTATCGTCATGCGCGCACGGGCGACGAGATCATCGTGGATGCGCTGCGCGGCGAAGTGATCCTGCATCCCGCGCCGCGCACCGTCGCGCGCTGCCGCGAGGAGATGGCGCACACGCGTCCCGCCCGCCAGCGCAGCACGCTCGAACTCGCACAACAGACGCACGCGCCGCTGCGCACGCAGGACGGCGTGGAGATTGCGCTGCGCGCCAACGTCGAACTGCCAATCGAGTATGAAGGCGTGCGCCGCTTCAACGCGCAGGGGATCGGGTTGTACCGCACGGAATTTCTGCTTTCGCAGCGCGGGCGCATGCCGACCGAGGACGAACAGTGCGAAGCTTATCTTGAGGTGGCCGCGCTCGCGGGCGCAGACGGTGCGAAGGTGCGCCTCTTCGATCTGGGCGGCGACAAACTCGGCACGGACGACGGCGCGGCGGAACGCAACCCGGCGCTCGGCCTGCGCGCCATCCGTTTCTTCCTGCGCCGCGAAGACGTGCTGCGCACACAGGTGCGCGCGATCCTGCGCGCGGCGGCACGCGGCCGGCTCGATCTCGTCCTGCCGATGGTCTCAGACGTGGCGGAGGTGCGCCGCACGCGCCGTATCATCGAGACGGAGCAGGCGCGGCTGCGCAGCGAAGGGCGCGATTGCGGCCCCGTCAAGATCGGCGCGATGATCGAAGTCCCTTCGGCCGTGTTGACCGCCGACCGGCTCGCGCGCGCGGTTGATTTCTTCAGTCTCGGCACAAACGATCTCGTGCAATACCTGCTCGCCGTCGACCGGGGCAACGACTCGGTCGCGGACTGGTTTCGCACGCTTCACCCGGCCGTCTTGCAGAGCATCAGGCACGCGCTCTCGGCCGCCGCGCACGCGGGCATCCCGGCGAGCGTCTGCGGCGAAATGGCCGCAACGCCGGTTTACGCCGTCGTGCTGGTGGGGCTTGGCGCACGCGACCTGAGCATGACGACCTCGTCCATCCCGCGCGTGCGGCGTGTGCTTGCGGGTGTGAGCGCGGCGCGGGCGCGCGAGATCGCGGACGAGTGTGTGGCGTGCGAGACGGCGGACGAGGTTGAGGAACTCGTGCGCGTGCGGCTTGGGGCTGAATGGCCGCAACTGTTCCCGCCCGGCAGTCTGCCTGCGCCGAAACAGACGCCGTAAGTGAGATGGGCGCAAAAGTCTTTGCGAAAAAGGGTCGTTTCGTCGTTTAATTAGCTTAGTGACAGGATGTGCCCGGAGGAATTGCAGGGGGCACGGCGCTTTTGGGGAGCGCGCGAGGGTGACCTGTCAGATGTTTTACACGCTCGACAGTTGAGAGAGACAGATGCGCGCACGGCGTCGGCCATTGCCCGGTTGGATGCGTGCCGCGCTGCCGAGCGGAAGGGTATTGAGTGTCATGTTCAGTAAGCTTTTAGCTGTAATCACGTTGGTGGGTGGACTGTCTGTGGCGACGGCGCGGGCGCAGTCGCCGGCCAGTCGCGTCGGGCCGGTTGAAGACTTGCCGGCGGCCGCTGGCGCGAACGGCGGCGAGGCTACAAAGTCCGCGCCGCCTGCGCCCAAGACCGACCCGAAGAAAGACGCCAAAGCCTCGAAGGACGCCGACGCTAAAAAGAGCGTCACGACCGAGGCCAAAAGGGAAGACCCGAAGAAGGACGACGCGAAGGTGGACGGACGCAAGAGCGAAGCGACGCCCGCACCTACCGCCACACCCGCCGCGCCCACGTCGCCGCTCGCCACCGCCGCCAACATCGGCGCAGCAAAAACGGAAGCTAACGCGACGACCGACGCGCCCGCGAAGTCGAGCGCCAACCCAACGCGCGAATCGCCGCCCGTCGGTCTGATTCCGCCGCCGCCGAAATTCGAGAAGCCCGCGCCGCTCGCCGAGAACGCCAACGCGCCGACCGGCACGACTGCGAGCGCCGAGAACGCGCCGCCGGTTGCGCCCGTCGCGCCGCCGACCTCGATCTATCGCGTGGGCGTCGGCGACATGCTCGACATACGTTTGGTCAACAGCACGGCGCGCGATTCGACCCTCTACACGATCCTGACCGGCGGGCTGCTCGACTATCCGCTCGCGGGTGACCCTGTCAACGTCAACGGCTTGACGCCCGACGAGATCGGCGCGCGTTTGTCGGCTGAACTGAAGCGGCGCGGCGTCTACGACCGCGCGCAGTTTCGCGTCACCGTGCGCGACTTCGTGAGCCATACGGTGATGGTCAGCGGGCTGGTTGATCAGCCGGGTCATAAAGTGCTGCGCCGCGAAGCCGTGCCGCTCTACGTCGTGCTGGCGGAGGCTTTGCCGCGTGCCGATGCGGGGCGGGCCGTCATCATCTCGCGCGCGGCCGGCACGAGCCGCACGGTTGATCTCAGCGACCCGGCCGCTTTGAATGAACTCGTCGCGGCCGGCGACGTGATCAACATACAGGCGCGCCCGCCGGAGTTCTTCTACATCGGCGGCCTCGTCGGTGCGCCGGGGCAGAAAGATTTCCACGCCGGGATAACTTTGACGCAGGCCATACTCGCGTCGGGCGGCGTCGCGCGCGACGCGGGCAACAAGGTGCGCGTCACCGTCTCACGGCAGGGCGCGGACGGCCGCTTGATTGCGACCGACTTCGTCTTGCAGGAGATCGAGGCGGGCAAAGTGCCCGACCCGCCCTTGAAGCCCGGCGACCGGATCGAGATCGGGCGCAGCAAGCGTTAATGCACAACTCGGCGAGGCGGGCACAGTTCGCCCCCGCGCGCCGTCTTGTCCGTTGTCGCGTAAGGATGTATCATCCGGCACGTTCCTACAGTTGCCGGCCAGCCGGGTCGGCCACAAAGCTCTCAAGCACGTAATTCTTTAAAGCTCGGCAAAAATTGCACAGTCTGTCTGCCGGAGGAGTTTCGGTTCGATGAAGCCATATAAGATCGGTGCGGTGGTGCTGGCGGCGGCCCTCCTGTGCGCGCCATGTCTGCCCGTCAGCGCCGCCACTTTAGCCCTCACCGCGCGAACCGCGCTGCAAGATCAGGACACGCCGCCTGATGTCGAGCAGGCGATGTTCAACCGGGGTCAGAAACTCTACAACGACGGGCGCTACGAGCAAGCCGCCGCCCTCTTGAACGACTTTCTGAAGACCTACCCGAACAGCATCATCACAGACCTGACGCTGCTCTGGCTCGGTCGCTCCTACATCGCTATGGGGCGCATCAAGGACGCCGAACAGGTTGGCGAGCGTCTGCGCGGCATCCGCGACACGCCGTTCATTGAAATCTACGACGACGAACTGACGGCAGCGCGCAAAGAAGTGGCCACGCGCGGCCCCGCCGCGACGCCGCAGCCGACGCAGCCGACCGGCGCGCGCACGCAACCGACGCCGCGCGAGGTCGCAACAAACACGGGCGCGGCGGTCACAAGACCCACGCCTAGTCCGACGCCTGCACGCCCGCAGCCGACGCCTCGTCTCGTGGCCGCGCGCCCGACGCCCACGCCGGTCAGCGCGCAGCCGACCGCGACCCCGTCGCGGCCCACTTTGACGATCAATAATTCAAACGCCGCAAGTGAAACGGCCTCGACTGGCGGTCGTGGCGGTCGCCGCCCGAGCCGGCGCAGCGCAGTTAATCCGCGCGGCGCAAATCCGGCGGGCACGCCGACTCAGGTAGCAACCAACACCCCACAGCCCGTCGTGCGGCCCACGCCGCAGCCCGCCCGCCCGCAGCCGACGCCGCGTCGCACGCCGACGCCTGAGCAAGTAGCGGTCGTGCGCCCGACACCTGCATCAACACCTGTGTCAACGCTCGTACCGCGCGCCGAGGCGGCTGAATCAACGGTCACGTCCGCGCCGCCGACGACGACAACAAGTGGTGGCGGCGACACAGGCATCGTGCTAACAGTCAAACAGGTGCCCAACCTTGCGCTCGCGCTCCGGCGCGTGACGCTCGCCGCCTCGCCGGGTCAGAGCGTGCAACTGCCCGTCACGGTGACGAACATGGGCAACAAGGAGGATCAGTTCCGCCTTGAGACCGATCTGCCCGCCGAATATCAACCGACCTTCAGCGTCGCACAGGGCGGACAGGACACAGGGCTGCCGATCCTGATCACGCCGCAACTCGCACGCGGGCAGACGCTCGACGTGTTTATGAACCTGCGCGTGCCGGAGACGGCGGCCGACGCGCAGCAGCGCCCGTTTATCGTGCGCGCCGCGTCGAAATCTGATTATCAGGTCTTCAAGGTCGCTAACGGTGCGTTGACGATTGTGGCGGCGGCGCTCGCCGGCTCAAGTTCGATCTCGCGCGACAGCGTGCAGCCGGGCGAGACATTCACGCAGACCATTACCGTGCGCAATCAGGGCAGCGCACCGGCGCGCACCGCCCGCGCCGATTTCGTCTTCAACCCTGATTTCGAATTGGTCTCCGCCAATCCTGCGCCGCTCGTCTATGACCGCGACTCGCGCACCGCCGTGTGGAGTCTCGGCGACGTGGACTCACGCGAGGCGCGCGAAATCTCCGTGACGTTGCGGGCGGTGGCGGACGCACTCGCGGCGAATCATCCAATCGGGCGCGGCACGATGCGCACGTCCAGCCTGCCGACGGCGTCGAACTTCGACGGCCCCGCCATCGAAGTGGGGCGCGTGCCTAAAGCGCGCATCGAAGCCGTCTCGACCGGGCTGACCGCGACGCCGGGCGACACGATCTACATTCCGTTCGTCGTGCGCAACCCCGGCAACTACGCCGAGAGTTACGAACTGAGAGTGACCGCGCCGGGTGCGCCGCAAGGCACACTCTTCGCGGATGTGAACGGCGACGGGCAGCATCAGGATGCAGAGCCGGTCGTCGGGCAGACCAACGCGCTCGAAGCGCGCGCCGGGCAGTTCCCGCTCCTGCTGCGCGTGGACATTCCGCGTTCGACGCCCGACCGCATGCAGTTCGCCTATAACATCGTCTCGCGCGCTCTCTCATCGGGGCGTGTGGCGAGCGAAGCGAACACCGTCCTGACCATCGCCGCGCCGCGCGTCCACGTCCGCACCGAGCAGGTGACGGATGCCGCGAACCCCGGCGACCTGTTGTTCTATCGCCTTGTGCTCGTCAACGATGGCGGGGGCTTGGCGAAGAATCTGGTGGTGACGGAAGTCCTGCCCGAAGCATTGCAGTTTGTCGGCAGCGAGCCGAGCCTCGACACTTCGGGCGCGGCGGGCAATACGCGCCGCATCGTCTGGCACGTAGCGGAACTCGCGCCGGGCGACACGACCGTGCTGCGCATCACCGTGCGTTTGGGCGCGAACCTGCAAGCCGACGCCGACGTGCGTACCACGCGCACGCTCGTCTATCAGGACACGAACGGCAACAGCTACACGCAAGGGCAATGAGCGAGGCCGGTGCGCGCCTAAAGCCTGACGCGTTAGAGACGCAAGCGACCAAAGACGCGGCGAGTCCAACAGGCTCGCCGCGTCTTGGCGTCTCGGCCGCAGCTCATACGCCGTCGCACGCGCAGACGACGCTGCCTGCGCCGCTCGGCGCGCGCGCGCGCACGCGCATGACGCATCTGCTCATCGGCAAATCGCTCGTCGAGACGTTGTTCCTCGTCGCCCTCGCCGTCCTCTTCATACATCAAGTGCTCCGGCCATCTTTTCGCGGCTCGGTTGACGCCGCCGACGCGAGCGGCGTGTCGGGCTGGGTGGTGGATGCGGCCGCGCCCGGCGCGCGTGTCGAAGTGCAACTAAACGTTGACGGGCATTACGCGGCGCGCGGCTGGGCCGACCGCTCGCGCCCGGACGTGCCTGCCGCAGGGCACGCCGAGGACGAGTGGCACGGCTTCGTCTTGCGTCTGCCGCCGCTCCCGCCGGGCGAACACGAGGCGCGCGTCTATGCCGTGCATGCTGCGTTCGGCGGACAGTGGTTGACGCTGCAACAGGTGGACAAGCCATTGCGCTTTAATGTGCCGGTGACGGCGGGCGCGGCGGCCGTCGCGCCCGATTGGTGGAAGGCGGTGGAGCAGCGTTGAATGTGGACGCAACCGAGCGCGCTGCGCGCTGGCCAGAGGCCGATGCTGCGATCTCTGCGGCGGAGCGTGCGCTGGTCGGCTGGGAGATCGTCTCGGTCGTCGTCTCCGCGCTCATCGCCGAATGGGCGGTGCTTGCGCTCGACGCGTGGCACAAGTTGGCGCTGGTCGTGCCGGTCGGCGCGGCATGCGTGTTGATGTTTGCGTCGCAGCGTGCGCGGGGCGAGACGGCGCGCACGCTCGGTCTGACGGGCGCACACTTCGCGCGGGCCTTGCGCCTGTTATTGCCTTTGATGATCTTGGGCGCGTTGCTGCTGGTGCTGACGGGCCGGTTCTGGTTTGGCGTACGGCCCACTTGGGGGCGGGGGCGCGCGGGCTGGGTCGTGCTCGGCTTCTCGGTCTGGGGCTTCGTGTGGGGCTTCGTGCAGCAGTACGCGCTGCAAGCTTTCATCAACCGCCGCCTGCAACTGCTCTGGGGCACGGGTTGGCTGACGACGCTCGCCGTCGCCGCCCTCTTTGCGCTCCTGCACCTGCCGAACCCCGTGTTGACCGTCGCCACCCTCGGCGGCGGTCTCATCTGGGCTTGGGTCTATCAACGCGCACCGAACCTCTGGGCGCTTGCCCTCTCGCACGCCTTGATGACGTGGATGCTCATCTCGACGCTGCCCGCGTCCGCGCTCGCGGGGCTGCGCGTCGGCTACAAATATTTCGGTTGAGCGTCGGGCGCAAGGTGCTGCCGCTTAAAGGTTTGCCAGTGGTCGGGCGGGGGCGCGAACTAGATTAGACCTGTTCAACAATGCTTTGCTATAATGCGCGGGTCGTTTGAGAGAGCAGGTCGGGCGGTCGCCGCTCTCGTCCTTCAAGGATGAGAGGGGAGGAAAGTCCGAACTCTACAGGGCAGCGAGCCAGTTAACGGCTGGGCATCGGGTTACGGCGGTGGACGGGTTAGCCTGTCTGCTTGCGCGGGCCTGATGACGACAAGTGCAACAGAGAACAGACCAGCCTTGCCCTCTGCACCTCGCGTGCGGTCGGCGGGTGATGGGTGAAACGGTGCGGCCCCTTTGCGGGCTTAAAGTAAGAGCGCACCGGCGTGCGTGGTAACACGTGCGGCCAGGCAAACTCCTCGCAGTGCAAGACCAAATAGGGAGAGGTCAATTAGGGCTGCCCGCCCGAAGTCGCTCGCCGCAAGGCGCGTGGCTACCGTCTCCGGGTAGGTCGCTCGATCCGTCTGGCGACAGACGGGCTAGATGAATGATCGCCCCGCTGCTGTTCGCAGCAGCGGACAGAATTCGGCTTACAGACCTGCTCGCTCAAACGGCACGCTCAAACAGGCCTCGACATACACACAGACGTGCCGCGCCCGGCAAGCCGGCCCACATGCTTGAGGAGACACTACGGGGATGGCCAACCGCAAAGGGGTCTTTATCGGGGCCTACGTGCCCAACGATCTCAAAGAGACGCTGCGCCGCAACGCCGCCGCGCAGCACCGCACGCTCTCGCAAGAGATCACGCGCATCCTGACCGAAGCCGTACACGGGCGGACGCTCCCGCCCGGCGCGATTGATCGGCGCGTCAACACCTCGCCGCCGCGTCGGCGCAACAGCGACCCGCCCGAACGCCGTCGCCGCGACGATCTACCTATCACTCAGACCAGCCCCAACGGCGAGGGCGAATGAGCGAATTACGGGCCAGCATTAGCGCGCGGTCAGGAATCTACCCGTCGTGATCAAGAGTAAGCTGCTCTACGCCATCGCGGGGCTTGTGCTCGGTTTTGCCGGCGGGTTCTACTTCGCCGATCAGGCGAACCGCAAAGAGTTGAACCGGCTGCGCGGCGAAATTGCGCAAGCAGGCAGTGCAAGCACGAAGACGGGCGGCAACAGCAACGCGAATGCGCCCGTCGAGAAGAGTTCGCTGAGCGATGAAGAGTTGAGCAAGGTCATCGCCAAAGCCGATGCCAGCCCGACCAACATCGATCTGCAACGCAAGGTCGGGCAGGGTCTCTACCTCTACGCCGCGCAGTTCAACAAGCCCGACCTGTTGCCCGAAGCCCTCCGCATCCTCAAACGCGCCGAAGCCGCCGCGCCGCAGGACTACGACACGCTCGTCATGCTCGGCAACGCCGAGTTCGACCTTGCGCGCTCGACCGACCACGCCCACTTCAAAGAGGCCCGCGCTTACTACGCGAAGGCGCTCGCGCAGAAGCCCGCCGACGTAAACGTCCGCACCGACATGGGGCTGACCTACTACTTCGACACGCCCTCTGATCCGCGCCGCGCCATTCAGGAATATCGCAAGTCGCTCGCCCAAGACCCGCGCCACGAGATGACGCTGCAAAATCTCGCCGCCGCGCTTATTGCCACCGGCGAGATCGCCGAGGCTGAACAGCGCCTCGAAGAGTTGCAGAAGATCAACGCCGACAACCCGGCGCTCTCCGACCTGCGCGCCCAACTCGCGCAACGTCGCAACGCCGCCGGAGGTGCGAAGTGAAATTCCTGATCATCGTCTTCATCCTGTCGGCCGTCGGCACGCTCATCTACTTGCGCCTGCGCCCCTACCTCGCCATCGCGCGCCGCCTCTTTAGCGCCGTACGCACCGCGCGCCACTTAAACGTCAACGAGCAAGCCACCGCCCACGCTACGCCGCACACACCGCAGACGAATGAAGCACTCGTGCGTTGCGCCGCCTGCGGCACTTGGACGGCCCGCTCACGCGCGCTCGTCTTTCGCGCCACACAGTCCACCTACTGCTCGCCCGACTGCTTCGAGCGCAGCGCCGCCAGCGCAGGCAAAAAGCGCGCGAGCGGTCACGCCTAAAATCGCAACGGGTAAGTTCCGACAGATAAGCTTAAGTGTTTTCAGTGTGCGCGCACGGGTGCGTCCTGCTTCGTCGTGCGCGCGCCCCAGAGAAAGAGCAGCGTGGAGATGAACATGGCGGTCGGGGCGACCAGCAACGCGGTCGTCAGGTGTTGCTCGACCGGGTTGATGCCGATCATGCGCGCCAGCGCCGCGAGCGGCGCGAGTTGCCCGGCCTTGAGCGCGTCGGACGCGACGCCGACGGCCGTGCGCGAGATGGCATCGCCGCAGGTGTGTATGACGACGATGTTAAGCGCCACGGCCATGGCGCGCACGTGCGTCGGCACGCTTTGCAGCAGCAGCGCGTGGAAGGGCGCGTTGTTGACGAAGATGAGCGTGACGGCGATAAAGATGGCCGGCAGATAGACCCACTTGCTGCGCGCGACGAGCACGACGAACATCGGGCCCGTGCTCAGGAAGGTGCTCGCGGCGCAGAGATAGAAGTAGGCGCGACTGCGGCCTTTGGCGATGCGGTCGGCCAGCCAGCCGCCGCCGAACGTGCCGAGCGCGCCCGCGCAGAGCGTGATGATGCCGAGCGTGATCGGCGCGGACGATTCCGGCATGCCCTTGTCGCGGATGAGAAAGAGCGCGACCCAGGTGGCAAACGCACCGAGCACGAAGGTCAGCGCCGTGTAGCCTGCGGTCGAGAGCAGCCAATCGTGGTTGCTGAAGATGCGCCACACCTCACGCGCGGTCGAATCCTTTGCGGCGATGGGCAGGGCGACGGAACTAGCGCCCGTCTCGTCCAGCGCGGTGGTCGGCTCCGGTTCGTCGGTCGCGCCGCGCACGGGCTCGCGCAGCCGCCAGACGAAGAAAGCGGTAATCAAGCCCGGCACGGAGACGATGGAGAAGGCGATGCGCCAGCCGTAGAAGTGCGCGAGCACGCCGCCGATGACGAAGCCGAGCGAGAAGCCGAGCGGGATGGCGGCCTGAAAGATGCCGAGCGCGGTCGCGCGTCGTCGGCGCGGATAGTAATCAACGATGAGGCTGGGCGTGATCGTCGAGTAGGCGGATTCGCCTATGCCGACGCAGGCGCGCACGAGGCAGAGCGTGAGCGCCACGCCTGAGAGCGCGATGCTCCAACCGACGAGCGGCACGCGGAAACTGATCGCCGGCAGAAACGCCAGATGGTCGGCCGCGCCCGTCAAAGCGGTGGCGAAACTCCAGATGACGGCCGCGAGCGCCATGATCTTGGCGCGCGGATAACGGTCGCCGAGCCGGCCGAACAGGGGCGCGAAGATAGTAAATGAGAGCAGCAGCGTTGACTCCATGTAGCCGATCTCGGCGTCGGTCAATTGCAGATGCGCGTCCTTGATCATGTAGGAGGCGACGGACGGGAGCACCTGCCGGTCTATGTAGTTGAGCAGGTTGACGACAGTGAGAACGACCAGCGCGTAATGCGAGTAGCGCGGGATGGCGGCGGGCGCGAGGCTGGCTGCGCGCGGTTCGTCCGTCGGGGCGGCGGCATTCGGCATTGATGTTCGTCAGTCCTCTTTTGTCAGCAGTTCGATGATGGCGGGCGTAATGTCTGCGAGGTCGCGGACGCGCGTGCGGACGTGCCCACAACCTGCGCCCCATGCGAGCGTAGGGACTTGGTTGAGCGTGTGGTTGCGCGCGCTCAAGTCTTCGATGTTGCCGTGATCGCTCGTCAGCATAACGGTCGTGCGCGTGAGATCGATCCGCGCGATAACCGTGCGGACGAAGCGCGCGAGATTCGTCAGCACCACCAGCGCCGCGTCCATATCCTGCGCGTGCCCAACGCGGTCGGTGATGAAATACTCGTAGAGCGTGAAGCGGTGTTTGTGCGCGATGTCCACGAGTACGGCCGCCGCTTCTTCGGGCGTGCGCGGCTCAACGTCGAAACCGGCTTCGATGAGCAGATGGTTGGTGAAATCCTGATAGACGGCGCGCCCGGCGCGCAGGTCGTCGAGTTGGCGAAAACTGAGACCGGCGGCTTCGACGGCGACGGTCGTGGCCGAGACCCAGCGCGGCCGGCTGTTGAAGAAGCGCGGCGTGTAGGCGTTGGCGAAGACGTTGGGGCGCACGCCCGCGCGTTCGAGTTGCAGAAAGATCGAATGCTCGCGGATAAGCGCGCGCATGGCCTCGTTCGGGAAGCCCTGCTTGTGATAGCCGAGCGCGGCGGGCGCGTTGATGCCGGTCAGAATCGTCGTCTGCCCCGACGCGCTCTGCGGCCGGCCCTCAACACTCAGGCGCGCGTCCGTCGGCACGAGTACGCCGTCGTGCATGAGCGCGGGTGCTTCACCGGCAAAGATGGCGAGCGGTGCGGCCTCTGCGCCGAGCCGGGCGAGCGGATTGTCTGCGCCGCGCACACCGATGCCCAGTCCGTCCACGAAGATCAGCAGCACATTCATGCGCCGCGATAAGTAACATTCCGCGCGCGCCAGTGGCAAGGCGGAAGCAAAAAATCTTTACGACGGTGCGCGCGCGGTCTGTTATATTGCCGCTTCACTTTTCACACCGGCGCTTCAATTAAGCGCGACGCTGGCCGGGCAAAGCTGCGCCGTGCGTCCGCGCCGCGCATCCGGCAAATGGGAGGGAGAGATGATTCGTTACAGCAAGCCATGCGCCGTGCTGCTTGCCTGCGTGCTACTCGTCGCGGGCGCACGCCGACAGACGCCCGCGCAAGGAACACAGTCGCAGCCGCCAACGAGCGCCCCGGCGGCGCTCCCGTATTTCACCGAGCCGGCGCTTGCGCCCGACCGCACTGAGATCGCCTTCGTCTCCGGCGGCGACATCTGGACTGTGCCGGCGGCGGGCGGCGCGGCGCACCTCCTTGTCTCGCACCCGGCCACGGAGTCGCGCCCGCTCTATTCGCCCGACGGTCGCCAACTCGCTTTCATCTCCACGCGCACCGGCAACGGCGACATCTACGTGCTCACGCTCGACACGGGCGATCTGCGCCGCGTCACCTTCGACGATGCGTTCGATCAACTCGATGCGTGGGCGCGCGACGGGCGCTGGCTCTATTTCTCTTCCACCAGCCGCGACATCGCCAGCATGAACGATCTCTTCCGCGTCTCGACCGACGGCGGCACGCCGATGCAGGTCAGCGCCGACCGCTACACGAACGAGTATTTCGCCGCACCGTCGCCGGACGGCGCGACTGTCGCGTTCACGGCGCGCGGCATCGCCGCCGCGCAGTGGTGGCGCAAAGGGCACAGCCACATTGACGAAGCCGAGGTCTGGTTGCTGCGCGGCTTGGACGTGGGGCAGGGAACTTACGAGCGCGTCACGCAGGCGGGCGGCGCGAAAGAGATGTGGCCGATGTGGAGCGCGGACGGGCGCAGGCTCTTTTACGTCTCGGATCGCACGGACGGCAAACTGCAATCACGCCTGCATGCCGCGCAGAACATCTGGACGACCACGATGGGCCGGCCCGACTTTCGCCGCATCACCAACTTCACGGACGGGCGCGTGCTCTGGCCCAACATCTCTTACGACGGGCGCGAGATCGTCTTCGAGCACAACTTCCGCATCTGGAAACTCGACACGGAGACGGGCCGGGCCGCCGAAGTCGCCATTACGCGGCGCGGCGCACCGGCAGGGCCGGCCATCGAGCACGTCCGCATGAGCGATCAGCTTCAGGAGTTGGCGCTCTCACCCGACGGCAAGAAGGTCGCCTTCGTCGTGCGCGGCGAAGTCTTTGCCGCCTCCGCCGCAGATGGCGGCGACGCCGCGCGCATCAGCAACAGTCCGGCGGACGAATATCAGATCACCTGGTCGCCCGACAGCCGCCGGCTCGTCTACGTCTCCGACCGCGACGGCACGCCGCACCTGTTCGCTTACGACTTCGCCGCGAACGCCGAGACGCAACTGACGCGCGACGCGGGCGACGATTCGACGCCGAAGTTCTCGCCCGACGGCAAACTGCTTGCCTTCCAGCGCAGCGCGAAAGAGTTGCGCGTGCTCGACATAGCGACGAAACGCGAGCGCGTCGTCGCCAGCGCGGCCCTCGAACGCCCGCCGATTATCTCCGACCGCCCGTTCGTCTGGTCGCCTGATAGTCGTTGGCTCGCTTACATGCCGGTGGGCGAGCGGCAGTTCAAGAACATCTACGTCGTGCCGGCCGACGGCGGCGCTGAAGGGCGACCCGTCAGTTTCGCCGCCAACGTCTTCAGCAACACCGTCTCGTGGAGTCCCGACGGCACGTTCCTGCTGTTCGACACAGGGCAGCGCACGGAGAGTACGCAGCTTGCGCGCGTTGACCTGATCCCGCGCACGCCCCGCTTCCGCGAAGACCAGTTCCGCGACCTCTTCAAAGAGGAGACGCCGCAAAACGTCACGCCCGCGACCAGACAGGAGAACCGCCCGACAAGTCCTGAGCCGACACGCGACGCGCCCAACACCGGCCCGTCGCCCGCACCCACGCAGACACCTGCGCCGTCGCCAACACCTGCGGCCAGTCCTGAAGAGAGACGAGGGAGCACGAAGCGCGTGCAGATCGTTTTTGAAGAGATACGACGGCGCTTGAGCCTGCTGCCCGTCGGCGTGGATGTGAACTACCAGACGATTAGCCCCGACGGTAAGTGGGTCTTGCTGATCGCAGCCGCCGCGAATCAGGAGAACCTTTACCTCTTCTCGCTCGACGAACTGGCGCGCGAGCCTGCGGTCGCCAAGCAGTTGACCGCGACGGCGGGCGGCAAGTCTTGGGCGCAGTTTACGCCGGACAGCAAAGAGGTCTTCTATCTTGAGAACGGGCGCATCAACGTCGTCAACCTCGAAGGGCGCGCGCGCGGCCTGGCCGTCGCCGCCGAGATGGACGTTGATTTCGCGCGCGAGAAGATGGAAGTGTTCCGCCAGGCATGGACGTACATGCGCGACAACTTCTACGACCCGAACTATCATGGCGCAGACTGGGCGGCGGTGCGCGCCGAATACGAGCCGCGCGTGGCGGGCGCGCGCACGCCCGACGAGGTGCGCCGCCTGCTGCAACTGATGGTCGGCGAATTGAACGCTTCGCACCTCGGCGCAAGCGCGCCGCCCGGCGCGAACCAGCCGAGCACGGGCCGGCTCGGTCTGCGCTTCGACCGCCGCGAGTATGAAACGGCGGGTCGGCTGCGCGTCACCGAAGTCATCCCGCTCAGCCCGGCCGCGCTCGCCGGCAACGTCAAAGCAGGTGATTATCTGTTGGCCGTTGACGGGCGCACGCTCGACGCGCGCACGAACCTAGACGAGTTGCTGAGCTACAAGACGGGCCGGCGCGTCGTGTTAACCATCGCCGCGACGGCCGACGGCGCAGACCGCCGCGAAGTACCCATGCGCCCCGTCAACGCCGGGACGGAGAAAGGGCTGCTCTATCGCCAGTGGGTCGAACAGAACCGCGCTTACGTCGCGCGCGCAAGCAATGGCCGGCTCGGCTACGTGCATATGTACGACATGGGCGCGGCCTCGCTCGCGCAACTCTACGTCGATCTTGATGCCGAGAACAGCACGCGCGACGGCGTGGTGATTGATGTGCGCAATAACAACGGCGGCTTCGTCAACGTCTACGCCATAGACGTGCTCGCGCGGCGCGGTTATCTGACGATGACGCCGCGCGGCTACGGCGCTGCGCCCGCGCGCACAGTGCTCGGTCAACGCTCGCTCGAACGCCCGACCATCCTCGTCACCAATCAGCACTCGCTCTCCGACGCCGAAGATTTCGCCGAAGGCTACCGCGCGCTGCGGCTCGGCAAGGTGGTGGGCGAACCAACCGCCGGCTGGATCATCTACACATGGAATCAATCGCTCATTGACGGCACGATCTTCCGCCTGCCGCGCATGAAGATCACCACGAACGACGGCACGGTAATGGAACGCAACCCGCGCCCCGTTGACGTGGAAGTGACGCGCCCGATTGGCGAGACGCTGGCCGGGCGCGACGCGCAACTCGATACGGCCGTGCGCGAACTGCTCAAGCAGTTGGACACGCGTGCAGGGAGCGCGGTCGCGCAATAAGTAAGGAGCCGCTGTTGATGGATGGAGGCGCGGGCGCGCGGTTAAAAGTCGTCCAGATCGTTGAGGGGCGGTTCGTCGCCGCCGCGCCGCGCCGCGCCCCGGTCATGGTGGGCGGACTGCTCACGGTAGCTGCGCAGCTTGTTCTGAAGGGTCTTGCGGCTGATCTGTAGTAGCTCGGCCGTGCGCGTAATGTTGTTCTCGGTCTTTTGCAGCGTGCGCAGGATCATGCGCCGCTCAACCTCTTCGAGCGGCGTGCCGACGGGCAGCGTGATGGTGTCTTCGCTGCGGGCGCGGGCGCGTTGGTCGAGCGGGTAGGGCGCGATGTGGTGACGTTCGATGGTGTCGCCCGAACAGATGATGACGGCGCGCTCGATGACGTTGCGCAGTTCGCGCACGTTGCCGGGCCAGTGGTGCGACTTCAGGACTTCGAGCGCGGCGGGACTAAGGTTGCGCGCCGGTCGTTCGTGGCGCTCGGCCAGTTGCATGATGAGGTGCTGCGTGATGAGCGGCAGGTCTTCTTTACGCAGCCGCAGCGGCGGCAACTCAATCGAGATCACGTTGAGGCGATAGAGCAGGTCTTCGCGCAGGACGCCGGTGCGGACGGCCTCGTGCGGCTCGCGGTTGGTGGCGGCCAGCACGCGCACGTCAATCGGAATCTCCTGCGCGCCGCCCAAGCGCCGTACCGTGCGTTCTTCCAGCACGCGCAGGAGCTTCGCCTGCAAGAGCGCGGGCATCTCCGCGATCTCGTCGAGCAAGAGCGTCCCGCCGTTCGCCAACTCAAAGCAGCCCTGCCGGCGCATGGCCGCGCCGGTAAACGCGCCGCGCTCGTGCCCGAATAGCTCCGACTCCATCAACGTCTCAGGGATTGCAGAGCAGTTGATCGCCACAAACTCGTGCGTGCGACGCGGGCTGAGTTCGTGTATGGTGCGCGCAACCAACTCTTTGCCCGTGCCCGATTCGCCCGTGATGAGGACGGACGCGGACGAGGGCGAGACCTGTTCGATCAACTGATAGACGCGGCGCATCGGCTCGGAATTGCCGATGAGTTGACGGAACGTGCCGCGTTCGCGCAGTTCTATCCGCAGCCGCTCGCGCTCGCGCCGCTCCGCGCCGTAAGCGAGCGCCCGCCCGACCATCTCCAACAAACGGTCGTTATCAACGGGTTTCTCGAAGAAGTGATAAGCGCCCTCTTCGCGCACGGCGCGCAAGGCCATCTCGACCGATCCCTGACCCGTCAGCAGGATCACCGGCACGGCGGGATGGCGCTCGCGCACCTCGCGCAGGAGCGCGAAGCCGTCGAGACCGGGCATCTTTACGTCGGTGATGACAACGTCGGGTTGGTGTTCGGCCAGACGCGACAGGGCGCTGCGGCTATCGCGCTCGGCGAGCGCCTCGTAGCCGCCCGAAATGAGAATCTCGCGCAGCGTATCGAGCAGCAGCGGATCGTCGTCAACGACAAGTATGCGCCCCGGCATCATGATAGGCAGTTTAGCATCTGGCGAAATAGTCCGCGATGGCACGAGCCAAAGCGGGCACGGTGAACTCCGTTGGCTGAATATCGGTCTTCAACCCGTACTCTGCGGCCATCGCGGCCGTGATGTCGCCGATGCAGGCGACGCGTATGCCGGCCAACAGCACGCGCAGATCGTTCGTATCGAAGAGTTGCGCGAAGTTTGAGACGGTGGACGAACTGGTGAAGGTAATGCAATCAACCGCGCCGCCGACGATGAGCGCCTCGACCTTTGCGCGGTCGTTCTTCTGCGGCGACACGGTGCGATAGGCGGCGACCGTGTCAACGCGTGCGCCGGCCTCTGCGAGCGCAAGCGGCAGAAAGTCGCGGGCCACGGCCGCGCGCGGGATGAGTACGTTTAGGCGGTCGAACTGTGCGCGCCCGCCTAAGTATGATTCAAGCGCCGCAAACACGCCCTCGGCTTTGAACTGTTCGGGCACGAGATCGACGTGGACGTGCGCTTCCGTGAGCCGCTCGGCCGTCGCCGTGCCGATGGCGCAGACGCGCACCTCGTCCAGTGCGTCCACGTCACGACCGAGCGCGGCAAGCCGGCGCAGGAAGAAGTCCACACCGTTCGTGCTGGTAAAGATGAGCCAGTCGTAGCCGTACAGGTTTTCGATGGCCTGATCGAGCGGCGCGTAAGATTCCGGTTCGACGATCTCGATGGTCGGACAGGCGACGACGCGCGCGCCATAACCTTCGAGCAACGCGGCGAACTCTGCGGCTTGGGCCTGCGCGCGCGTGATGACGACGGTGCGGCCGGCGAGAGGCTGAGCAGGTGACATAAAGGAGACTGTTGACATTTGCCGGTCTGACGGCGACAGGCTCAAGCAAAAATTGCGGCTTAGCTTGTCAGCCCGACCAGCAGTTGATCCGCGCCCTGTGCGCGCAGGTTGGCGGCCAGCGTTTCGCCCGCGCTTCGTGCCTCTGTCGCATCAGCTTCGAGCGCCGCGCGGAGCAGTTGCACGCCGTCCAAACCGGCGACGAGGCCGGCGAGATACAAGCGACCATAGGCGACGGTGGCGTGCGCGGCGATGGGCACTTGGCAGCCGCCGCCGAGCGCGCGCAGGAGGGCGCGTTCGGCTTCGCAGGCGGCGCGCGTCGGTTGATGATTGAGCAGCCGCACGAGCGCGTTGGTGTCTTCGTCTGCGGCGCGCGTCTCGATGCCGAGCGCGCCCTGACCGACGGCGGGCAGCATCACATCGGTCGGCACGCTCGCGCTGATGCGCGCAGCAAAGCCCAGCCGGCGCAAGCCCGCCGAGGCTAGAATGACCGCGTCGTACTGCCCTTCGTCCAGTTTGCGCAGGCGCGTGTCCACGTTGCCGCGCAGGTCTTTGATCTCGACATCGGGGCGCAGATGTTTCAACTGTGCCTGCCGGCGCAGGCTCGACGTACCGACGACCGCGCCCTGCGCTAGTGCGTGCAGCGTCGCGTGCTCGTGCTGCGCGTCGGCTCGTAGCACAAGCGCATCGCGCGGGTCTTCGCGCTCGGTGATGGCGGTGATGGTCAGTTCTGCGGGCAGGATCGTCGGCAGGTCTTTGAGCGAATGCACGGCGATGTCTATGCGCTCGGCTAAGAGCGCCTCTTCGAGTTCTTTGGTGAAGACGCCTTTGCCGCCGATGAACGCGAGCGGCACGTCGCGCAGCACGTCGCCCGAAGTCTTGATGATTTCGATCCGCACGGTCGCGTCGGGGCGCAGTTCGCTGAGCCGCGCCTGCACCCACTCCGCCTGCCAGAGCGCCAGCTTCGAGCCGCGCGAGCCGATGATGAATTGTTGCTTCATGGACGTAAAAGAGGTCAGAAAAAATCTCCTGCTGCTGACGCCGCACCGCTAATCTCTATCCTCTGTCTTTTCTTCCAACTCGAAGATTTCGCGCCACGCCTGCATGTTCTCTGCGACGCCGGTTTCGTGCGAGCGGCGCATACGGTTGATGACCGGGTGCGCGATCTTGTTGACGGCAGCAAGCAGCAAAGACTCGACGGCGCGTTCCTGTTCGGGCGTGAGCGGGCCGAGTTTGCCGCGCTGTCGTTGATATTCGGCGCGCGCGATGTCCTGCATCTTCTGGCGCAGCGCGCCGACGGTCGGCCCGATGTCCAGCGCGCGCAGCGCCTGTTGGAACTGCATCACCTCGGATTCGACGATCAACTCGGCGCGCTCCGCCTCGCGTTCGCGCTCGCGTATGTTCGAGGCGATCACGGCTTCGAGGTCGTCCACGTCGAAGACGAACAGATTGCTGATCGCGCCGACCGCCGGATCGACGTTGCGCGGCACGCTGATGTCAATGTAGAAGGCCGGCTTGTTGCGGCGCGCTTCGAGCGCCTCGCGCGCCATCTGTGGCGTCACAACGTAGCCGTCCGCCGCCGTCGAGCAGATGACGATGTCGGCATCCGCAAGATGTTTGGTCAGAGCGTTGTAACTGACGGCCTCGCCGCCAAACTTGGCGGCCAGTTCTGCGCCGGTCTCGTGCGTGCGATTGGCGACGAGGATGCGCTGCGCGCCCGCCGCGACGAGATGCTGCGCCGCCAACTCGGCCATCTCGCCCGCGCCGACGAGCAGCACGGTCGAACCTTTGAGCGAGCCGAAAATCTTGCGCCCCAGTTCGACCGCCGTGTAGCTGATGGAGACGGCCGAATCCGCAATGCCGGTCTCGGAGCGCACGCGCTTGGCGACGTGCAGCGTGTGGTGCATCAGCCGGTGCATGACGCGGCCGGCCGTGCCGGCCGCGACGGCGAGCGAATAGGCGCGCCGCACCTGACCGAGCACTTGCGGTTCGCCCACGACCATCGAATCGAGCGACGAGGCGACGCGAAAGACGTGGCGCACGGCCTCGTCCTCGGCGTGCGTGTAAAGATGCGAGTGGAAAAAATCGGGGGGCACGCGGCGCACATCGCTCAGGAAGTTGCTGATGCGGGTTGCACCCGCCGCGCTGTCCGTGCTGCCCGTCTCCGCCAGCACCTCGACACGGTTGCAGGTCGAAACGATCAAGCCTTCATGGATAACTTCGCCGTCCACCAGCGCGCGCAACGATTCGGTGCAGGCGTCGTCGGAAAAAGCCAACCGCTCGCGCACCTCGACGGGCGCGGATTTATGGTTGAGGCCGACGAGGACGATGGACATAAAAAGCAGTAGTCAGTAGTCAGTAGTCAGTCGCAGGCAGCAGTTGTTTTTCTACTGGCTACTGGCTACTGGCACTTAGCCAAATACGTGATAGCCGCCGAGCCAGCGCGTGCCGAGGAAGGTGAAGATGACGAGCACGAAGCCGGCGACCCCGGCCCAGGCAGCTTTGCGCCCGCGCCATTGCGCGCGGTAGTGAATCATCGTGAGGTAGAGCACCCACGTCAGCAGGGCAAAGACCTCTTTGGGGTCGTTGTGCCAGATGCGCCCCGAACGCGCCGACGACCAGATCATGCCGGTCAGGATGCCGAGCGAGAGCAGCGTGAAGCCGACACCCGCGGCCGTCGCGCCGATGTCGTCCACAGTTGAGAGCGACGGCAGCCGATGAAAGAAGGCGCTAAAGGTTTTCAGTTTCAGTTCGCGTTCCTGCCAGAGATACATCACGCTGGCGGCGAAGGCGACGAAGAAGGCGGCGTAGGCGCAGACCAACAGCGTCGTGTGGACGGGGAACAGCCAGCCGGCCGCGCCGGCGATGACGGAATTGGCCACGTCCCCATCGTTCTCCGGCACGAGCGCGGCGATCATGATAAGCAGCGTGACAAGGGGCATGGTCAGCGCGCCGAGCGCGCGGGCGCGGTAGCGATAGAGCGCCAGCCCGTAGGCAATGACGAGCGTCCACGCGAGAAACGAGAAGGTCTCGCGCTGACCGAACAGCGGGTAATGACCATCGCGCACCCAGTCGAGCACGAGCGCCGCCGTGTGCAGTAGAAAGCCCGCGCCGAGCGACCAGAGCGCGGTGCTTTCGGCCGAGCGGCGCTTATTGGCGAACGCGAGCAACGCGTGGATCGCAGCGACCGCATAGGCTAAGAGTGTGACGAGTAAAAGGGACTTCATGGATGGTCTGCACTACTGTCAAGCGTGACGCGGCTCATTGTATAGGATGGCTAAAAGGGCAGCAAGCGGGTCATTCAGACGGCGCTTGTTGAAAGCGGGCGGGCAGACGTGCGAAACTGCTCAGCGTGGCAAACACAATTCGTTGAGCATGCGAGGTGCGACCTGATGCCCACACGCGCAGATGCGTGGGAATTGCTGTGCGAGTACACGAAGGGCGAGAGCCTGCGCAAGCACGCGCTCGCGGTCGAGACGGCGATGCGCGCCGCCGCGCCGCGCTACGGTGGCGCGGCGGCGGACGTGGACGAATGGGGCATCACGGGGCTGCTGCACGACTTCGATTACGAGATGTTCCCGACCGCCGAGGAGCATCCATACAAGGGCGCGACCATCATGTGCGGGCGCGGCTATCCAGACCACATGATCCGCGCCATCATGGGGCACGCCACCTACACCAATGTGCCGCGCGACACGCCGCTCGCGCGGGCGCTCTTTGCCACGGACGAGTTGTGCGGCTTCCTAGTCGCCTGCGCGCTCGTCAGACCCTCGAAGAGTCTGGACGACATGGAGGTGTCGTCCGTCAAGAAGAAACTCAAGGACAAAGCATTTGCGCGCACGGTCAACCGCGAAGACATTTATCAGAGCGTGGCCGAGTTGGGCGTCAATCTGGACGAGCACATACGCTTCGTCATTGACGCGCTCAGACCCGTGCAGGAGCAGATTGGGTTGCAGCGTGTGGCGGCTGGCGGTTAACCGGGGCGGTTGAAATATGGCAGCAACGGCAGGACGAAGCGGATCAACGTCTGCGCGAGCGCGATGCTCAAGAGGACGGCGACGAGGGTTTGCAGTTTGCGTCGCCGCGCCGTGTGCCGGTAGACGAAAAAACCGGCGCTCAGGCTGAGCGCAAGCGGCAGGAGTTCCGCCAGCATGAGCCGGGTGAAGCCGGCGGGTCTGTACTGGCTAAAGCGCCCGAGCGCGTAGCTGAGGGCGAAGCTACCGCCCGCGCCGAGCAGAGCGGCAACGAGCGAGGCGGCAACTAGCAGCTTCCAACGCAATGAATTTCGTGGCCCTCAAAGGGGCTACCGACGGCACAGAACGCTAACGAGGATGCACAAACGATCACGGCGAAGCACGCGCCGCAAAGCATAGGAGAAAGCAGTCGCCAGTGACAAGTGAAGAGCGACAAGCCTGAAAAACTTGTCCCCGCTCGGCACGCGTCGCTCGCCACTTGTCACCAACACCGATGGTTGCCAGAAACGCACTCTTATTCCTATCGCGGCAGGAAGGGCTGAAGGATTTTGCGACGCGCTTCCGCCCGTTCAAAAAATTGACCACGCGCTTTGTCGCGGGCGAGAACATCGAGGAGGCGGTCGCCGCCATCCGCGAGATCAACGCGACGGGCGCAACCGCCTCCTTCGATCACTTAAACGAAGGCGTGACGAACGCAGCGGAGACGGAGGGCGAGGTGCGCGAGTACCAGCGCGTGCTCGCGCGCATTGACGAGACGGGCATCAAGTCGAACGTTTCGATCAAGCTGACGCAGTTCGGGCTGGACATCGAGCCGGAGTTGACCTACCGGAACGCGCGCGCGGTCGTGGCCGAGGCGGCGCGGCGGGGCAACTTCGTGCGTGTGGACATGGAAGGCTCGAACGTCACGCAGGTGACCTTTGACATCTTCCGGCGGTTGCGCGCCGAGTTCGATCTGAACACGGTCGGCATCGTCGTGCAGGCCTATCTCAAACGCACGGAGCAGGACGTGCGCGAGTTATTGCAAATCCCCGCGCGCATCCGGCTCTGCAAGGGCGCGTACAACGAGCCGCCCGAAGTTGCGTTCGCTGATAAGCAGGACACGGATGCAAACTACGTGCGCCTGATGCGCGTGCTGCTGGCGAGCGGCACATATCACGGCATCGCCACGCACGATCCCAAAATGATTGACGCGACCATAGACTTCAGCCAACGCGAGGGCATCCCGAAATCTGCGTTCGAGTTTCAGATGCTCTACGGCGTGCGCCGCGACTTGCAGGTGCAATTGGCGCGTGACGGCTACGGCATGCGCGTCTATGTCCCTTACGGGCAGACGTGGTATCCGTATTTCATGCGCCGATTGGCGGAGCGGCCGGCGAACGTGTGGTTCGTCGTGAAGAATCTGTTCAAGGGCTAAGGCGCGGAGAGCGACGATGATTGATGAATACATCTGGGTGATCTGGGTTGTGCTCGGCGTCATCCTGATGGTGGCAGAGATATTCACGCCGGGCTTTGTGCTGCTGTGGTTCGGCCTCGGCGCGCTGGCGGCGGCGCTCGCCAGCCTCGCCGGCTTCGGCTACCCGTTTCAGTTCCTCATCTTCTTCGTCGTCTCGATGGCGCTGACCATCGCTTCGCGCACCATCTTCACGAAATACTTCGTGCGTAAGGAACTCGCGGGCGGCTTGAAGACCGGCGTGGACGCGCTGCCGGGTAAGGTGGGCACGGTCGTCACGTCCAGTCGCGGCGCGCTCAATGAGGGCGCGGTCAAGGTCTACGGCTCGGTCTGGACGGCTTACCCGGCGGAGGGCGAGCCGGAGCTTGAAGCGGGCGACCGCGTCGTGGTCGAGAGCGTGCGCGGCGCATCCATCTACGTCCGGCGCGTGCCGCCCGCGCTGCCCGACTGGCGCGGGGCGGCGCTGCCGGAACACAGAGAGTAGACGACAGTCAACACGTCCTCAGACGCGCAGGGCACGCGGAGATCACTCTCCGCGTGCCCTGCGTGTCTGCAAGTGTCGAACGTTTCTTTAGGGTGGGCCGAAGCGGCTGCGGTACTCGACCGAGTCCACAAAGGCGCGCACCAGCGTGCGGAAGTCGTTCGGGTTGGCGTTCAGGAAATTAAGGTAGGCGTTGAAGCCCGCCGGTTCAGGATCGCGTCGGAGATAGCCGAAGTACTGCATCAGCACGATGACGCGATTAAAGGCCGCATTAATGAACTGCGGGTTGTCCGTTATTTCGCGCAGGGCTTGCCCGCGCGTCTTCAGACCCGCGTCCAGATCAGCGACGAGTTGATTGCGATTCGGGAACGCGACGCCCGTATTGGCGATCAAACGATCCACGTAGGCTGCGTTTGACAGCGCATCGTAGATCGCGCCGAACTCAGGTCGCTGCACGAAGTCGTCCGGGTAGCGCGCGCGGTTGGCGAGCGCCTCGTCGCCGGTTGCGCCGCCGATGGACGAGAGGTCGCGGACGAACTCACGATAGGTCGGCAGCCGGCCAAAGGCGGCGAGGTAGGTGCGGACGATGAACGCGCCGCGTTGCTGGAACTCCGGCGAGCCGACGAACGCGGCCGAGACGGTGACGCGGTCGCAGCCCGGCGTGTTTATACGATCCGGACAGTTGTCGAGCAGGTTGACGTAGGCGTTAAAGCCCGCCGCGTCCGGTTCACGCCCGAGGAAGTCGAGGTACTGTTGCCGGACGAAGAACGGCGTATCGTCAATCGGATTCGCCGGCAGACTGGCAGCCGTCAGGGCGCGCACCTGCGCGCCGCCGCCGACATTGCCCACAAGCGTCGCCCGGCCGGTCGTCAGGTTGATCGTGTGGAGTTGCGATACACCGCCGACGTTCAGCACGGCCAGTGCCGCGCCGCTATCGGTGATGTCGAAGCCGACCACGTTTGAAGTGTCTGTGGGCAGTCCATTACCAACCGAGTTGAGCGTCCCGTTGTTCGGCGGGTTCTGCGTGACCAGCACATCGCGGGCCGAGTCGATCCCGTAGAGCGTGGTCGTGGTCGCGCCCGCGACGTTGTTTGTGTAGGCGATGCCAACCACGTTCGGGTTGGCCCCGACGGCCACATCGCCAACGGCGTAGTTGAGCGGCGTGTCAACGGTGGTTGCGCCGGTATCGACATTGACGCGGAGATTCTGATCCGCGTCCGAGACGATGCGCAGGCGATCAACCGTGGGGTTGAAGTCAACGCCGAACGACGCGCCGTTGAGCGCGACGGCGACGGTTGATACTTGCCGCGCCGCGCCGGTCACGGGATTGACGACGTAGATGCGCCCGGTGCTGCCGAGCGCGTAGAGTTGGCGCGTCGCCGGCCGCGTGTCCATGCCGAGAATCGTCTCGCCGGTTTGCAGGCCCGTGATGGCCACCGAAGCATCAATCGTGCCGGGCGTGGCGCTGCTGAAGCGCACGAGATTGCCTGCCGCCGTCACCCCGTAGAGCGTGGCGTTGGCGGCCGGGATCGTGCTGTCGTTGTCCATGATGGTCACGACCGCCGACGACGGAGTGCCGATGGTGGTGTTGACCGGGTTGCTGAGCGAGACGGTCAACGTCTCGTCGCCCTCGACGCGCAGGTCGTCAATGACAGAGAGGCGGACAGTCTTGCTCGTCTCGCCCGCGCCGAAATGCAGCGTGCGTGCGATGGGCGTGAAGTCTGTGCGATCCGACGCCGAGCCGTTGACGGTCGTGATGTCAACGGAGGCTGCGCCCGTGCCGCCCGTGCGTGTGACCGTGATGTCGAGCGTGCGTTGCCCTTCGCTGACAATGTAGACGCTGGCGCTCAGTTGGATGCTGCCGAGCGTGGCGGCCGTTTGGAACGGCTGGATGGCCGGGTCTATGTCGCTGGCCGGGCTGTTGGTCAGGCGCACGACGTTGCTGCCGTCGGCGTTGGCCGCATAAATCTCAAGATTGTCGGCCACGTCGCGGTTGCTGACGAAGACTAGCCGCGCGCCGTCGGATGAGCGCGCCGGATCGAGATCGAACGCAGCATTATTGGTTAGCCGCACCGGGTTCGAGCCGTCTAAGGCGTTGACGGTGTAAAGCTCGTCGTTGCCGTCACGGTCGGATTGGAAAGTGATGCGACCCGGCGGCCAAGCAGGGGCGACATCGTTGAAGGAATTGTTGGTCAGGCGCGTCAGACCCGTGCGATCCGTGTTGACGCGATAGAGTTCGAACTTGTCGCCGTCGCGGTTGGTGGCGAAGGCGAGTTGTGTGCCCGAAGGGGCCCACGCCGGATCATTATCGTCCGCGCCGTTCAGCGTCAGATTCGACTGGCCCGTGCCGTCCGCGTTCATCAGATAGATTTCATCGTTGCCGTCGCGGTGGCTGACGAAAGCGATCTGTTGATTCGAGACGGAGGGCGACCAGGCCGGCGAGATGTCTTCGTCCGTGTTGTTGGTCAACCGCGTCAGCCCGCCGCCGTCCACGTTGACGACGTAAATCTCTTTGTTGCCGTCGCGGTTGCTGACGAAGGCGATCTTCCTGCCGTCGGGCGACCATGTCGGTTGCACGTCTTCGGCCGGATCGCTGGTCAGGCGGACGAGGCCGCTGCCATCCGGGTTCATCACGTAGATGTCGAAGTTGCCGGCGCGGTCGCTGGCGAAAGCGATCTTGCCGGGCGGGTCGGGGGCAAGGGTGCGGATGTGATAGTCGTCGCCCTCCGCCAGAGCCTGCGCGGTCGCAAGGGGCG
>DASVQA010000228.1:0-14242 GCA_036389375.1 Pyrinomonadaceae bacterium | reverse complement strand
AAAGACGGGCGTGTCGCCGCGCTCGTCGCGCACGTCGGGGCGCATGCCGGCGGCGAGAAAAAGTCTAACGGCCCATTCGTCGCCGCCCTGCGTCTCGCTGACGAAAGCTTCCGGCGTGTACTTGATGCCGCGCAGCCCAAGTTCCTGCCGCGCCGTGTCCGGCGTAACAGCCGTGTTCAGCCGCGCCGCACAACCCGCCAGCATGGACAACGTAACCAACAACAGACTGAACCTGCTCAATGTCATTAACCGACCAATCGGCCGCCCTGCATATAACCTTGCGGCCTGCTTCGCGCCTTTGCGTCTTTGCCTGCGGCTCATTCTCACGCAACTGCCAACCGCACGCAAAGGCGCAAAGACGCAAAAGATGAGGATGCCGGAGCGTGTCTGTCCCAGTTTATAAACCACGCGCGGCGAGTTCGACTGCGCGCAGGAGTGCGCCCGCTTTGTTCATCGTCTCTTCGTACTCGCGCGCCGGCACAGAGTCAGCGACGATGCCCGCGCCCACCTGCACTTCCGCGCGCCCGGCGCGCAGGCTCATCGTGCGGATGGCAATACACGAGTCGAGGTTGCCGGCGTAGTCTAGATAGAGAATCGCACCGGCGTAGATGCCGCGCCGGTCTGGTTCGAGCGCGCGTATGATCTGCATGGCGCGCACCTTCGGCGCACCCGTGACCGTGCCCGCCGGGAAACACGACGCCAGCGCATCGAACCGATCCGCGCCCGTACGTAGCCGCGCCTCAAGCCCCGTCACCAGATGCTGCACGTGCGAATAACGCTCGACCGACATTAACTCTTTGACCTCGACCGAGCCGAACGCGGCCACGCGCCCCAGATCGTTGCGGCCGAGGTCAACCAGCATGAGGTGTTCCGCTACCTCTTTCTCGTCAGCGCGCATCTCCGCGCCGAGCCGCGCGTCGGCCACCTCGTCCGCGCCGCGCGGGCGTGTGCCGGCGATAGGGCGATATTCAAGCTGTGCGCCGCGACAACGCACCAGCATCTCAGGCGACGCGCCGACCACCGACTCCGCGCCGAGCCGCAGAAAGAACATGTAAGGCGATGGGTTCGTCGCGCGCAACGCACGATAGACGGCGAGCGGCGGCGCGCTCACAGTCGTCGTCAGACGCTGCGAGAGCACGACCTGATAACAGTCGCCCGCCGCGATGTGCTCCTTGCCGCGCTCGACCGCGCGCTCAAACTCCGCCCGCGGCCAGTTCGATACAAAACGCGGCGCGCTGGCCGCAGCCCGCTCGCCCTGCGCGCGCCCCGCGCCGTCGTCCGGCGGCAACGTGCCCGTGCGCAGGGCCAACTCGATCCGCTCCGTCTCCTGCACGGCTTCTTCGTACAACTCGCGCAGGCGCGCGCTGCTCTCGCCGGCTTCTTCCGTGTGGACGACGGCGATGATCTCGATCTGCTGGCGCACGCGGTCGAAGGCGAGCAGCGTGCGATAGAACATGAAAACGGCGTCGTCGCGCTCCGCGTCCGCGCCGTCGTCGAGCACAGGCTCGAACCAGCGCACGGCATCGTAGGCGAGATAGCCAACCGCGCCACCTGCGAACGGCGCAAGCTGCGGTCGCGCGGCCAATTTGCGCCCGCGAAAGTGCGCGCGCAGGTAATCCATGAGGCGTGTGCCCGCCAGCCGTTCGCTCGTGTCGCCGCGCTCGATGATCGTGTCTTGGCCGCGCCCGCGCACGACCATCTCGGGCCGCCCGCCGAGGAATGAATAACGCGCCACACGCTCGCCGCCTTCGACCGATTCGAGCAGGAACGCATACGCGTCCGCGTCCGCGACGCGCAGGAATGCGCTCACCGGCGTCTGCAAGTCGGCAAGCACTGTCCGCACGACGGGCACAACGTTGCCGCGTGCCGTCTCGCGCACGAACTCTTCAAATGAGGCGGGTTGCAGATCGAGCATGACCGGAACTGACGGCCGCTTACGCCGGCGTCTCGCCGAAGAGGCGGTTGGCCGCGAGCCAGTGGCCGCCGTCAACGACGAGGATCGCGCCGTTGATGAAGGCCGCGGCGTCGGAACAGAGAAACAGCGCGGCGTGTTCGATGTCGCGTATGCGACCGAAGCGGCGGACGGGGATGCGATGCCGCAGTTTGTCTTTGAGCGCGGGCGGGAGCAGACGCTTCATGCCTTCCGTGTCTTCGATGGGGCCGGGCGCAATGGCGTTCACGCGTATCCCGTAGCCGCCCCACTCGACGGCGAGCGTGCGCGTCAGCGAATCAACGCCCGCTTTGGCGGCGGCCGCGTGCGCCTGCATCGGCGTGCCCAGCAGTTGCAGCGTCGCGCTGATGTTGAGCACCGCGCCGCCGCGCCGCTTGAGTTCGTCGAACGCGGCGCGGCAGACATTGAACGTGCCCTTGAGATCAATGTCCACGACCGTGCCGAAGCCGTTCGGCGACATCTCTTCGGCGCGACACAGAAAGTTGCCCGCCGCGCCGTTCACCACTATGTCGAGCCGGCCAAACTGCTCGACGGTCGCAGCGATGGCGCGCTCCACCTCTTCATACACGCGCACGTCCGCCGCGCACGCGAGCGCCGCGCCGCCACCCGCGCGAATCCGCTCGGCGGCCGGTTCAAGGTGTTCGCGTCTGCGGCTCACCAGTGCGACGCGCGCGCCCGCTTCGGCGAGGGCCCGCGCCACGCCGCCCGTGATGCCTGTGCCGCCGCCTGTTACAAACGCCACGCGCCCGGCGAGCAGGTTGTCCGTGAAGATGCGATCTGTCATTTGAGTTGCATGATGAGTTTGAGCATGTGCACCCGCCGTCTTACGCCATCGCCAACGCCTCTTGCAAAGTGAAGCGCCCTTCGTAGAGCGCCTTACCCACGATCACACTGTCTATGCCGCACGCGCTCGCCGCGCGCAGTTGCGCGAGGTCTGCGAGCGCAGCGACGCCGCCCGACGCCGTTACGGGTAAGCCCGATGCTTCGGCGATGGCGCACGTCTGTTCGACGTTCACGCCGCCCAGCATGCCGTCGCGCGCCACGTCCGTATAGACGATGCGCGCAACGCCCGCCCCGGCCACGCGCCGCGCAAGCGCAACGGCCGACAACTCTTCCTGCTGCTCCCAACCGCGCGTCACGACCTGTCCGTCACGCGCGTCTATGCCGACGCAGATGCGGTCGCCGAACAGTTCGACGAAGGCGGCCAGCGTCTCCGGCGCTTCGGCGGCGAGCGTGCCGACGACGACCCGCGCCGCGCCGTATGCCAGCAACTGCTCCACGTCCAGCGCGCTGCGCAGCCCCCCGCCAAACTGCACCGGCACATTCACCGCCCGCATAATCCGCCGCGCGACCTCACGATTCTGCGCGTGGCTGTCGGCAAACGCCCCGTCCAGATCGACCACGTGCAACATGCGCGCACCCGCCGCCGCAAAGCCGCGCGCGATTTCGACCGGGTCGCCGTCATACACCTTGACCTCACTCTTGCGGCCCTGCGTCAGCCGCACGCACCGGCCGTCTCTCAGATCAATCGCGGGAATGATGAGCATTTAAAGACTGTGCCGGCTGACAAGTGCCAAGGGCAGACAAAATTTTTAACTCGTCATTCGTCACGGCTTTTTCGCCGGCACGGTGACGGGTTTGCCGTCGTCGGCGCGCGGCTCTGCGCCCGTCTCCTGATTTAATTGTTCCAGACCGATCTGCGCATCTTCGTTATCGGGATTGAAGCGCAGCGCGCTCTGGTAGTCGTGCAGGGCATCGTCGAGCCGGTGGACGGCGCGCAGGGCATCGCCGCGCCGGACGTAAGCGACGGCGAGCGCCGTGCGCGCCGCATCGTCGTCCGGGTTCTTCTCGGCCTCGGCTTCGAGCCGCGTGATCTCGGCGTCGAGTTGCCCGCTCTCAAGTATCTTCTGCGCGTCCGCGCCGGCCGTGTTGGCATTCGCTGCGGTCGCCGTCGAACCGGCCGCATTGTTAGCGCCGCGCTGCGCCGGGCCGCGCCCGCACGCCGCCAGCGCCAGCGCCACTGCGCAGCCAAGCATCAGCCCCACCGCTCGCATAGCTGTTGTCTTCATGTGCCTGATAACTGCTGACGGCAGCAGACGTTTCAACTTGTCACTCGTCACTATTTTTGTCAGCTGCCAGCGATGAAGGGGCGCGACTGCACGATGTAGACCTGATCGCGCATGACCACCCATTCAATGTCCTGCTCGCGCCCGCCAAAGACGCGTTTGATGCGCGCGGCTGCGGTCGCCAGCCGGCGCACCGTCTCGTCGTTGAGCACGATGCGCGCGCCCGTGATCGGAATCTCTTTCACGCCGCCGCGCTCGTCAAACGTGAGCAGGCTGTCTTCAGCCGAACGCGTCAGCACGCGCACGGCCTGCGCGCGCGGATTGTAGATGATCTGTTCCGCGATCTTTTTACCCTCGACCACCTTGATGCCTAAGCCTCGCTTGGCGCTGATGTAGATCGCGCCGCGATTGTCGGTGTCGTAAGGGTCGGTCGTGATCATCACGCCGGAACTGTCGGCATTGACGCCCTCTTGAATAAGCACGCCCATGAAGACTTTCGTGTGATCGATCCCGGCGCGCTCGCGCGCTTCGTAAGCCTCGAAATTCCAGAGCGACGCCCACACGGTCTTGATCGCCTCGATCAACTCATCGTCGCCTTTCACGTTCGGCACAGTGCTGTATAGCCCCGCGCCATTGAAATTCGGCAGGTCTTCGGCGTTCGATGAACTGCGAACAAAGAGGCCCTTGCCCGCAAACTCGGCGTGGGCGCGACGCAGCACTTCCGCGCGCAACGCCGCGTTGACTTTTCCTTGTTGCAGCGAAGCGCGCATCCTCGCCAGATACTCGCGGCGATAGGCCGGATCGTGGACGAACTTCTGGTCGTCCAGCATCGCGTAGATCAACTTGTCGAACTCGTTCTCTTTGAGAAACTGATCGTAGTAGTAGAGCGGAATGCTGAAGCCTGCGGGCACGACGATGCCGGCCAAGTGGGCGCGCGCCACCGCACCGAGATTCGCAGACTTCGAGCCGTACGTGTCGGCCATGCGCGCGGTCTGCTCGTTAAGCGCCGCCAGCCGCGTGGCGGCGAGATTGTAGCGCGGCTTCAGCGTGTCGAGGCGCGCATAGAGACGGGCCTGATAGGCCTTGATCTGATCGAGGTCGGCAACTTTGATCTCATAGTTGCCCAGTTTCGTGTCGAAGGCGACCCAGCGCCCGTCGTACTGCTGCAAGACTGCCTGTGCATCCTTGATGTAGGCGTTCGGCACGCCCCACGACTTGGCGAGCAGGTTGATGTGCGAGAGCGGCGTCGAAGGTTTCGTCGTGATGATGCCGGCGACGGGCGGCAGGTTCACGGGCACTTCGTCGAGCACGAGAATTTCGTTGAAGCCGATCTCGACGTGTTCATCGAGCTTCGGGATGATATGTATGCGCCCCAGCCCGTGCGCGAGGTTGAGTGGTTGATAATCCTGTTCGCGCGCAATCTCGCTCTGCGTGATGCTGGCGAGTCCGGCGATGTGCGCCGCAGCCTCTTCCTGCCGCGAAGAGTTTGGCTTAAAGGCGACGGGCGCAAAGAAGGTCTGCTTGATGACGCTCGCCGCCAATTCGATCTGTTCCGCCGGGATCATGTCGCCCTCCCAGAACTCGAAGGCGAAACGTTTGAGCGGCGTCTGGTAGGCGAGCGTGCCCATGATGAAGCGGCGGTTGGGCTTCAGATAATTGTTCTCGAAGAACTCCTGCCCGCGTTCGAGTGAGAGATAAGTACCGTTGACGAAATCCTTGTGGAAGCGGTAACGCTTCGAGTTGATGTAATAGATGCGGTTCTTGTCGCGGCGATCAATGACGAAGAGGACGTGCGGCAGCGCATAGCCGGTGTCCGTATTGATGCGCGCCAGACTGTCAAACTCCGCCTGCGAACGAAGCGCCGGCAAGCTGCGCGCGTTGCTCGTCGTCTGGTCAGCCCGCACAACGCACGGCATAAGCGAGAGGATGAGGAGACAAACGATCAAGCTGTTACTTCGTTGCTGCTTCATAGTCACGCTCCGTCTGTGCTCACGGGATTGCCGACCGGCCGACGATAATTCTACCAAATAACCGGCCCGCACGAGCGCGCTTCTCTCGTGCGGTCGCGCCGCAGTTCCGTTAAGCTAACCTTACGCGCGATGCGCGATGCCCGTCAACGGAAGTTCAGGATGAACACGACAGCCGACGATTTTGCCCGCGCGCTCCGCTCGCACGCGCCGCAATACGATGTTGCGCTGACGGCGGACGATGCCGCGCGGCTCACCGATTATTTTCAACTCGTCAACGCGTGGAACGCACGGCTGCATCTGGTTGCGCCCTGCGCGCCCGCCGAATTTGCCACGCGGCACGTACTGGAATCGCTCGTAGCTTTGCGCTTCATGTCGCCGGGGGCGCGCTTTGTTGATGTCGGGTCGGGGGCGGGGCTGCCGGGGCTGCCCTGCCTGCTCGTGCGTCCCGACCTGCGCGCCACGCTCGTCGAAGCCGCCACGAAGAAGGCGGTCTTCTTACGCGAGGCCGTGAGCCGGCTGGCCTTGCGCGGCCGCGCGGAGGTGAGCGCCGAAAGGTTTGAACACAGGGCCGCGCCGCCCGTCGAGTTTGTGACCTGTCGCGCGCTCGAACGCTTCACAGAGATGCTGCCCCGCCTCGTCGTCTGGTCGCCGCCCGCAAGCACGCTGCTACTGTTCGGCGGGCCGGCGCTGGCGGACAAACTCACACAGATCAATTTGTCGTTTCAAAGTGTGCTAATGCCACAATCAGAGCAACGCTTCTTGTTCCTCATCGAACGCTCCTAGCGGCTGAAGCCGCAAAAGCCAAGCGCAAAAAATGAAAACGAGGCGAGTCGCCCGCTCCGGCGCTCACCTCGTTGTTGGTCTTTAAGCGGCGCGCGTCGTCAGCGCACGACGTTGATGGCGATCAGTTGTTGCCCTTCGATCACAAACTCGGCGGCCGGCAACTCCTCTTCATAGAGCGGCGAGAGCGCGGTGGCGGTGAAGCCGCCGGAGGTGCGGTCGCTGTTGAGCGTGGCGACGACGGAGGGCGGCAGGTTCGGCAGTTCGTCAGTGCCGATCACCGCGCCCGGCGTGATGCGGAACAATTTCACGTAGAGCCGGTCGTTCTTCTTGATCTTATTGATCGCGCCCACAAGCTGCGCCAAATCTTTTGGCACGAAAGCCTGCGCCGCGGAAGCCTGCTGCAAGGCGCTGCCGTCGCCGACGAAGAGGACAAGTTGACCGGCGGGCACGTCCGTCGGAATCTTGACGGGGATGCGCTGGACGAATTGCCGGCCCGAATCCGTGCGGACGTAAGCCTGCACTTCGACCGTCTCGCCGCGCCCGACTTCGGTGCGGTCGAGCGCGATGCGGTCGAGCGTGCCCGCGCGGCGGTCGTCGGTCGAGGTGATGTCGAGCGTGATGGGGCCGAGTTGGACGTTGTCAAAGCCGCTCGTCAGGAGCGCCGCGACCGGCGTGGCGACCGCGCCCGCCGCCTGCACGCCCGCGTTCTGCGAAGAGAAACGGCGTTCAATCTGGATCGGCGTCTGGCCCACGACGTTGATCTGCCCGCGCACGCTGATGGTCGAATCGCCGAGGCTGCGCTCGGTTGACTGGATGGTGCTAAAGAGCGTGATGTTGAGCAGGAGCGGCGTCAGGAATTGATCGTTGGCGATCTCGTAGGTGTACTTCTCCGTGCGGTCGCGGCTCGTGTGCAGATTGATGGTGACGGGGATCATCTTGGGCGCTTGCCCGAGTTGGCCGTAGATGCCGGTCGAGCGATCCTGCGAGATTGAGCCGACCATCTGGCTGGGCGAGGCCAGTTTGAACGAGTTGTTCATGTTCGGAATGACCGTGACGACCGAGGATTCGGTCATCGGCATGTCCGACGCGCCGAGGCCCAGAAACGGATGGCCGAAGGCGTAGATGCGCGTGCCGTCGCGGTAGGTGACCGTGCCGGAGGCGGCGAGCGAATAATCGCCGCGCACGAGTTGGACGCTGATGGAAGTGCCGGGCGTGAGCGTCTGCTCGGTCGCCTGCGTGAGCGGCGTGATGGCGGCCGCGCCGCCGATGCCGGCGACGGGCAGCAGCCCGTTGGCTTGAAGTTGCGGCGCAAACCGCGCGAGCGCGTCGTTCGAGATGCCGCTGAAGACGACGGGCGTGGCAATGGGCGCGATCTGTTGGCCGAGCAGGCCGACGAGCGGCGAGCCACCTGAGACGGGCGCGAGCAGCGGGCCGCCGGCGAAGGCGGGCTTGGGCCAGTTGAGTTGCAGGTCGGTGGCGGCGAGTTTGGCGAACGAGACGGTGTGCGGCTCGTGCGGGCGGTCAACCGTGCCGGACTGGTGCTCGAAGATGTCGATCATCTGCTTGATCGGCGTGATGCCGCAGATCGGCTCTTTGGCGAAGGGAAAACTGAAGGCAATCGCGCCGACGAGTTTGCCGTCAATGAAGACGGGCGAGCCGGACATGCCGGCGAAGACGCCCGTGCGCGCGACGTTTTCGCCTGAGAGGCGCGCGATGATCGCGGACTGGCGCGGCCCCGGAAAGCCTTGCAGCACGCCGAGCACTTCGACGCCGAACTCTTCGGGCTGCGTGCCGCTAAAGACCGTGCGCGCCGTGCCACGCTGACCGGGACGCACGTCTTCGAGCGCGTACAGGCGCGCGTCCGTCTTCTGCGTGGGCGCGCTCTTGCTCTGCCCTAGCGTTGCTGCGGCCGGAATGAATAAAGCCAGCGTTAATGCCAGCGCGGAGATAAGCCTACTCTTCATTTATGCTCCATGAAAACGCCGGGGGAGGCGTAAGAACCTAACGCTTGATCGCTCCCAAGCCAGCCCCTAATAGCGTCACATAGACGCAACGAGGCTCGCGCTCACGACTATACTTGCCGCTTTCTTAGATGGTCAAGCAAGCGGAATAGATGCAACGCGCGACGGTTAGTTGGCGACGAGTTAAGGCAGGCTTGATGCTCAGGCGCGCAGCCGATTTTGCGGCGGCGCTTGGGCGGGGCCGCCGTGCGGCGAGTTGCTGCGCCCCGCGTTGCGGCGGTTCAGGAAGCGCGCGGCGTCGTCTTTTGCGACCAGCCCGCGCCGCACAAGTTCGTTCGCCGCGTTCTCGAACGTCAGCATGCCGTGCGCTTGGCCGGTCTGCTGCGCGCTGTGGAGTTGATGCGTCTTGCCCTCACGAATCAGGTGCGCGACCGACGGCATGTTGACCAGTATCTCCATGACGGGGATGCGCCCCTGCCCGTCCTTGCGCGGCAAGAGCGCCTGCGCGATCACGCCGCGCAGACTCTCCGAGAGCATGGCGCGGATTTGGGCTTGTTGATGCTCGGGGAACACGTCAATGATGCGGTCGATGGTCTTGATGGCGCTGTTGGTGTGGAGCGTGGCAAAGACCAGATGCCCCGTCTCGGCCGCCGTGATGGCCAGCGAGATCGTTTCGAGGTCGCGCATTTCGCCGACGAGGATCACGTCCGGGTCTTCACGCAGCGCGGCGCGGAGCGCGTTGCTGAACGACTGCGTGTGGCTTGACACTTCGCGTTGATTGATGAGCGATTGCTGGTTGATGTGGACGAACTCAATCGGGTCTTCAATCGTGATGATGTGCGCGCGCTCCTGCATGTTGATCGTGTGGATGAGCGAGGCGAGCGTCGTGCTCTTGCCGCAGCCGGTCGGGCCCGTGACGAGGATCAGGCCTTCCGAGACATCGATCAGATCGATCAACTGTTCAGGTAGGCCCAACTCTTCGACGGTCTGGACGCGCTCGGGGATGAGCCTGACGACCGCGCCGACGCCCCGATTCTGCATGAAGACATTGACGCGGCAGCGCCCGACTTCGGGCAGGATGTAGCTGAAGTCCAGTTCCCACTGCTCCTGAAACTGCTGCTTCTGCCTGTCCGAGAGAATCTCGAAGACAAGCCCGCGACAGACATCCGGGGCCACGTCGCGGTAGTTGAGCCGGGTCATCTCGCCGTGCAGGCGCAGGTAGGGCGGCGCACCGCTCGTCAGGTGCAGGTCAGAAGCACCTTCCTGCTTCATGAGCCTGATCAACTCGTCAATCTTAGCCATCAGTTTTTCGCGGCATGCTCAAGCAGGTCTCGCGCTCTGGCGAGTGCGGGCGCGCGGGGCGCGCGGGCGAAGTGTTTTGCGTTTCGGCGGGGAGCAGCGGTTGCGGCTTGTTGGCCGTAGCTGTTGTTCTTCGCGCCGGTCGCCGCTCTTTGCGAGCCGCGCGACCGGCGCTCAGGGCATGAACGATTTAGTACGTCTCGCGGAAGCCGGTCGGTTCGATGTACTGGAACTGCGGCGTGCCCGGCGGCAGACGGGCCGGATCGGTGAAGGTGATGTCGAACGCCCAGTTGCGCTGCGGCGGCGAGTAGACCACCGAGTTGGCCACGCTGTAGGGGCCGACCGCCTGCGTCGATTGATAGAGCAGGATGTAGGAGCCGACGTAGTTCCAGCGTTTCACCCACGAACCGGACACGCTCCACGTCTCAAGAAAACGCGGGTAGTTGTGGACGCCGCCGTTGAGCCATTGCAGGAAGTAGGAGGGCGCGCCCGTGCCGACCATCGCCGACATGGTTGTGCCCGCGATAAGACCCGCGCGGACTGAGGTCTCCTGCCCGATGCCAATCGCGTTGGCGTCGGAGGCTGAACCGGCGTCGGCGATGCGTGTGGTGTTGCCTTCCGGGTACAGCGCGGCCATGCCGTCGTACCACGTTTTGGAGATGGGGAAGAAGGCATCGGCCACGACGGCGGCGGGCACTTGCGGGCCTGTGTAGCCGCCGTTGTTGAGCGTGGACACGCCGGTTGCGGGCGCGGTCGTGATGCCTGTCGTGTTGTAGTTGCCCCAGATGTAGACCATGTTCTCGGTCGAGACGGTGAGACCCTTCGTGTTCGAGAGCTTACCCGTCCCGCCGGTGATCTGTAGGTTCTCGCCGTTGAACAGGCGGACGGCGCGGCGGAACCAGTATTGATTCGTGCCGGGCGTGCTGCACGGGCCGCCGGCCATGCTGGCGGGCAGCGCGGGATTCCAGTCCGTCGCCCAGATGGCGCGCGAGTAGTCGGTGGCGTTAACACCCGTGGGCGCGGTGACGGCGGTGGGCGACACGGCGACGGGAGCCGAGGGTAGTTCGCACTGGTCAACTTGCAGCGAGCCGAGTTTGTTCCGGCCGGTTGATTGATCGATACCGGAGTCGATCACGTCTTCGCCCGGATCGGGAGTCGCGCCATTGGCCTGGTTGTAGCCGTACACGTCCTCGTTATCAACCGTCCCGTTGCTGGTCTGGATGAGCGCGCTGTTCGCGTTGTACTCGGACTTGACGCGGTCGCCGCGCCGATCAGAGATATAGACGACGTAGCCGTCGTCGCCGTCAATATTGGTGCTGACGGCATTCGTGCCGCGCAAGAGCGTCGCGTCGTAAACGCCGTCCACCCAACGCGCGAGGTTGCGCATGTTGATGTCAATGACGCTGCCGATGCCGCGTTGGTAGAGGACGGTCGCATCGAGCGCCTCGTTGATGCGCCCTTCGCGCACGTTATAGACGTTGATCGGGACGATCTTGTTGAAGTTGCTGCCCGGCTTGTCGTCGCGGCGCATGGTCGCGGTGGTCGGCAGAAACGGCGTGGTCGAGCTATGCGGGTCGTCGTCCAGATTGTTGTCTACGGCGTTGATGAAGCCGGCCGCATTGAAGCCGCTGCTGAAGACGCCGGTGTTCATTTCGCCGTCGGCGAGGGCGCGGCGATTCGCGGTCGAGTTATCAAGGAAGTAGGTGAGGTAGTCGTTGCCGCCCTTGCGGTCGCGGCTGCCTTGCAGGAAGGCGGCCCATTCCGGCCGCTGCATGTAGACGATGCCGTTCGGCTCGCCGACCGTCATGCCCATGCTGAGGATTTCGCGCGTCACATCGTAAGTAGTGCCGTCGGGCGCGACGATCTCGATCAGGATGTGGCCGGTGATGCCAGCGCCGGGCGGGATGAGCGCGCCGTTCGGCGACTTTGGCACGGACGCGTTGCTGGCGCTGATTAGTTCAGTGGCGGAGACGTTGAACCCGCCGGTCGCGCTGTTGGCCGTGCTGGCGGTGACGGCGTAGTTGCGCACGCTGCGTACCGTCTCGGCTTTCTTCGTGCCGATGAGCGAACTGCCTTGCAGCCAGTCGGTCGTTGACAGGTAGGCCCCGTTGTCGCCGACGACGCGCAGGGCGTTGCCGCCGTCGAGCGCCATAGGATCAAAACTGCCGGAGACGCCCGTGGCGCGCGACAGATAGACGCCCTTGGTGCTTGGGATACCGGCCACGTTGGCGCTGCCGGAGCCGGCATTCTCGTCGTCGATCAGAATGCGAATCTGCGCCTTGGTGTGGAAGCGCGAGTCGCGCAACGTAGTTGAATCGTCGGGCATCTGGCGCTTGATCAGTTCGCGCGGTTGCTTGCCGTCGAGTTGCAGCGGCAGCAGCAACTGTGTGCCGCCCGTCGCCTTGGTGAGCAGTTGCCCGCCGAACTGATTATTCGTGCCGTTCGCAGCGGCCACAGAGGTGCTCTTCCATGCAGTGTTATCCGTGCCGCTCGGCGAACCGGGGAAATTGCCCCGCCCGTCGGCGCGCGGCTGCGTCAGGTTCGGCCCGCCGATTACGCTGCCCTGCGTCATGTGGGCGGTCGTGCCGTTGATGATCCAGCGCGGGTCGTTGAAGTAAGAGAGCGTGCCGTTGTTGCGCAGCACAGAGTAGACGGCTTCGTTCGCGGTGGTGACTTTTGAGAGGAAAGTGACATCGCCGCCAAAGTAGATGTTGCCGTTGGCGTGGACGCGCCCGTTGAAGGTCATCGGCGGCTGCGGCCAGAACTCAAGGTCTTTGTCGCTGAACGTGCCGAACTGAAATAGCGGGATCAGGTAGTTGTTGACGTTGCGCGAGAGTTTGACCTGCGTGTTGGTCGGCGTGTGCGTGGCCGTCGAGGTCAGGAGAAAAGGCGAAACCGAGGCCATCAAGCCGGCAAACGGCCCGCTCGGAATGGTCACGCGCGGATAGGTGTTGTTGGTGATGCCTTGCGTGGCGCGCATGGCGGCGAGCGCAGCCTCGTCCGGGCGCAGCGTCTGATCGAAGACGAAATGCTCGCTCACAAGTTCTGATGGACTATCGGCGGCAATCGCGTCGAGTTGCGCCTGCGTCGGGTGCGTGGTGTGCGTGAACAGCGTGCTGAAGTCGCCCGTCATCTTCTCGATGCCGGCCGTGGTCGCGTAGAAGGTCTGCGTGTGTTGCAGATCGCTACCGGCGATGCGCGATTCGTGCTGCACGACGGCGAGCGCCGAGACAGCGATCACGCCGACCAGAGCCATGAGGATGAGCGAAAGGGCGAGGGCTGCGCCCCGCTCGCGCGTGCGCGCGGAGCGCCCCGTGGCCCGTCGTACCTGTTCAAGCTTGCTTGCCTTCATAATAACTTCTCTCTGCGTTAGATAAAGAAGAACCTGTGTTGTGGAAATCCGGGCTTAGCCGCCCGTGCCCGGTTGCAGCGATTGCCGAAACTGCATGTTGCGCACGCTCGTCGTGCTCGTCATGGTCACACGCGGGCGCGTACCGTTAAGTACCGGGTGCGTCGTCTCGACGGTGAGCGTGACCTCAACCTGTCGCACGGCCACCTGTTGCGTGGCATTGGCGAGTTGGGCGACCGGCTGCATGATCGTCCCGTTCCCGTTGAACAGGTTCAGACCAAAACGGAATTGCAGATCAACGACGTGCTCGGCAATGACGCTGTCGCGGAAGCCGCCCGCACCGGGCGAGCCAAACACGCGCCGGATGAGCAGCCCGTTGGAGTCCACGAAATAGTGGATCATCAACATCCGCGTCATCGAACTGGGCATCGTCCCGGCGTTGGTGACGACGTTGATCGGGCCGCCATCGCCGGGCGCATTTATGCCGAGCGTATCGGAATTGGCGAAGATCACGTCGTCGCCATTGTTCACGTTCGTGACTGCGCCGAAGGTCGCGCCGGCCGCCGACGTGATGAAGTAGATGTCGCCGATGTTGAACCGCCCGATATCGGCCGGCGAGACGCTCAGGTTTGCGCCGGACGGCGTCCAGGCGTTAGCGGGTAGAGCAATCGGCGTGAAATTCGGGTCGGCCTCCATGATCGTCAAGCGGTCGGTACGCACCGGGTTGGAACGCACGGTGACGGCCGGGTTGGTCAGCAAGACGGGCGTGTTGGCGGGCACGTCGTTGTCCGAGGTGACGACGCACAGTTGCACCATGTTGTTGTTGGAGGGGTCGAGGACAGGATTGACCGCCAGATAACTGG
>DASVQA010000227.1:0-5230 GCA_036389375.1 Pyrinomonadaceae bacterium | reverse complement strand
CGCCCCTTGGCCTGCGCGGTTGCGCGGTGCAGGATGAGCGAGAGGGCGTCGACGGGTTCGCCCGCGACGAGCACGTCGAGCTTAACGAGGTCGCTCTCCCACGACCCGGCCAGGTGATAGTCGAGCGAAGCGTAGCCGCGCGAGACGGATTTGAGCCGGTCGTAGAAATCGAGCACGATCTCGTTGAGCGGCAGTTCATAGACGAGCATCACGCGCTTCTCGGCAATGTACTCGAACTTCTTCTGCACGCCGCGCTTCTCTTCGAGCAGGGGCAGGATGCCGCCGAGATAATCGTCCGCCGTCAGGATCGTCGCTTCGATCACCGGTTCTTCGATCTCGGCGATGCGGACGGCGTCGGGCATCTTCGCGGGCGAGTCCACTTCGATCACTTCGCCGTCGGTCGTCGTCACGCGGTAGCGCACGCCCGGCGCGGTCGTGATGAGATCGAGATTGAACTCGCGTTCCAGCCGCTCCTGCACGATCTCCATGTGCAGAAGACCTAAGAAGCCGCAGCGAAAACCGAAACCGAGCGCGGCGGACGACTCCGGCTCGTAGAAGAACGAAGCGTCGTTCAAACGCAGCTTGTCGAGCGCGTCGCGCAGTTCTTCATATTGATTCGCCTCGACGGGGTAGAGGCCGGCGAAGACCATCGGCTTGATCTCTTGAAAGCCGGGGAAGGGCACAGTCGTCGGGCGTGCCGCTTCCGTGATCGTGTCGCCGATCTGCACGTCGGCGACGGTCTTGATGGACGCGGTCAGGAAGCCGACTTCGCCGACGCCGAGTTCGTCAATCAGCGTCGGGCGTGGGCGGTTCACGCCGATGGTCTCCACCTGATAGTCGCGCCCCGTATTGAAGAAGCGAATCTTCATGCCGGGTCTGAGCTTGCCGTCAATGATGCGGAACAGGACGATGACGCCGCGATAAGAGTCGTACCACGAATCGAAGATGAGCGCCTTGAGCGGCGCGGCTGCGTCGCCCTGCGGCGGCGGCACGTCGCGCACAATCGCTTCGAGCACCTCGGTCACACCCGCGCCCGTCTTCGCGCTCGTCAGCACCGCGTTATGCGTGTCCAGCCCGATGACGTGCTCGATCTGCTCAAGCGCCTTCTCCGGTTCCGCGCCCGGCAGATCGATCTTGTTGATAACGGGAATGAGTTCGAGATTATTCTCAATCGCCAGATAGGTGTTCGCCAGCGTCTGCGCCTCGACGCCCTGCGATGCGTCCACCACCAACAGCGCGCCCTCACACGCCGACAAACTACGCGACACCTCGTAACTGAAATCCACGTGCCCCGGCGTGTCAATCAAGTTCAGCACGTAGGCCGTGCCGTCCTGTGCCTGATAATCGAGGCGCACCGCATGCGCCTTGATCGTGATGCCGCGCTCACGCTCCAAGTCCATGTCGTCGAGCACCTGCTCCGACATCTCCCGCTCGCTGAGTGCGCCGGTCAACTGAAGCAGCCGGTCGGCTAGCGTTGATTTGCCATGATCGATATGCGCGATGATGGAAAAATTTCTGATGCGTTCAGGCTTCATTATTTGCTGATAAACTCTGCACTAAATATGCTCCGCTAACATAACAAAACGGGCGCGAAACCGCACGCGCGCCGTCTGAAGATAGCGGAGATGCGAGAACTCTAACGGCCTGCGCCCGTTGCTTGGAGCGCGTCGCGCGCGAGCATGGCTGCGCCGACGGAGACGGCATCAGTGGCGAGCGTGGCGGCGACGATCTGGGTGGCCTCGAAGCAGGGTTGGAAGGAGCGTTTGCCGGCCTCGCGGATGATGGGGTGCAGGATGAGATCGGCCGCGTCCATGATTGTGCCGCCGAGGACGATGCGTTCGAGGTTCAGGAGGTTGATGACGGTGGCGACCGCTGTGCCGATGTAGCGCCCCGTGCGTTCGAGCATCAGGAGGGCGAAATCGTCGCCGTTGTTGGCTTCGCGGGCGATGTCGGCGGCGGTGAAGTCTTTGGCGAGGCCGAGGCGCGAGAGCGACGAAGTGCTGTCGCGCAGCAGGCGCTCGTGTGTGCGGCGGACGATGTTGGGCGCGGAGGCAACCGTCTCAAGACAGCCGACGTTGCCGCAGGTGCAGAGGATGCCGTCCGGGTCGATGGTGATGTGGCCGATCTCGCCGGCAAAGCCGGACGCGCCGCGCCAGAGACGACCGTCGAGGATGAGCGCGCCGCCGATGCCTGCGCCGATGGTGATGTAGAAGAGATTGCGCCCGCCGCGCCCCGCGCCCGCGACATACTCGCCATAGGCCGCCGCGTTCGCGTCGTTCTCCAAAGTGACCGGCAGACCCGTCGCCTGCTGCAACTCGGCGCGCAGATCGGCACGCACGGCCGTCGGTAGATCGGTCGAGACGACGACGCGCCCCGTCTCAGGGCTGACGAGACCCGGTACGCCAACACCGAGCGCCGCCACCGTCTGATGCGCGTCGCGCAGTTCGCTGGCCACTTGCGCCACCTGAGCCGGGAGCGCCGTGCGGTCAAGCGCGGCTTCACGCCGCTCCACCACGTGCCCGTCGGCCCCGACGAGGGCGGCATGCAGGGTCGCGCCGGAAACGTCAACGCCGAGATAGTTGGTAGCTGTGGCTGCGCTGGTCATGGCTGTTCGTCTCCAGACGTGGGTTGCGATTTGTGCGACGGGTAGGCTGCGGCGAAAATCGTAACAAAGGGGTGCGGGGCTGTCAAACAAGTGCTTCTCCGTGTAGAATGTGCGCGCCGAAAGGAAGGGATGAGGGCTGAAGGATGAGAGATGAAAGCGCGATCAGGCAAACTGCATGATCAGCCTTTCATCTTTTATCCCTCATCCCTCATCCTTCGTCCCTTATGCACATACGTTCGATACTGCTGCCGACGGATTTCAGCGAGTGCGCCGAGTGTGCGCTGCCTTACGCGACGCAGATGGCGCGGACGGCGGGCGCGCGTCTCATCTGTCTGCACGTGGTCGAGCCAGTCATGTCGCCGGTCGGCTACGCGCCGGTTGCCGAACCAATGCCGGCCGTTGACCTCGGCGAACAGTTGCAGCAATCGGCGGAGCGCGAGTTGCCGCGCTTGGCCGAGCGCGAGGAGTGTGCGGGTCTCGACGTGGAAGAGTTGATCGTTCATGGCGAAGCGGCGGGCGAGATCGTGCGCGTCGCGGCCGAGCGCGACGTTGATCTGATCGTACTCTCGTCGCACGGGCGGACGGGGCTGGGGCGCATGCTCTTTGGCTCAACGGCCGAGTCGGTCGTGCGCCATGCGCGCTGTCCCGTGCTCGTGGTCAAACCTAAAAACAGTGCTGAGTGATAAGTGCCGAATGACAAGTTAAAAACTTGTGCCGGCTCGTCACTTGTCCCTCGGCGCTTGTCACTGCTCTTATATGTTTGGGCATTTTTTCTACGAACTGGTCGAGCAGTATGGCCTGTATGCGGTCTTCTTCCTTGCGATGATCGAGGGGGACATCACGCTGCTGTTGGCGGGCGTGCTGGCGCACAGCGGGTTCTTTGGCGACTACAGTTTTTTGAAAGTGCTGGGCGCGGGCACGGCCGGCGGCATGGCGGGCGACCAACTCGCTTATGCGCTGGGGCGTGGTTTTCGTTCGAGCGTGCGCGAGTACAGGTTTTATCGCGCCGCGCGCCCGCGCATCGAGCGCCTGACGGGCACGTTCGGCCCGCTCGCCATCTTTCTCTCGAAGTACGTCTATGGCCTGCGCACCGCGACGTGCGTCTTCTACGGCGTGGCGAAGATGCGCTACGTGCGCTTTCTGCCGTTCACGTTGCTGAGTTGCTTCGCATGGGTCTTAATCCTGAGCGGCGCTGGCTATTTCTTCCATAGCATCGTGACCAACTTTATCGGCGACTTCCAGCGGCTCGGCAAGTTCCTGCTCGTCATCGTCGTCGTCGGCATCGCCGCATTCTATTTGGCCGAACGTTACTGGCTCTCGCCCAAGGTTGAAGAGGCCGACCCTGAACGCGTCCACGAACTCGAACAGGCCGCGCAGGACAAACTGCATGAAATAGGCGTCGAGCTTAAAGAACACTTACCCACTCCGCTTGCGCGCCGCGCCAAAGAGGCGAAGACCACGCGCGCCAAAGCGGGAGAAGGAGACTGACAAGCACAGTGCCGAGTGGCAAGTGACAGATGACAAGTAAACCAACTTGTCTTAATTCGTCACTGGTCAGTCGGCACTTGTCACTGCTTTATGATTATCGAGTCCATTGCGCCGACGCGGGTTGATCTGGCGGGCGGGACGATTGACATCTGGCCGCTGTACCTGTTCCATCCCGGCGCGGCAACCGTGAACTTCGGCCTCTCGCTCTACGCGCGTTGCCGGATCGAGACGCGCACCGACGACCGCGTGATTCTGGAATCGCGCGATCGGGGCTTATCGTTTGAGACGAACCTCGCGGGCGTCCCGGACTTAGTGCATGAAGAACGGCTGGAATTGATCTCGAAGCTCGTCCACTTCTTCAAGCCGGACGTGGGCTTTCATCTGATCGCGGAATCGAGCGCGCCTGCGGGGGCGGGCTTGGGCGGATCGAGCGCGCTGGCGATTGCGTGTATCGGGGCGCTCAACCGGCTGGTCGGTGATCGTTATCCGCGCAGCAAGTTCATCATCCTCGCCGCGAACATAGAGACGGCCGTCATTCGCGTGCCCGCCGGTTTTCAGGATTACTACGGCGCGTTCTACGGCGGCGCAAACTGCATACACTTTCGCCCCGACGGCATCGAGCGCGAGGCGCTACAGATCGACGCCGCCACGCTCGAACGCCGCATCGCCATCTGCTACACGGGCGAGCCGCGTCTCTCCGGCATCAACAACTGGGAGATGTTCAAGACGCACATTGACGGCGACCCGACGCTCTTTCAACTCTTCGACGGCATCCGCGACTCGGCCCTGCGCATGCGTGCGGCGCTCATAGCGAACGACTGGGACGAGGTGCGCGCCGTGATGCAAGCCGCTTACCCGAACCGCAAACGGCTCGCGCCCAACATCACGACGCCGCACATGGAGCGGATCGTGGCGCAGGCGTTGGCGAACGGCGCGGAGGCGGCGAAGGTCTGCGGCGCGGGCGGCGGCGGCTGCATCGCCTTCCTCTGTGCCGAAGGACGCAAGGCCGACGTGGAACGCGCGCTCAGCGCCGAAGCCGACGTGCAGATGCTCAAATGGAGCTTAGCACCCGAAGGGCTGACGGTGCGTTCAGACTGAAGGATGCAAAACTCGCTGCCCGCCGCAGCGGCCGAGCCG
>DASVQA010000226.1:0-20967 GCA_036389375.1 Pyrinomonadaceae bacterium | reverse complement strand
GCCGTGCTGCCGTCCACATCGGTCGGTTGCGCTTCCGCCGCCGCCACGGCCCGCCGCCGGGCGAAGGCCGCGCGGACGCGAGCGGGCGCGGCACGCAAGGCTTGTGCGCGGGCGAGCCAAGCGTGGCGCGCGGCCAAATCGTCAAAGAGCGAATAGAAGACGGGCGTGGCGATGAGCGTCAGGAGCAGCGAGAGCGTCTGCCCGCCGATGACGACGACGGCGATGGAGCGGCGTTCCTCTGCGCCCGGCCCCGTGCCGAGCGCGAGCGGCAACATACCGGCGACGAGCGCCAGCGTCGTCATCAGAATGGGGCGCAGGCGGTCGCGGTTCGCCTGCATGATCGCGTCGTAGCGTTCCATGCCCTTCGCGCGCAGGTTGTTCATGTGATCGATCTGCAAGATCGAGTTCTTCTTGACCACGCCGAACAGGACGAGCACGCCGAGCGCCGAATAGAGATTCAAAGTGTCGCCCGTGCCCCATAATGACAGCAGCGCGAAGGGGACGGCGAGCGGCAGACTCAACAGGATCGTGACCGGGTGGACGAGGCTCTCGAACTGCGACGCGAGGATCATGTACATGAACGCAATCGAGAGCAGAAAGGCCCAGATGAACTCGTAGAAGGTGCGCTCAAGCTCGCGCCCGCGCCCGGAGACGGCCGTCGAGTAGGCGGCCGGCAGGTTCATCTCCTTGACCGCGCCGCGCAAGGCCGCGAGCCGGTCGGCGAGCGCATAGCCGGGCGCGACGTTGGCGCGCAAAGAGACCTGCCTTTGTCGATCAAGGCGATCAATGCGCGACGGGCTGATGCCCTCTTTGATCGTGACGAGATTATTGAGGCTGACCAAGCCGCCCCGCGTCGAAGGCACGAAGAGACGCGCAATCGTGTTCTTGTCGCTGCGGTCGCGTTCGGACAGGCGCAACTCCACGTCGTAATCCTCGTTGACCGATTCATCGCGGAAGCGTGTGACGCGCTGATCGCCGCCGACCATGAGCCGCAGAGACGTTGCGATGTCCGATGCGTCCACGCCGAGATCGGCGGCACGCTGGCGGTCGATCTGCACGCGCAGTTCGGGCTTGTCGAGTTTCAAAGTCGTGTCGGCGTCCACGATGCCGCCGAGTTGTTGGCTGCGCGTGCGCAGGTCTTCGGCATACTTGGCAAGGGCTTGCAGTTCGGGGCCGCGAATGGAGAAGTCTATATCGTTGTTGCCGCCGCCTAGGTTAAACGAGGGCGCGTTGCGCACGCCCGTGCGAATGGGTGCGTACTTCTTCAAGCGCCGCCGCACCTCCTGCATCACGTCGCGCTGCGTGTAGTTGCCACGGAAAGCATCGAGCGGGTGGCCGCGCTTGGTCGCTTCCCACAGCCGCGTGAACGAGAAGGTGCGTTCTTCGTGCGGCGCGATGCGGACGTAAGCCGTGCCCTGATTGACGCCGCCTAAGAACGAGCCGCCCGCCTGCACGAGCACGAGGCGCACGCCGGGCGTCGTGCGCAGGTCGTTTTCCATCGCGCGCATCGCCTCGTCCATCGTGGCGACGTTCGTGCCTTCGGGCGCGTTCGCGTTCACGTCGAACTCGGCCTCGTCCACATCGGTCGGGATGTACTCCTGTTTGACGATGCGATAGAGCGGCACGTTCATGGCCATCACGACGAGCGCGAGCGCGGCGATGGCGAGCCGGTGGCGCATCGCAAACGCGAGCATGCGCGTGTAAGCGCGGTCAATGAAACCGTAGAAGCCGCCGCGCGAGGTTGTCTGCTCGCCGTGCCCATGCCCCGCATCTTCGGCGCGCAGCAGCCGCGCGCTCATCATCGGCGTGAGCGTGAACGAGACGAGCAGCGAGACGAGGATGGCGACCGCCGCCGTCAGCCCGAACTGATAAAGGAAACGCCCTGAGATCGAGGACATGAACGAGACGGGCACGAAGATGACGACGAGCGAGAAGGTCGTAGCTAACACGGCCAGCCCGATGTCGGCGGTCGCTTCGCGCGCCGCGCGCATCGGCGTCATCTTCTTCTCTTCGACGAAGCGGAAGATGTTCTCTAAGACGACGATGGCATCGTCAATCACGATGCCGACCATCAAGACGAGCGCCAGCATCGTCACGCTGTTCAAGGTGAAATTGAGCGCGCGCATCATGCCGAAGGTGGAGACGACGGAAGCCGGGATGGCGATGCCGGCAATGATTGTCGAGCGCCACGAGCGCATGAAAGCCAGCACGACGAGCGTGGCCAGAATACTGCCTAAGATCAGGTGCAACTGAATCTCGTGCAGCGCCTCTTTGATGTAGCGCGACTGGTCGCGGATCACTTCGAGTTTCACGTCCGCCGGCAGTTGGGCGCTGGCCTGCGCCAGCACGCGCTTCGCGTTGTCAATGACGGCGATGGTGTTTGCGCCCGACTGGCGGCGAATCTCAAGCGTGACGGTCGGCGTGCCGTTTAGGCGCGCGACCGAGCGTTGCTCCTTAGTGCCGTCCTCGACGCGCCCGATGTCGCGCAGTTTGACCGGCGCGCCGTTGATCGTGGCGATGACCAGATCGTTGAACGCGCGCGCATCTATGAAGCGGCCGAGCGTGCGCATGGATAGCTCGCGCCGCCCGGTCTCGACATTGCCGCCGGGCACGTCTGCGTTCTGCCGTTGCAGGGCTTGGCGCACCTGCGTGATCGGAATGTGATAAGCCGCCAGCCGCTCCGAATCGATCCAGACGTTGATGGCGCGCTCCGAGCCGCCGACGACCGCCACCTCGCCGACGCCACCCGCGCGCTCAAGCTGCGGCTTCACCACCTTGTCGCCCAACTCCGTCAACTCGCGCAGCGAGCGATCCGCCGCGAGCGCAACCGTCAGAACGGGCGTCGAATCGTTGTCGAACTTCTGCACGACGGGCGGCGTGGCATCTTCCGGCAGGTCGCGCACGATGGTGCTGACGCGGTCGCGCACGTCCTGCGCGGCGGAATCAATATCGCGGTTGAGGCTGAAGGTGGCGATGATGATGGACGTGCCGGGCGCGGAGACGGAGCGCAGTTGCTCGATGCCCTCGACCGTGTTGACGACCTCTTCGATGCGCTGCGAGATGACGGATTCGATCTCTTCGGTCGAAGCGCCGGGCAGATTCGTGCGGATGCTGATCGTCGGCAGGTCAACCGATGGGAAACGATCAACGCCGAGATTCATGTAGCTCGACGTGCCGACCACGACCAGCGCCATGATGATCATCACGGCGAAGACCGGGCGGCGAATACAAATCTCTGCGAGCTTCTGCATAAGACAAGGCTCAAGCGGCCAAGTTCAGCGCGCTTGTGCGCCGCTGAACGGTAACCCTCATTCTACGACATTGACCGGCTGCCCCGATTGCAGGTTGCCGGGATCGAGCACCACCGCGTCGCCCACGTTGACGCCCGACATGATCTCCGTCCAGTCGCCCGCGCGCCGCCCCGTCGTGACGGGCTTCTCCAACGCCTTGCCGTTCTGCACGACGATGACCTTCTCTATGCCCGCGAAGGTGATGATGGCGTTTGACGGGACGGTGACGGCCTTGGCCGTGTCGCTCGTGATGATGTCGGCGCGGGCGAACGAGCCGGGGCGGAGCGTGCCGTTGTTTGTGACCTCGGCCTCGACGACGAGCATGCGGTTCTGCTCCGTAATGGTTGGACTGAGCCGCACGACGCGCCCCATAAAGTTCGCGCTCGCGCCTTCGACCGCGACGCGCACCTGTTGCCCCATGTGTACGCTCGTGGCATCGCGCTCCGGCACTTCGGCGCGAAAACGCAGCGGGTTCACACGCACGATCTCGACTACCGGCGCACCCGCCGCCAGATATTCGCCGACGCTCGCCTTGCGTTCCTGCACGACCCCGTCGAAGGGCGCAACGACCGTCGTATCCGCTAGCTGTTGGCGGGCGAGCGCAAGTTCGGCGCGGCGCTGCGACAGGAGCGCCTGCCGGTTGCGTATCTCTTCGACGGCATCCTGAAAACGGCTGACGGCGACCTTATAAGCCGCGTCCGCCGCATCGAACTCGGCGCGCGAGATGACGCCCTGCTTAACCAGCGTTTCGGTGCGTGCGCGGCTCGTGCGCGCCTCGTCCATCACGGCGCGGGCCTGACGCACCGTGCCGGTCTGCTCGGCCTCCACGCGGTCGTCCGTGCCGTCCGGCGAGAGGCCGAGGCGTGCGCGCGCCTGTCCGAGCGCGGCCTCGGCCTGCTGCACGCGTAGTTGATAATCCTGCTGCTCGATCTGTGCGACCGTCTGCCCCTGCCGCACGACGCTGCCGAGGTCAACCGTGAGCGTGCGGACGCGGCCGGGCACTTTCACGCTGAGCGTCGCCTGATCCTGCGCGGCGAGCGTGCCCGTCACGCTGATCGAGTTGCCGACCGGCATCTCTTCAACCCGCGCGGTGCGTACCTGCCGGGCTGCGCCACCCTGTGGCCCGCCGGTCGTCTGGTTCGCGCCCGCCGGATAGTCGCTCTTGCACGCGCCGAGCGACACGAGCGCGCACAGGCAGAGCCAGCCCGCGCGGCGACGAATAACGGTTCGCAGCCGCACTGTGCGGACGTTGTTTGCTGCCAGCCTGCCTGTCATTAAACGAAGGACGTTACCGATGATAAGGTAGTTACAAGTTTATCACGGCCGGGCGCGGGGACGTGACCGGGGAGCAGGCGGCGCGGCCGGAATCCTGCGGCAGAGGCGAACGACTAAAACATGCACCACCAAGCCGGCGCGCTCAAGCCGTCGCTGCCTATCGTGCCCACGCGCAGGGGTGAACAGGTGGATTGCGGACTGTGTTAGACTTGCCGGTAAAAGGTGATCGGCAACGTCGAACAGAGAGCACAGCACCTGCGCACGCGCGTCCGCTATGGTCAGCGTCGGCTGAAGCGTCTCTCGCGCACCGCGACGCTCGGCGGCATCTTCCTCTCGTTCCTTAAAGTCGGCGCAACGGGCTTCGGTGGCGGCCTCGCCGTCATCGCGCAGATCCGAACGCTCGCCGTCGGGCGGCGCGGCTGGTTTACCGAGCACGAATTTGCCGAAGCGTTCGCGCTCGCGCAGAGCCTGCCGGGCACGAACGCGGGCAACGTTGTCACCTACGTCGGGCTGCGTCTGCGCGGTTGGCGCGGCGCGGGCGTGGCGCTCGCCGGTTTCATCCTGCCCTCTACGCTCCTGATGGTCGCGCTCGCCATCCTCTATCGCCACCTGCGCCAACTCCCCGACACCGAACGACTCTTTCACGGTCTGAACGCGGCGGTCGTCGCGCTCATCGTCGTGACCGCGTGGCGCATGGGCCGGCGCACGCTCAACAAACGCTGGCAATGGGTGGTTGCCGTCTGCGCCTGCCTCGCCGTCGCCTTCTTCAGCGCGACGATCATCGAAGTGATCCTCTGCGCCGGTCTCATCGGCATCTACATCGATTCTTTTGCCGAGCGCCGCTGGCAACGCTGGCGGCGCATCCGCCGCCGCGCCGCCGCCCGCCGCGCTTATCTGGCTGAGGTCGAAAGCAAAAATTTCGTCGGCGGCTATCTGACCCGCGCCGTGGCCGACGAGCGCGTGCGCGTCGCAGACGAACAGGAGCGCGCACAACTTGCCGCCGACATACACGACACGACCAGCCCCGAAGCCGCAACGCGCGAACCGGCGCATGATGATGATGACGACGACATGCCGCCGCCCGCGTCTGCGCGCGGCCGGAAACTGCGCGCGGTCGGCGTGCTCGCGGTGGCGATGCCGATACTGGCTAAGCTCGGTCTGCTCGTTGCGCTCGCGGCCATCTTTCTGCGCATCGGCGCGGTCACGTTTGGCGGCGGCTTCGTCATGGTTCCGCTCATCAAGGCCGAGGTGGTCGAGAATCACCACTGGCTCACAACGCAGGAGTTCGCCGACGCGACCGCGCTGGGGCAGATCACGCCCGGCCCCGTCCTCATCACCGCGACCTTCATCGGCTACCGCGTCGCCGGCACGCTCGGCGCGCTCGTCGCCACCATCAGCGTCTTCCTGCCCGCCTTCGTCATGACTATCGCCGCCGGTTCATACCTGCGCCGCTTCCGCGCTAACCGGCAGGTGCAAGCCTTCCTGCGCGGCGTCACGCCGGCGGTCGTCGGTCTCCTCGTTGCCGCCGCATGGAGCATCGGCCGCGCCGGCATACACACATGGATGGGTCTCTCCATCTGCATCCTCGCCGCCATCATCCTCCTGCGCTTTCGCATCAATGCCATCTGGATCATGTTCGGCGCAGGCGCGCTCCGTCTCCTGCTCGGCTGGTGGTTCGGCTGAGCGTTAAAGGCATAAAGGCGGCAAAAATTTTGTTGCAATCTAACTTGCAAGGCGCTACCCTCTCCGGCCGTGAGTGTCACCTCGCCGGACTCTCGGCACACCCGACGCTCTCATTAGACACACTTCGACCGAGCCGCCAGTGAACCCGTTCACGGCAGCTTTAACTAACTAACTGTGCGCACCCATTACGGCAGTGTCAGCACCATTTGAATGAGCGTAAGCGCGGTTTCCGTCACCGAATCAGGGGACGTAAAGCCTATTGCTATGTAGCCATCCACGCTCGTTGTGGGGGTCGGAGGTGGCGGCGGCGCCATATCTGCTGCGATATAGCCAGCAGAGGCGGGCATAGCAAACGCTAGCGCGAACACACAAGCCGCACAGAGAGTGCGTAAGTTCTTCATACTGTTCTCCTGAAAGGTGAAGTAATGGGTTGACGATGACGCCGCAACATCTAGCGCCACCTTGTCACCTGTGGCATTTCCGAGGGCGCACCCTGTAATTGGGTGCGCCCTTCACTATCTTATGCCAAGTTTTTATCAAGTCCACAGAAAGGCACACCTCACATGAGTTTAACGGGGCAACTACTTGAGCGATTGACTGACGCTACGCTGACGATAAATGAGCGGGCGCGTGTGCGCTGTCAACTCGCTAAAGAGATGGAAGAGTCCGGCGATCATGAAGGCGCATATCAGGCGATGGGTGAACTTTGGAAGGGTATCGGCCAGCGGTCACATTTGAAAGAGCTAGATAAAGCGACGCAGGCAGAGGTGCTATTGCGTGTTGGGGTGCTCTCTGGATGGCTTGGCAGCATTAAGCAGATACCGGATGCGCAGGAGCAGGCCCAGAACCTCATTAGCGAAAGCATACATATTTTTGAAGAATTACAAGCAGCAGAGAAAGTAGATGAAGCCTTGACCGAACAGGCACGCTGCTATTGGCGACAAGGGGCATTTGATAATGCGCGGTCTCTACTACAAACGGTGTTAGAACGACTGGCCAATTCTGAGAATGATACGAAATTGGTCGCCGTCGTTCGAAGCGCAACTGTTGAATGGACATCAAAGCGATATCATGATGCTTTACGCATTCACACAAAATACGCGCCGCTGTTTGGTGAGAGCACCAACAATGCTCTCAGAGGAAAGTTTCATAACGGCTTTGCTGTTGTATTGGGCATCCTCGGCACGGCTGAAAAGCGAGAGGACTACATTGATCGTGCGCTCATTGAATACGCTGCTGCCAGCTATCATTTTGAACAGGCCGGACATATAGGCTATTGCGCCGTTGCAGAGAACAATTTGGCACTGCTGTATCTCTCCCTGAATAAATACGTTGAGGCCCACGAGCACCTTGATCGTGCGCAACAGGTGCTGGTCGGGCTGAAGGACAGTGTTCACCTTGCACAGGTTGCCGATAGCCGCGCAAAGGTGTTGCTAGCGGAGGGACAGAACGAAGAAGCACAAAACGTTGCAGGCTGGGCCGTGCAAACTCTTGAGCAGGGCGATCAATTGGCGTTACTTGCGGAAGCCTTAATAACCTATGGCGTCGCACTCGCCCGCACTGGGCATCATGTCCGCGCACGGCAGACGCTCCAACGCGCTATGGCTATTGCGGAACAGGCGAGCGACCTTGAGGCTGCTGGTCGCGCGGCGCTCGCTATCATTGAAGAGTTGAGCGCGCATGTTGCGATTGGCGAGTTAGCTTCGCTTTATATAAATGCTGACGATTTGCTGGCAAATGCGCAGGAGCCGGGTATTCCGGGGCGGCTGCGGGCGGCGGCGCGGACGGTGATTCGGTTGTGGCAACCGCAGACGGGTGTGGGGGCGGATGTGACGGCGGATTGGCAGGGCTTCTCGTTGCGGAAGGCGATACATGGTTATGAGCGGCGGATGATCGAGTTGGCGTTGAAGGATGCGGACGGGATGGTGTCGCGGGCGGCCAAGCTGCTCGGGTTTAAGTATCATCAGAGTCTCATCTCGTTGCTGAACAATCGGCATCAAGACTTGTTGCCGGCGCGTCTGCCCGTTGTGCCGCGCAAGCGCAGTTACAGCCGGAGGCGACGGGCTAAAGCTCGGCCGCGCCGCCCGGCCAAAACGGAGCAGCAGGCGCGGCCGGTGACAATCCTGCATGCGGAAGATAACAGGATCGTGGCGGAGGCGGTGAGCGAGTCGCTGGCGCTGGAAGGCTGGCGGGTCGAGACTTGTGAGGACGGGGCGGCGGCGCTCGACGTGATTAGAAGCAATGCGGCTTTTGATTTGTTGCTGATCGATTATGACCTGCCGCGCGTTGATGGCTTGGAACTCCTGCGGCGGGCGCGGCAACTCGCGCACCGCGCAGAGACGCCGATGATCATGCTCTCGGCGAGCGACGTGGCAGCGGAAGCGCGGGCGGCAGGCGCGAATGTTTTCTTACGGAAGCCGCAGGACATTCTGAAGTTGGCCGGCACGATTACCAAGCTGCTTGGCGTGCAAAAGCAGGGCTAATTACATAGAGCGAGGACTGATTCAGTAACTTCTTGACGACAAGAGGCAACAGGCGTATAAGCGGGCCGGCGCTTAATGCAATATTGACGAAGTTCCGCCACATTCCGTCAATTCTCACATTGTTCACTAGACAGTCGAGAAGAAATTATGTGGAGAAAGAAATTATTAGCTGAAGCTGATAAGAACCGTTTTGCCCTCACGGTAGTGTTAGTGGGACTGAACATTTTGCTCACTACTTTTTTAATTTATTCGGAAGCATTCTCACACACATCTGGAACATTGCAATCCACAAAGGTATCGATAGCTTACCAGCAAGATGCGCCTTTAGTTATTACCCTCAGTAATATTGATGACTCAAATCCGTCAGCCGCTCAGGTCAATTACGTGCTTCAAAATATTAGTAATAAATCGATCCGAGCATATGCGGTACTTGAGGAATCAATAACAAGTCGGGGAAGGGGGACAGGCTCAACAATAGTAAATCTTACTTCAAATGCAGAAGGTTTACAGTCGAGCCAAATAAGATCAGGGACATATGAATCCGGTGCCTCACTATTGAGTCTAAAATTATCAATTGACTATGTTGAATTCGTTGACGGCACCACATGGGGCAACGATACTCAACATACTGCCGAAAATTTAGCCGGGCAACGAACAGGCTCGCAAGAAACAGTAAAAAGATTACGCGAGCTATTCAATCAGCAAGGACAAGATGCACTTGTACAGTTGGTGAAACGGAAAGATGCGGAAGTGGCCACTCCGCCCGTAGACCGCTCTGCTGTATGGCAATACGGATTTCAGGTTGGACACAACTCTGTCTTGCATCGTCTTAGAATCGCTTATGAGAAAGGCGGGCCACAGAAACTCACTTCTGAATTATTGAAACCGGTGGTTTCAACAGAAGGGAGTAAATGAAGTGAGGCATCACCGATTACAAGTTCCCTTGCTTATTATCTCTGGTCTGCTTTTGATTTCATGCGCGGTGATTTTTGCCCAGAGACAAAGACCGACTGTAAAAATTGGTACCCCTAAATGTACTCGTTATATTGAATCGAGCGGAGTTGAGTGCCGTGATCTGACGTGCCCATATGTTGGGCCTATTAATAGTTCGCAAGAATGCCAGCCTACTGAACCGAGTTTCCAAGCCAACTTTCTCTGTCAAAATGTTCCTGCGAATTGTGGGAATATTACTCCAATACATTGTTCTATAGATAATACAGCAGCTTCCTACTCTTATGAATGTGAGGAAGGCCCAATTGTAAGATCCCAAGCTATAACGTGTCCGGTAACTTGTTACAAGTATTGTCCCACGCCTGATAGCAACAAACCTTGTGCTAGAGCAGTATGGGACACTACCTATTGTGAGTGGAATGACTCAAAATGTATTACTGAAGAGAGTGCTTGCACAACACCAAGTTTTGATGGGAGTTGTCCGCCCGGAACAATTCCTGACCCCAGTTCCGGGCTGTGCTGCGCCAGTAAGCGGAATTGTGCGGCGGACTATCTATGCGCCGGTTACTACGACCCTGATATGTGCCTGTGCGATCCGGAGACGCCGATTGTCATTGATGTCGCAGGCAATGGCTTCAACTTCACCGACACGCAGCACGGCGTCCGCTTCGACATCAAAGCCAATGGCACGCTCAAACAAATACCGTGGACGGCGACCAATGCAGACGATGCATGGCTCGTGCTCGACCGCGATGGCAACGGCACGATTGATAGCGGCAAGGAGTTGTTCGGCGCTGTGACGGAACAGCCCGCCACCGGTCAGCCAAACGGCTTTAGCGCCCTCGCCAGCTTCGACGCGCCAAGCAGGGGCGGCAACAGCGATGGCGTGATTGACAGGCGGGATGCGATCTTCGCGGCCCTCAGACTCTGGCAGGACGTGAATCACAACGGCATCTCTGAGGCTGACGAGTTGCACCCGCTCCCGTCGCTCGACGTGCAGGCTATTCAGCTCAACTACAGAGAAGCGCGGCGGCGGGACGAGTCCGGGAACGTGTTCCGCTATCGCAGCAAAGTGGTTGATCAGCGGGGCGCTGGGCCTATGATGTTTATCTGATCGCCCCGTAATGCCCTCACCCGCCGAAGCTGCGGCGGAATAGATAAGACATCTTGATGAAGAAGGTGCGGCCGTTGCGGCGGAAGCCGGGTTGGAGTTGGCCGTTGACGGGCGAGAAGCCGCTGATGTTGGCGTCGTCGTTGTAGCCGACGTAAAGCGCCGTGCCGGGGCTGGGCGTGTAGCCGAAGAGAAACTGCCCGCGCAGGCGGTGCGGCAGCGTCTCGTAGTCGAGGCGGACGCGGGCGAAGGCGAAGCGCGTGAACTGGTAGGTCGTGCGCCAAGACAAGAGATTTACGTCGAAGGCGACGCGGTCGGAGTCGTAGCGGCGCAGGCGATTCTTGGTGTAGTCGAGCGTCGAGCGCAGTTCGTTGGTCGGTTGATAGGCGACGGAGACGCCGAGTTGGATGAGACCGCCGGGGCCCGGGTCGAGCGGCGCGGAGCAGACGGCGGGGCGCTGCGCGGCCGGCCCGTTGCAGAGGCCGTTGGCTTGCGCGGCGCGTGCGGCGATTGCGCCGGGGCTGACGCGCGGGAAGTTGCGCCCTGCGCCGAAGTCGAGATCGAAATGGCCGTCTCGATAGACGAAGTTCGAGGCGAAGGAATATTTCTTGCTCGGTCGCCAGCTACCGTTGACGAAGTAGTGGTTTTTGGTGGACGAGCGTTCGTCGTCGTTGCCGGCGAACGTGCCGGGGCGGAAGGGTTGGCCGGCGCGCGCGGCCAAGCGGTGCGGCCCGAACTCCTCCTCGAAGAGACGTTCCCAGGCGTACTCGTAAGCCACGCCGAAGAATTTGTTGCCCTGAAAAGACCACTGCGTGTTGAACTCGCTCTCCCAGATTTGCATGCGGCGCTGGAAGTCGTAATCAATGTGCGTGTAGTTGTGCGCGTGCCACGAGACGAGTTGCGCTTTCGGTTTGGGCGTCGAGTTCCAGCCGAGAAAGAGCGAGTTGAAATTCGTGTTGTTGCGCCCGACGAAGCCCACTTCGGAGCGGTAGTCTTTCGTGTAGCCTTCGCCGTAGAACTCGGCCGTCAGGTTGCGCCCCTGCCGGGTGGCGTCGAACGAGTAGGCCAGCCCGTTGCCGGTGCGATAGGTGTCGTCGCCGAGGTCTGCGTCGAAGAAGAACTCGCGCGCCGTCGAGCCGGTGGTCTGGAAGCTGATGGTCGTCTTGGGGTCGAGGCGGAAACGGCCGTCTATGCCGAACAACTGGTTGTGCCGCTGGATGAAGTTGTAGGTCGTGGCGATGACGCCGATGTTCGACTCGCGCCCCACGTCGCGGCGCAGGCGCAGCACGCCGATGTAGGCGTTCTTGTCGAGAAAAGGTTGATTGGCGGCCGCGAGCCGTTCGTCGCCGATGAACGAGCCGGGGCCGTTGTCGGAGGCGAGCATCACGCCGTAGGTGTTGCGCCCGCGCCGGCCCGTCAATTTCACCGCCACATCCGGGTCAACGATGGCGCGCGTGTGGACGACCGTGAGCGGCGTTTGAAATATCTCCACGCCTTCGAGGAAGAAGGGGCGCTTTTCGGAGAAGAAGATGGGGAAACGTTGATTCGTCGTGACGACGAGTTGATCGGCTTCGACCTGCGCGAAGTCTGGATTCAAGGCGAGGTCTAACGTCATCGTCGGCGAGATGCCGAACTTGGCGGTCAGACCGGGATCGAGCTTGACGGGTTCGTTGACGAAGCGGCCGGGATCGATGAGGCCCGGCGTCGCGCGCAGCGTCGCGGGTGGGATGGAACGCACGAGCCGACCCGTCTCGGAGACAGTGAGGCTTGGAATCAACTCAATCGTGCGCTCGGTCGAGACGCCTTCGAGACCCATGATGTGCCCCGCCTGATTGAGCGTGCCCGACTTGTCGCGCGAGACCGGCATCCATGAATCGATCTCGTCGTTGAAGCGATCTATGTTGCGCCAGACGTGTATGCCCCACTGCTTATCTTTGCCCGCCTCATAGCGCAGCGACTTGAACGGAATGGCCACCTCAATCGTGAAGCCATCGGGCGTGAGCACGCCCTTCGATTCCATCACGATGTCCACGCTGTAATCCGTGCCGCCCGATTCGGTCATGATGCCGTCCTGCTGCACGCCGAGCGGATTCCAACCGAGCACGTAAGCCTTGCGCTGATCGTTGAACGTGTCGAGGAAGACACGCACGTTGTCTTCGCCAAAGACGTTGTCGCGGCGCGCTACGGTTGCGCGCACCTTCGCCGGATCGTCGTAACAATGAAACGCGAAATAGAGGAAGCGCGCGTCGTAGCCGATGAAGACTTCGGTCGGCTGCGAGGGCGCGATGTTGTCGCCGGGGCTGATCTGATAGAACTCTTGGAAGATGCCTGCCCGTTGCCACGCGGCATCGTCGAGTTTGCCGTCAATCACGGGCGGCGTCTCGAAGCGCGGCACGCGCAGGGGCTGAGCCTTGTCGGGCGCGAGCGGAAAAGCGGGGCGGACGGCGACGGACGGCGGCGCGGCGCTCGTCGCCGTGCGACTGGCGGGCGCAGACGTGCCGGGGGCGACGCTGCCCGCCGGTTGCAGGTTGCCGTTTGCGTCAACCGTGCCGGACTGAGTTTCATTCGTGTTCGCCGTCGGAGCGGCGGGCGGCGTGGCGGTTGGCGCAGGCGGCGTGCCCGTGGTGCTTTGCTGTGCGCGCGCACTGACGGCGACGAGCAGAAGCAGCGCGCATAACAAGCTGACGCTCGCTGGGCGGCGGGTTCGGGCGTGGAGGTTGAGGGCGGCGCGGCTGTTTGTTGGTTTCAAGGTGTCGGATGCTCCCCGCGTAAGTTGCTGCCCGTCGGCCCGCGCTAAAACGCTCCGCGCATCAAGACAGGCTCAGCATACTAGACGCGGCGGGCGCGGGTTTCGTTACTCGAAGCTGCGCCGGAATAGATAGGACGCTTTGATAAAGAAGGTGCGGCCGTTGCGCCGGAAGCCGGGTTCAAGGTTGCCGTTGAAGGGATTGAAGCCGTTGCGATTGAGATCGTCGTTGTAGCCGACATAGAAGGCCGTGCCCGGATTCGGCGTGTAGCCGAGGAGAAACTGCCCGCGCATGCGCGAGCCGAGCGTGTCGTAATCAAGACGGGCGCGGGCGAAAGTGAAGCGCGTGAACTGGTAGGTAGCGCGCAAGACGTAGATGTTCTCGTCGAAAGCCACCAGCCGCGTGTCGAAGCGCGTCAGGCGATTCTTGGTGTAGTCGAGCGAGGTGCGCAGGGCGCTCGTCGGCTGGTAAGTAAGCCCGGCCTGCACGTCGAAGGTGTAACCGGGGCCGGGGTCTTGCGGATCAAAACAGACGGCGGGGCGTTTGCGCTCGTCTTCGTCGTCGCAGAAGCCGGCGGCGCGTGCGTCGCGCGCGGCGATAGCGCCGGGACTGACGCGCGGGAAGCGACTGCCCGCGCCGAAATCGAAGTCGAACTGCCCGCGCTGCGTGCCGAGGAAGAAATAGCCGGAGTATTTCTTGCTGAGCGTCGTCTCCGTGTAGACGAAGATCGTGCGGTGGCGGGCCTGCCGTTCCTGATCGAGGCCGGCGAAGCGGCCGCTGAACTCTTCGGCAAAGAGGCGGTCATAGCCGAAGTTTGTCCCGATCTGTAAGAAGGTCTGGTGTTGGAGTTGGAAGTTGAAGTTTGTGCCGTCGAACCAGTCCTGACTGCGCCCCTGCCAGTCGTAATCAACGCCGGTGAAGTTCTGGATGCGAAACTGGATGAGCTTGGCCTTGGGCTTCGGCTCGGTGTTCCAGCGATAGGCGTAGAAGGCGCTGTTGGTGTTGACGCGTTGGGTAAAGCCCACGTCAGCGCGGTAGTCGCGCGTGCGCCCGCCGACGCTGAAGACCCAGCCCGTATTGCGCCGCGTCACATCGTAAGCGCCGGAATAGGCGAAGCCCTTGTTCTTAAAGCAGGAGAGCAGGTCGGCGCTGGGGCCCGAGCAGTCGCGCGTGCTTGTGCCGATCACCTCGAAGCTGACGATGGTGACGGGATCGGTTTTGAAGCGCCCGTCGAAGCCGAGCACGTTGTTGTGTCGATCCACGAAGTTGTAGCTCGTGGCGATGAGACCGACGTTCGACTCGCGCCCTACGTCGTGCTTCAGGCGCAGCACGCCGATGTAGGCGTTCTTATCGAAGAGGCGCAGCCGCGTGGACGGGTGGATGGGGCCGCCGCTCAACTGCTGGCGGATCAAATCCTGAAACGCTTCGTTGCGGTCGTCTTCGGAGAAGTTGCCGGGCGCAGCGTCGGACGCGAGGATGAGGCCAAAGGTGTTGCGTCCGCGCTTGCCCGTGAGCTTGGCGGCGAAGTCGGGGTCGATGATGGCGCGCGTGTGAACGACCGTGTTATTGGTGTCGAAAATCTCTTTGCCTTCGAGGAAGAAGGGGCGCTTCTCCTGAAAGAAGATCGGAAAACGCTGGTTCGCCGTGACGACCGTGGCGTCGGCTTCGACCTGTGCGAAGTCGGGGTTGTAGGCGAAGTCGAGCGTGACGGTGGGCGTCAGACTGTACTTGGCGGTCACGCCGATGTCGGTGGCGAGCGGTTGATTGACGAAGCGCCCCGTGTCCACGATGGCCCTTGTGCCGGGCGCGGGCGGACTCGGCTGCGGCGGGAAGGCGCGCACGCGTTTGCCCGTCTCTGAGACGGTGATGCTCGGAATGAGTTCGAGCGTCCGCTCGGTCGAGATGCCTTCGAGACCGGTGAGATGCCCGGCCTGCACTAGATTGCCGGTGACATCGCGCGAGAAAGGCATCCATGAATCGAGTTCGTTATTGAAGCGTTTGATGCGGCGGAAGAAGTGCGCGCCCCACAGCTTGTCTTTCCCCGCTTCGTAGCGCAGCGACTTGAACGGGATCGCCACTTCGACCGTGAAGCCGTCCGACGTGAGCGTACCCTTCGACTCCATGACGATGTCGGGGCTGTAATCCTCGTTCTGCCCGTCGGTCAGGATGCCGTCGGCCTGCACGCCTAATGGACTCCAAAAGAGCGCGTAGGCTTTGCGCTGATCGTTGAAGGTGTCGAGGAACATGCCAACGTAGTCGTCGTCGAAAATCTGATCGCGCTTGGGGACGGTGGCGCGCACCTTGTCCGGCTCGTCGTAGGCGCGGAAGGCGATGTAGAGCGTCTTCGCGTCGTAGCCCATGCGCATCTCGGTCTTGCGCGAGGGCGCGATGTTATCGCCCGGTTGAATCTGGTAGAAGTCTTTGAAGAGTGCGCCCTGCTGCCAGATGGCGTCGTCTAATTTGCCGTCAATCACCGGCGGCGTCTCGAAGCGCGGGACGCGGATCGGCTGCGCCTTCTCCGGCGGGACAACGCGCCCCTTCGTGACGGTATCTTTTTTGGCGGCGGCGACGGGCGCAGGCGTGCTGGTCGCTGCGTTCGGCGCGGCGGCGTTGGCCGGCTTGTCCGTCGTGGGTGGCTCGGACGAGGCGGGCGCGGGCGTCGTCTGCTGATCGTCGTTCTTCTTGTCGCCGTCCTTCTTGTCCGTGGCCGAGCCGCCGCTCTGCTGTTGCGGGTCTGGCGGGTTGATGAGTACGTCGAGACGGTTGAAGTTCTGTTTGACGTGCGCCGTCATGCCGGGCGCGAGGCGAAACGAGATGAGCACGTCCGCGCCTTGCTGTTCGACGCGCGCATCGTCCAGCCCCGGCGCGGCGCTAAGCTCACGCTGCGCGGTGGCGAAGCTGGCGCGCGGCAGCAGGACGAAGAAGCGTTCGCCCGCGCGGTAGGCCGCATAGTCGTCGAGCGCAGCATCGGCCGTGATGGTGATGCGCGCGCCGCCCGTCGTCGCGCTCGCGCGCACGGGCGCAAGGCGCTTCGGGCGTGGCGCTTCGACGGCCGCGCCGGTCTTCGCGTTGCGGCTGCTGCCCGGCTCGGCTGAGCGGGCCGCCAACTGCTGCTGCTGCGCGTGTGCGGGCAGCGCGGCGAACAGGAGCGGCAACAGGAGCAGCCAGACGGGGCTGAGCATTTGGTCGTGCCGTGTGCGCACGCAGGAGTGCTGTCTTGCCATTGGACTTAAAACCTCAACCTCGAACGGGCCGCGCAAACTATGCGCTCTCGCCGGCGCGTTAGAAGCTGCGCCGGAAGAGGTAAGACATCTTAATGAAGAATTGGCGGCCGTTGCGCCGGAAGCCCGGCTCAAGCTGACCCGTAAACGGGCTGAGACCGTTGCGCGTCAGATCGTCGTTGTAACCTACGTAAAAAGCTGTGCCGGGGTTCGGCGTCCAACCGACCAGCGCGTTGACGCGTAGCTGCGACGGAATGGTGTCGTAGTCGAAGCGCACGCGCGCATAGGTGAAGCGCGTGAACTGGTAGGTCGTGCGCCACGAGTAGATGTTGTCGTCGAAGGCGACGAGGTGCGTGTCGTTGCGCACGAGCTGCTGCTTGGTGTAGTTGAGCGTTGTGTGGAGCGCGCTGTTCGGTTTGTAGTCGAGAAACATCTGGATGTTCCAGAGGTTGCCGGAGCCGGGATCGAGGAAACCGAAGCAGACCGGCGGCTGACTCGCGCCGCCGCAGAGACCGTTCGCCCGCGCGTCGCGCGCGGCCACGGCCGACGGGCTGGCGCGCGAGAACTTCGGCTCTGCGCCAAAGTCGAAGTCGAAGACGTGCATGTCGCGCACGGCCGAGATGAAGAAGTAGAACTGCTTGGTCAGTTGCGACTCGGCGTTGACGATGGCGCTCCACTTGTAGGTCGAGCGTTCGTCGTCCGTGCCGGCGAAGCGCGTGTTGAACTCTCTGGCGAACAGGCGTTCGTAGGCGCGCCGATAACCGAAGGTGATAAACGTCTGCCGCGCCATGTTGAAGCCGAAGAAGGGCTGTATGTCCCAACGTTGCGAGCGCCCCTCGAAATTGTGCTGCATGTCGGAGAAGAGGCTCGCGCGCCACTGTCTGATCGTGCCCTTCGTGGTCGGATCGGTGTTCCAGCGCACGTTGAGTTGGTGGTTGTTGTTGTCGGTGCGCTGGGTGAAGCCGACCTCGGCGCGATAGCCGCGCGTGAAGCCGACGCCGTTCAGGTTGTAGCCCCAGTTTTTCGCGCTGTGATCGAGATTGTAGTTGTAGCCGAAGCCGTTTAAGGTGTGCTGCCCGGCTTGCCCCGTGAACGGGTCGGCCAAGCGCCGCCGCGAGGTTGTGCCGAGCGCCTGAAAGGTGAAGACGGTTTTCGGATCGAGTTTGAAACGCCCGTCGAGGCCGCCGAGGTCGTTGTGCCGCTCGATGAAGTTGTAGGTCGTGGCAATGAGGCCGAGCGTGTTCTCCTTGCCGAAGTCGCGCTTGATGCGCGCGACGCCGATGTAGGCGTTCTTGTCGAAGAAGCGGCGCGGGTCAGCCCCGCAGGCGGCCGGGTTGCCGGGGTTGGCATTCAGACAACGTTCGTAGCTGCTTGAGATACTCTGGCGATCATCGGTGCTGAAGTTGCCGGGCGCGTTGTCGGAAGCGAGGATGAGACCGAACGTGTTGCGCCCCTGCTTGCCCGTGAGTTTAACGGCGTAATCGGGATCGACGATGGCGCGCGTGTGGACGGCCGTGATCGGCGTCAGAAATGCGTCCTTGCCTTCGAGGAAGAAAGGGCGTTTCTCCTGAAAGAAGATCGGGAAGCGTTGATTGACCAGCACGACGGGCGCGTCCGCTTCGACCTGCGCGAAGTCGGGGTTGATGGCGGCGTCGAGCGTGATGGTCGGCGTGATGCCGAGTTTGGCGGTGAGGCCGGGATCGAAGCCAATGGGCGCGTTACGCATGCGGCCCGGATCGGGCACGACCTGACCGGTGACGGGGTCGAAGCCCAACGGGAAGGCGCGCACGCGTTTGCCGTTCTCCGAGAGCGTCAGGCTAGGAATCAGTTCGAGGTTGCGCTCGGTGGCGATGCCTTCGAGGCCGTTGATGTGCCCGGCTTGATTGAGCACGCCGGAGATGTCGCGCGAGAGCGGCATCCATGAATCCGACTCGTTGTTGAGGTGCAATATCTGCCGGAAGATTTGCAAGCCCCAGAGTTTGTCCTTGCCCGCCGCGTAGCGCAAAGACTTGAAGGGAATGGCCACTTCGACCACGTAGCCATCCGGCAAGACCGTGCCCTTCGACTCCATCACGATGTCCACGCTGAAATCAACGCCCGACCCTTCCGTGCGGATGCCGTCCTGCTGCACGCCCACCGGGCTGAAGCAGAGCACATAAGCCTTGCGCTGATCGTTGTAGGTGTCTAGCAGCACGCGGATGCTATCGTCCGCGCCGAGCACTTCGTCGCGCTTCGGGATGGTGGCGCGCACCTGACCCGGCTCGTCGTAGGCGCGGAAGGCGATGTAGAGCGTCTTCGCGTCGTAGCCCATACGGACTTCGGTGGGGTGCGCCGCCGGCACGTTGTAGCCGGGATCGGTTTCGTAGAAGTCTTTGAAGAGTGCGCCCTGCTGCCAGATGGCGTCGTCTAGTTTGCCGTCAATCACCGGCGGCTTCTCAAAGCGCGGAATGCGGACGGGGCCCGCCTTCTCCGGCGGCAGAGAGACGTGCCCGCCGACGCCGCCGCCTTTAGCGACCGGGTTGACCGATGCGCCTGCGGGCGCGAGCGAGTTGGCTTGCGCGGGCGGCTGCGCGTTAGGTGGCTGGTCGGGCGAGGGCGACGCGGTAGGCTGCGCCGTCTGCGCGCAGACTGACCAGCAGCAGAGTAGTAAAAGAGCGCCGAGCAGTATTGCTTTGTTCATTAAGGCTCCGACTTGGAAAAATGCTTACAGGTTGAACGGCGTGGCTTGTGCTCGTGAACGAACTAGTTAAGGTTTGCGGTCGGGCACGAAGCCGCTTTGTAAAATTAGACGGCGCGTCGCCCGGAAATGTTTCGCCTTTAATTCAACCTTTTACTGGCCACGTACAATTATTTGGAGTTGATCGACAGACCGAAACTTAAAACGAAAACGCGCGCACGCGTTGCCGCGACGACGCCTTCGGGCCTTCAGTTTGGCCGCCCGCTCGCCTTCAGCGCACGCCGGCCGTTGACTCCGCGCGCCGCAGGTAGATCGAGCCGTCGCTGGTGCGCAGGCTGAACAGGTTGCCGCCGCGCCCGACGCGCCAACGCCGCACGCGCTGTTCGTCGCTGCTGTTATCCGCCAATATAGCCAATCCTTCATTGACCACCGAGCCGGCGTCCGTCTCAATCGTCGCGTCCACGTTCGCCGGCATGGCGAGCGAGATGCCGCCGTCGCCGGTGCGCGCGCTCAAGCGCGTGAAGCGCCCTTCGAGCGTGATGCGCCCGTCGCCCGTCTGCGCCTCGGCCTCGCCGTCAAACTGTGCGACGCGCACGCGCCCGTCGCCCGTCTCGATGTGGAGGCGACCGCTGCCCTCGGTTACGTCCACGCCGCCGTCGCCGGTGCGCAGCGTCACTTCGCCATGCACGCCGTTCAGGCGCACGCGCCCGTCGCCGGTGTGTACGTTCAGATTCGCGTTACGCGGCACGCGCACTTCGAGCGCGACGGTCGCATTCGTGCCCTGCCATGGGCGCGCCTGCGCCTTGTCGAACTCGGCGATGATCTGTATGTCCGCGCCGGTCTGCACGCCGCGCACGCGTATGGCGCGCATGGCCTGTTCGTCGCGCGCACGCTTAATGGCCCTGAACTGCACTTCGGGTCTGTCCCACGCTTCGACCGTGATCGCACCATCGAACGTCTCAATGCGTACGCGCGGCGTGCCCTGCACGGGGAACGACTTCGTTTCCTCTTCGATCAGACGATAACCGCTGTTGAAGGTTGGGCCGCCCTGCTCGCGCGTGATCTCCTGACGGGCGCGCTCCGCTTCGCGGCCGGCGCGCTGGCGTTCCCGCTCGGCGTCGCGCTGCTCGCGCCCAGCGTCGCGCTGCGCCCGTTCCACTTCGCGCCGCGCCTCTTCCTGCTCGCGCAAGGCTTCCGCGCGCTCGCGCTCGGCTTCGCGCAACGCCTCGGCCCGCTCACGCGCCGCTTCACGCTGCGCCTCTATGCGTTCACGCTCGGCCTCGCGGCGTGCTTCCTCAGCCTCTTGCTGCGCTCCGCGCTGTGACTCTTCGGCCTCGCGTTTGGCGTCGCGCTGCGCCCGTTCAGCTTCCCGCAGCGCTTCACGTTGGGTCTGCTCGGCCTCACGCTGCGCCCGTTCGGCTTCGCGCTGGCCCTGCTCGGCGGCGCGCCGGCCTTGCTCGGCGTCCCGCTCGGCCTGCGCCCGCGCACGCTCCGCCTCACGCTGCCCGCGCTCGGCCTCGCGCCGACCT
>DASVQA010000225.1:0-11414 GCA_036389375.1 Pyrinomonadaceae bacterium | reverse complement strand
CGAGTTCGCGGCGCGCATAGACGACCGGCAGCGGCACGCCCGCGCCGGTGCGCGTGCTACGCGCAACATAGGCGTCGAGCACGGCGAGACCGCGCGCGACGTCGCCGTCTTCGGCGTAGGCGCGTGCGAGCGCGGCGGCCGCATCGGCGTGCGCGGGTTCAAGCGCGAGCGTCTGCCGCCACTGGCGTATGGCGAGGCCGGCTTCGCCGCGCAGCAGGTAGAGGCGGCCCAGATTGTAGCTCGCTTCGGCGTAGGTATTGTGTTCTTCGCTGAGCGCGGCGGCAAGCGCATCGTGCGCCTCTTCCCAGCGCCCCTGTCGCGTGAGGATGACGCCGAGATTGTTGAGCGCACGCGCATAGTGGCCGCGCCGTTGACTGATCGCTTTGCGATAAGCGTCTGTGGCGGCGCTGGCGTCGCCGAGGCGCGCGAGCGTGTTGCCGAGATTGTAGAAGAATGGCGGATCATAACGATCTTCGTGCAGCAGCAGACGCAACTCGTCGAGCGCCGCATTGTTATCGTTGGTCGCCGCGAGCCGTTCCACCAACTGACGCTGCAAACGCCCGCGCTCGCCGTCAGCCATCGTCGTCTGAAGCTGCGCGCGCAGCGAATCGAGGTCGTCGCCGCCGGCAACCGCGTCGGATGCGGCAACCGGCGCTGTCGGCGCGGCCGGTTCGGGCGTCTTCTTAGTCTCCGGCGCGGCCACGCGCGAGCGCGTCGCGCTCGTACCGCCCGCAGTCGCTTTAACGTCGGGCTTAGTCTCGGTCGTCGTCGTGCCAAACGGCGCGGGTCGCGCGGGCGGCGCGGGTGGTGTGGGCGGCGTGATCTGCGGTCTGTGTTGCTGCGCCCGCGCGCTGGCGCACACGATCAGGAGGGCGACGGCGCAGGCCGCGCGCCGCAGTTGCCGACGACGCGCGCGCGAAGCAGATGAGCGCAGGAAAACTTCGAGCATGAGTAAATCTCCGGTGTGCTGTCGCGGCCTGACTCAGGGTCTGTCGCCGGGCCATCTGATGGTAGGCGCGGGCGCTTGGCCCGGCGTGTAAGCGATGATCGTGCCGCCGAAACCGACCGCCCAGCCGCGCGTGCGCGAGGCGAAGCAGAGGCGTTCGAGCGGATGGCGCGCGGGCGAAGCGATAGTCTGCCAGTGCGCGCCGCCGTCGGTCGTGTGCAGGAGCGCGCCCTCCGTGCCCGACGCCCAGCCCTCCTGCGCGTCGAGAAACTTTACGTCGAACAGATCGGCCGTGCCGTTCGCCGCTTGCACAGTCCAACTGCGCCCGCCGTTCACGGTGGCGAGCACCAGCCCTTTTGCGCCGACCGCCCAACCGCGCCGCGCATCAACAAACGTGATCGCGTTCAGACGCGCGCCCGGCTCGACCGGCAAGCCCGCCGCTGCACGCCACTCCGCGCCGCCGTCCGTCGTGTGCAGCAAGGTCGCGCCCGCGCCGACGAGCCAGCCCGTCGTCTCGTCCGGGAAAGCGCCGCCGAGTAACAGGTGGCGCGTCGGCACGCGCTGGCGCGTCCACGTCGCGCCGCCGTTGGTCGTCGCGTAGAGCGCGCCCTCTTCGCCGAACGTCCAGCCATGCTCAGCATCGGTGAAGATGACGCGCACGAGGAGCGTCTCCGCCGCCTTGTCCGTCGCCTCGACGCGTTGCCAACTGCCGCCGCCGTTCATGGTCTTGAGCAGATACGAGCGCGTGCCGCCTTCCGTCTCGACTTTGACGAGACTGCGCTCGCAGACGAGCCAGCCCGTCGTCTCGTTGATAAAGAACACGTCGCGCAAGCCATCCTCGGTCGGCTTGCGCCCGACGCGCCAGTGCGCGCCGCCGTCTGTGGTCGCAAGCAGAGCGCCTTTGCCGCCCACCGCCCAGCCGCGCTGCTCGTCGAGAAAATAGACCGCGCGCAGCCACGCCAACGTCCCCGACTCCTGCCGCGACCATGCGGCCGAGGCCGCCCCAAGCAGCAGGCAGTAGGCGGCCGGCAGCAACAGAGCGGCGCGCAGTATGCGCCGCGCGCCGCGCACTTGTCGCCGGGTCGGAGTGGTTGAGCGCAGGAACATGAACGCGTGCCTTCTGCCTGTGCAACTGCCTGCTGGCTAACGTCTGCCGCCCTTTCAGAAGCCGCCGCCCGTGAAGATGCGCGCGAAGCTGACGATGGGCAGGAGGCTGATGACCGTGCGCCCGAAACTCTTCCACTTGTCGCTCGGCACGATCACCTGATCGCCGGGGTTGAGGTAGAGCGTATCGGGCGCGCGCCCTTTGGCGATGGCGGCGAGGTTGACCGGGATCGGTTTCAGGTAGCCGTCCGCACCGCGCCGCGCGACGATCACTTTACTCAGGTTCGCGGTCGGCAGCGCGCCGCCCGCGAGCGCAACGGCTTCGCTCACCGAGAGTCGCCGCGTCATCGTGCGGACGCCGGGCTGCGCGACGTTCCCGACGATTGAGAAGATGGCCGACTGCGCCTTCTCCAAAGAGACCGTGACCTTCGGATCGATCACGTACTCGTCGAACTTCTTTGTGATCTCGGCCGCCACCTGCTGCGTCGTTTTGCCGACGACGAAGATGCCTTCCGGGATGAGCGGCAGGGAGATCACGCCGTTGGGCGGCACGGTGATGCCGGCCTTCGAGTAACGATCAAGCCCGAAGACGCTCACAGAGATCACGTCTTCGGGGCCGAGCGGATAGGAAGCGAGATAGTTGTTGTAGTAGGGCACGATCTGCGCCTCTTCTTCGCTCATGCTCTGCTGTCGGTTCGCCAGCGCGGCCGCCGGGATGTCCGCACGCGGCGGCGCGCTCGTGTCGTCCGGTTCAAGATGCTCTTTGATCTTGTCGCCGGTCGGCGTGCCCGTCTGCGGCGGCGCTGGTTGTTGCGTAACTTTGCGCGGGCGCACCTTCTGTGCGTCCTGCGCGCGCAGAGCGCCTGCGGGCATCGTGAGCAGCGTCACAAGCACGAGCACAAGCGGCAGCGTCGTTTTCCGTCTCATCTGGCTAAACCTCCTAACACTTCAACCGGCGGGCGACAGCGTCAGCGCCCGCCCCGCCCAAACAGAATCGTCTTGACCGTCTCGAAGAGGATCACGGCGTCGAGCATCAAGCTCTGGTTCTTGATGTAATAGAGATCGTATTGCAGCTTCTGGCGCGCGTCTTCGATGGATGCGCCATAAGGGTATTTGATCTGCGCCCAGCCGGTAAGACCGGGCGGGATCAGATGCCGCTGCTCGTAGAACGGAATCTCGGCGGCAAGTTGCTTGACGAAGTGCGGCCGTTCGGGACGCGGGCCGACGAAGTTCATCTCGCCCTTCAGGATGTTCCAGAACTGCGGAATCTCGTCCACGCGAATCTTGCGGATGATGCGCCCGATGCGCGTCGTGCGGTCGTCGCCCGACTGCGCCCACACGGGCCCGTCCTTTTCCGCGTCCAGCCGCATCGAGCGAAACTTCATGATCGTAAACGGCCGCCCGTTCTTGCCGACGCGCTCCTGCTTGTAGAGCGCAGGGCCCGGCGATTCGAGTTTGATCAAAAGCGCCGTCACGAGCGCGATGGGCAGGCTGACGAGCGCGCCGACGAGCGCGACGCTGCGGTGCATAAACGCCCGCGCTACGCCGGACAGGCGTGCCTGCCGCCCGCGCCCCGAAAAGATGAGCCACGAAGGGCGCAGCATGTTCAGATGGACGCGCCCCGTGATGCGTTCATAGAAGGACGCGCCCTCTTCGATGGCGACCGCGCCGCCGAGGCTTAAGTCGAGCAGTTCACGCGTCGGAAACTGCCCGCGCCGCTCGCCCTGCGCCACGATGATCCTGTCCACGCTCTCGCGCCGCACCACTTCGGCCAAGTCGCTCGTCAAACCGACCACGCGCGGATTGATGATCGACTGCCCGACCAGTTCGGGCCGGTTGTCCACAAAGCCCACGACGCGATAACCCGCGTCGCGGCGCTCCAACACCTCGCGCGCGATCTCGACCGCCGCATTGCCGGAGCCGACGATCAGGATGCGCTCGCCGACGTTCGGATGCCCCAGCAGCCAATGGATCGAGACGCGCCACCCGACCATCAACGTCAGCGCGAGCGGCAGCGCGATCAGCGAAATCCCGCGCCCCAACATCACCTGCGGCGCAACGTAGAAGATGAGCGCCAACACGATCCACGCGAGGCCGAGCGCCTGTATCAGCCGCAGGACAAGCTCGCGCCGGTCGTGCATGACGACGAAGTCGTAGAGGTCGTAGAGGTAGAACGCGCCGAGACAGAAGAAGGTGGCGAGCGCCGCCTTGTAGATGCCGTTCCGTTCAAAGAGCGTCAGGTAAGCCTCGTCCATGCCGAGACGAATCTCGGTCGCCGCGACGACGCAGCCAAAGATGAGCAGCGCCTCGGCCGTCAGCAGCAGCAGCGTGCGCAGTCTGGTGCGCGCAGACCTCAACCGACCTCCTCGGAAACTTTCGTCGTCCCGGTCGCCGCCGGGTCTTCGCGGCGATAGTAGCGCCGCTGGTAGTAGTAGCTGCCGGCGTCGGGGCCGGTCTCTGCGCCGTTTAAGACGACGCCGAGCATGCGCTCGCGCGGCAGCGGTTCAAGCACGCGTTCGAGTTCGCCGTAGCGCGTGCGGTTGGCGCGCACGACGATGAGCGCGCCGTCCGCGCGGTTAATCAGGACGTTGGCATCGGTGAAGATGCCGAGCGGCGGCGCGTCAATGATGATGAAGTTGAACGAGCGCCGCAGTTCCGCGAGCACGGCGCTGAACTTCGGCCCCGACAGAATCTCCGCGACGCTGTCATGCGGCGTGCCGCCGGGCAGCAGATGCAGGCCCGCCGGTTCGAGCCGCACGATGGCGTCGCTCAGACTGGTTTGACCGGCCAGCACTTCCGAAAGACCGACCGGCGCTTCGAGGCCGAGATACTCGGCCGAGCAGGGTTGGCGCAAGTCGCCGTCAATCAGGAGCGCGCGCACACCGTCGGTCTGCGCTAAGAGCCATGCGAGATTAAGCGCCGTCACAGTTTTGCCTTCGGCGGGGCCTGCGCTCGTGATGACGACCGCCTGCACCTTGCGCCGCTCGCCCGCTTGCAGCACACGCGTGCGCAAAGAGCGATACTGCTCTGCATGCGGCGAGCGCGGGTCGGTGATGGCGATGAGATGTGGTTCGACGCGCGACGCGGCGACCTCGATAGAGGTGTAAGCCGCGTCGCGCGCCGAACTGACAGCGTCCACCGTTGCCCCAGCAACACGCGTAGCCGGCCCGCCGGGGAGTGCCGACCCGGCAGGGGCGTAAGTCGTGTGCTCAGTGGACGCTGAAGTGTGCGCCGCATCGGGCGCATTAAAATAAGCGGACTTGCCCGCAAACAGCCCTTCGGCGTGGGCTGCGCCGTTGCCGTTCGGGCCGCCGCCGTTGCGCGCGGCGCGGGCGTCGCTCGCGGACATGTGGTCTGTACGCGGCGGCCGGGCCGGCTGTTGTTCGTCCGCGTCGGGCGCGGGTGCATCCGCGTGCGCGGCGGCGCGTTTCAAAGCTTCGTAGACTCTCCCCATTACCTGTCTCCCATCGCGTCCCAACGGCGGAAGGCCGCGCCGATGTCCAAGACATCATGCGCGTCATCTGCGGAGGTTGTGGTCGGCTCGGCGGGTGCGCCGTGCGCGTTTGCCTGCTGCCCGTTGCCGGCGGCCCAGAGTTCCGCGCGCCCGGCGGAACTGAAGACGGGCGCGGGCGGCACAGGGCGTTCGACGCTGCTTAAGTTGCGCTTGGTATCCGGCAGCATGTCGAAGGTTTCGGCCACCTCTTCGATTGTGGCGCGACTGATGCGCTGCTCATTCGCGGCAAACCCGACGAGTAGCGCGTTATCGCAGAGGTTATTGATCTGGCGCGGGATGCCGCCCGCGCAACGGAAGATGTAGTCGATCGCGCCGGGCGAGAAAATGTCCGCGCGCTCAGCGCCCGCCACTTGCAGGCGCGCCTTGATGTATTTCTCGGTCTCCGCGACGCTCGGCAGCGGCTTGATCTCGCAGCGCAGGGCGACGCGCTGTTTGAGTTGGCGCAACTCCGGGTTGTTCAACACGGCGCGCAACTCCGGCTGCCCCGTCATCACGATCTGCAAATGCTTCGCCGCATCCGATTCAAAGTTCGAGAGCAGGCGGATCTCTTCGAGCACGGCGGTCGAAAGCCCGTGCGCTTCGTCAATGATGAGCACGGTGCGCAGCCCGCGCGCGTGGCGCTCGGCGAGCGTCTGCCCCAGCGCGAATAACAACTCTGATTTGTTCTGCCAAGCTTCCACGCCCAAGAGCCGCGCGATGTGTTGATAAAACTCCGGCACGCTCAGGCGCGGATTGATCACGTAGCCGACGAGCACGGTGCGGTCGAGCCGCTGCATCATCCAACGCAGGATCGTCGTCTTGCCCGTGCCGACTTCGCCCGTCACGACGATCAGCCCCTTGCCGCTCTCGATGCCGTAATGCAGGTTCGCCATCGCCTCCGTGTGCGACGGCGTGAAGTAGATAAAGCGCGGATCGGGCGTCAGCGCGAAGGGCAGTTCTTTTAAGCCGTAGAACTCGCGGTACATGGCAATCAGGGCTGCGGGCTGGGTGCTGAGGGCTGAGTCGGAAGTTGGCACTCAGCCCTCAGCACTTAGCACTTTCTTTACGTTGAGAACATCTCGAACAGGTGCGTCAGTTTTAGAAACAACGCGAGCGCCGGGATGGATAAAATGGTGACGGCGATGCCGGCGCAGGCGAAGCCTAAACGGCGCAGGCGGCGGCGACGCTCCTCGCGCGGCGTCAGCAGTTCCGGCACGGAAGCGAGCACGGGCAACGACGTGTAATGGCGCGCGTCCTCGACCGTCTGGATGGTCAGCAGGCGCGGCACTTCAAACGCGGCGGCGCAAAGGAAACCGAAGACGATGCCCAAGGCAAGGCCGAGCGCGATAAGGAGCGGGCGCTTCGGCGCGACCGGTTCTTCGCGCAGGCTCGCCGGGTCAATCACCGCGATCTGCTCGCCCTGTTGCTTCTGCGCCACCGCGCTCGACAACTCCAACTGATGCTGCTTCTGCACCAGTTCGTCATAGTAAGTCTTCTTCGATCTGTACTCGTTTTCCAGCCCTTGCAACGCGATCTCCGTGCCGGGCACGCGCCCCAGGTTCTGTTGTAGTTGCGCGATCTGCGTGTTGGTCTGGGCCAGCAGATTCTCCTGCCGCGCCAGTTCGCCCTTCGCCAGTTCGATGTTCGTCTTGATCGTGTTGGTGCGCGGATCGATCCAACCGGCGAGTTTCTTCTGCTTCTCGGCGATCTCGGCTTCGCGCGCGTCAATTAGCTGCTGCTTGCTGCGCTTGATGCCTTCGAGTTGCTGCTGGACGGAGATTACTTCCGGGTTCTTCGGCTTCAGCTTGGTCAACAGGTCTTGGAGTTGGGCCTCGTACACCAGTTCGCTTTTGGTCAACTCCGCCCACGACATCGTGGTCTTCGGATCGGTGACGGTGTCAACGATCCGCTCCTTCTCCTGCTCGATCTGTTTTTGCAGGTCGCCCAACTGACTGTTGTAGGCGGCGAGTTGGTCGCGCAGCCGCCCGACCTCGGCGATGCGCGCCTTCTGTTCTTCGTGCAAGCCGCTCAGCGTCGAGGCCATCGTCTGTTGCTGCGCGGGCAGCGTGCCGATGTTCTGTAGCTTCACTTCCAGTTGCCGCTTCTCGATCTGCGCCAACTCCTCCTGCGCCTGATTTACCTGTTCGTCAATCAGTTTCTTCGTCGTGTCCACTTCGCTGCGGACAGACTCAAGCTGCGCGTTGACATACTTGGACGCCAACTCGCTCGTGACCTTCTGCACGATGACCGGGTCGGGGCCGCGCAACGTGAGGTTGAAGCCGTTGGTGATGTCGTTGCGGCTCTTGTTCAACTCGATGCTCACATCCTTCTTGCGCATGCGTTCGACGAGCGTGTCCATCGGCTCGCCACGCCGGCGCTCGGCCGCGTAGAGACCATAGTTGATGATGAGCGGTTCGAGCGTCGAACGGCTGAAGACCTCCTGACTGATGTTGTTGATGCGGATCGAGAGGTCGTCATCCGAGAGTTTCGGCATCAGCCCTTGTGCGACGGAGGCGGGCTTGACGACAAGGAGCGTCTTGGACTCATAAACGTTCGGCAGCCGCCAGACGACGATGGCGACGGCGAACGAGACGGCAATCGCCGGCAGCACGATCAGCCACTTGCGCCGCCACAAAATACGGGCGTACTCGGCGGGCTTGCGTTGCCTGAATTCAACACTCATCGGAGCACTCCAATCCGCTGTAGGCAGTTCAACCAGACTGGCAGAGCGCGCGGCCGACGGGTCGCGCTCACCGTTGCAGACGGCTGGCTGCTCACTGTCTTGTTCATCATAAAGTTGCTAATGCCTGCCGGGCGTCTTCGAGTTGTGAGGGCGAGAGGAGTTTCTTCTCCGTGCCCATGCTCAAAGCCTGTTGCAGTTGCGTGCGCGCTTCCGTCTTGCGCCCCAGCGCGGCGAGCGCGCGCCCCAGATGCAGCCGATAGACGGCGCTATCGTTGCCGCGCGCCGTCGTCTGATTGACGGCCTTTTGCAGTTGCTCGACGGCCGCGCCCGCCAGCCCCTTCTTGAAATAGACCCAGCCGAGCGTGTCCGCATAACCCGGCTCGTCCGGGTACTTCTGCACGACCGCTTGCGCGAGCCGCACGGCTTCGTCCAGATTGCCCTTGCCGTACTCGGCGTAATTCCACGCGAGGTTGTTGCCGGCAATTGCAGCGATGTCGCCGACGGGGTTACGCGTGAGCGCATCCTTGTAGGCGACGATGGCCGCATCGCGGTTGTCGCGCCGGTCTTCGACCATGCCGATGAGCGTCAGGGCGGCAGCGTCGTCCGTGTCGGGCGGGCGGGCGACGACGTTGCGATATTCGTTAATCGCTTCCTGCGGCTTGTTCATGTTCACGTAGAGCGCGGCGAGCGCGCTCAGGGCCGCAGCGTTATTTGCATCGAGTTCGAGCGTGCGCCGCAGTTCCGCCTCGGTCGCCTGCATGTTCTGCTGGATGCCGAAGATCTGCGCTTTGAGGAAGTGCAACCCCGCGTTATTAGGTTGGGTGGCGATGGCTTGATCGACGCGCGCGTGGGCGCGATCAAGTTGCTGCTGCTTCGTGTAGAGGTTGATGAGGCCGCCGAGCGCTTCCAGATTCGCGTTGTCTATTTGCAGCGCATGCTCATACAACTGCTCGGCTTCGGCCGGCTTCTTTTCAGCGATGGCGATGCCTGCCAGATTGCTGTAAGTCTCCGGCGCGTTGGGGAGCGCGGCGCGGGCCGCCTCGAAATCGGCGCGCGCGGCCGACAGGTTATTGAGTTTGACCATGGCTGCGCCGCGCGCCGTGTAGGCTTTCGAGCGCAGTTCCGTGAGCAGTTCGGGCGAAACCTCTCCGCCCGGCGTAGCGCGGCTCAGCCGATCCAGCAAATCCGTTGCGATGCGCTGGGCCGTCTTCATGTTCTCTTCGCCCCCGGCGCGCAGCCCGATCTGCGCCTGCAAGAGTTTGCCGGGCAGATAGTCGGGGTAATACTTGTCGAGGTCGCCCGCGTAAGAGCGCGCCTGTTCGATCTGCCCGGAGGCAAGCTGCGCCTGCGTCATGAAGTAGAGCGCGATCTGATCGCGCGGCTCCTGTTTCAAGACCTGCGCCAGATCGTCCACGGCCTTCTTCGCATCGCCCTTTTGCAGATTGACGCGGGCGCTCAACTTGCGCGCGTTGATGTCGTTCGCGTTCTTGCTCAAGACCTCCTGCGCCTGCTGCTCCGCGCCACGCACGTCGCCGCGTTGCAGCATGATCTCGCCGAGGCGATAACGCGCCTGCGTGTAGTCGGGCGCGCGCGTGATGATCTCCTGATAGACACGAATAGCATCGTCGTAGCGCCCGATGGTCGCGTAGAAGTCGGCGAGCACGCTGCGCCCTTCGGGGCGATCCTTGTCCAGTTCGGCCAAGTCTTTGAAGACCTGTTCTGCCTTGTCCTGCTGCTTGTTGCCGAGATAGAAGCGGGCGAGCGTGATGCGCGCTTCGCGGTTCGTCGGCTCAACCTCGATGGCTTTGCGAAACTCGGCTTCAGCCCCCGCGAGATCATTCTGCTGCACGTGGAAGTAGCCGTACTGAACGTGTGCGAGACCTGAGCGGTCGTTGACTGAGAGCGCGCGCTGGAAGGTCAACTCGGCGTTGGCGGCATCATGCTCCTGCATGTAGAAGCGCGCCAGACTCATCAACGACTCGATGCGCTGCGGGTTTAGTTCGACCGCGTGCTTGAGTTCCGCGAGCGACTCGGCGCGCTTGCCGTCGGTGTAGAGAATGGTCGCCCGGAGGATGTGCGCCTCGACGTGGTTGGGGTCGTGTTGGAGCACGCCGTCGGCCAGTTTCTGCGCCTCGTCCTTCAGTTGTTTGTTGGCTTCGCGGTTGCCCTGATAGGCCACGATGTAGTAGTTGCCGAGGCGGATGGCGGCGTCCGACTGGTTCGGATCGAGTTCGAGCGTGCGGCGCAGTTCCTGAATCGCGGGCAGGAAGTTCTCCTGCCCCTCGAACGCCTGCGCCAGCCCCCAGTGCGCCGCCGTCAGGCGCTCGTCAAGCTGCAAAGCGTTGCGAAACTCAAGCGCCGCTTCCGCGTACTTCTTATCTTTGAGATATTGTTCGCCGCGCCGCAGGTGTTCGGCTTTGGCTTTCTCAGGGTTGGAGCAGGCGACAGACGCCAGCGCCAGCAGTAGGGATAGCAGGATAAACAGCAAACCCCGGCTGTAGCCGGAGCGCGGGCACTCTAATCGATTCATCGTAGCCTGAGGCTCCTTCACACGCCGCGCCTGAGACAAGCTTTCGACCGGGGCAACGGTCAAGAGCCGCAGGCATGGGCGGCGCGTGGTCTGTTACTTCATCTCCGAGTTTTGACTAACGCCAACGTGCGGGGCAACCGCGCTGGGCCAGTCAGTTAAGAAAAACGGGCAATCGTTCGTTTCTTCCCGAAACCCGGCCCCCTTGTCATGCAGGTGGCGCGTTAAGGCCACCCTGCTATGTTACCTCATCAAAGGGGCGGGCTGAAAACGGCGCGCCCGCTTTAGTCGGGCACGTAAGTCGGCAACGCAGGCGCGGCCTGCGCGGCCAAGTCGGTCGCCAACCGCAAAGCCTCGGCTTCCGACCCGCTCACCGAGACCATCACGCGCACCATTGCGCCGTCCGAACGACGGCGCTGGACGCTGTCCAGCACCGTGTAAATCTTCCCCCAGTATTCGCTCGCCACCGTGCGCCCGCGCCCCTGATACCAGTAGATCAAGACCTCGCGCGTCGTGCCGTGCTCGACGATGTAACGGTTCGCTTCGATGGCTTGGCCGCCCGTCGCCGGCTGGATCAAAATGCGACCCGGATCGTTCATCGTCCAGCCCGTGCCGGGCAGACAGTTGAGCGGGCTATGATAGGTCGCGCCGTTGCGCTGCG
>DASVQA010000224.1:0-3985 GCA_036389375.1 Pyrinomonadaceae bacterium | reverse complement strand
GACGACTTGCGTATGCACGCAAGTCGTCCTCCATTTTCACGCGGAAGAAAGGCTCTTTGTTTCGCTCATGCTTCGATTTAGAATGAACGATAACAGAGCAAAAAAAATCCGGCGCAAGCGGGCGTGAGAAGTGCTAACGAGAAATAGAAGATGCGTTACGCCATGATCATCGAGAAGGGCGAGCGAAATTATTCGGCTTACTTGCCTGACATGCCGGGTTGTATCGTCACTGGCAAAACCGTCGCAGAGGTTAAACAGCGGATGCGCGAGGCCGTCGAACTACACCTGCGCGGCCTGCGCGAGGATGGGTTGCCGATACCCGAACCGACCAGCATGGTCGAATACGTCGAAGCAGCTTGAGACAGGACACACTTCATCATTAAGGGGACAACTGATGCGCGTCACTATCGGACAGATCAACACGACGAACGGCGACTACGAGGGCAACGTCGCGCAATGCTTGCGCGCCATCGAGCAGGCGCGCCGCGACGGCAGCGACATGGTAGTGCTGCCGGAGGTCGCAGTGCAGGGCTATATGTCCTTCGACTGGTTCATGGATCGAGACGTGATCGCGCACGCCACCGAGCCGCTTGACCAGATCGCCGCGGCGAGCGCGGGGCTGACCGTCATCGTCGGCACGGTGCGCCCGACGGGATTGTCGCAGGGGCGCAAACTCTACAACTCGGCGGCCGTCATCTCCGACGGCAAGATCATCGGCTACGCCGACAAGACGCTGCTCCCCGAATACGACGTGTTCGACGACCCGCGCTACTTCGAGCCGGGGAAAGAACGGCGGCTGTTCGAGCTTGACGGCACGCGCGTCGGCGTCGCCGTCTGCGAGGATATGTGGAACGATAAGACCTACTGGCGCGAGCGGCTCTATGCAAACGATCCGACGGACGATCTGATCGCGCTCGGCGCAGAGGTGCTCATTTCGATCAACGCCTCGCCCTTCAACAAGAGCAAGATGGGGCAGCGCTGCCAGATGGTCGCGCATCGCTCGCGCCTGTCGGGCTTGCCGATTGTCTTCGTCAACCTCGTCGGCGCAAACGACGGCGTCATCTTCGACGGCGCAAGCATCATCACCGACCACAAGGGCCAGATCATCCTGCAAGCGCCGCCGTTCGAGGAGTTCTACGGCTCGGTGGACTTGGACTGCGACGTGTGCGATACGCGCTGTCTGCCCGGCGACGACATCGAAACCGTCCACGGCGCGCTCGTCTTAGGCATACGCGATTACGCGCGGAAGAATCGCTTCGAGCGCGCCGTGCTCGGTCTCTCCGGCGGGATTGATTCGGCGGTCGTCGCGGCGCTCGCGTGCGAAGCCATCGGCGCACAAAACGTCCTCTCCGTGATGATGCCTTCGCCCTTCTCTTCGCGCGGCAGCATCGAGGACTCAATCGCGCTGGGGCAGAATCTCGGCATGCCCGTCGTCGAACGCCCCATCTCGCAGGCTTACGAAGTGCTGGTCGCGGAACTCGGGCTTGCTAAACCGGCGAGCGCAAGCGAAGAACTGGCGCGCCAGAACACACAGTCGCGCCTGCGCGGCAACATCCTCATGGCGGTCTCGAACGCCGAAGGCCGACTCTTACTCTCAACCGGCAACAAGTCCGAACTCGCGCTCGGCTACTGCACGCTCTACGGCGATACGAACGGCGGGCTGGCCGTTATCGGCGACGTGCTCAAGACGGAAGTCTACAAACTGGCGCGCTACATCAACCGTGCGCGCGAGATCATCCCCGCCGCGATCATAGACAAGCGCCCCTCGGCCGAACTTGCGCCCGATCAATTCGACGATCAATCGCTGCCGCCCTACGACCGGCTCGACCCGATCCTCAAGCTCTACTTCGAGCAGAAGGCCACGCCCGAAGAGATCATCGCCGCCGGCCACGACGCCGCGCTCGTCTACGACGTTTTGAACCGCGCCGAAGCGCCCGCCAACGAGTTTAAGCGCCGCCAACTGCCGCCGACGCTCATTATCTCGCGCAACGCCATCGGCATCGGGCGGCGTCGCCCCGTCACGCACCGTTACCGTCGCCACGTACTGAAAGCGGTCGAGCGCGCCGCCGAATCGGCCGCCACTTCAGCCGACTGATCGTCCTTAAGCCCGCCAGAATTCTCTGGCACGCGGGCTGCCCTGACATAAGCAGGACGCTGGGCGCGGCGTACATTTTCCGCACAGGTGCGCCACCGCCCAGGGTATTTGTGTCTGAAATTTAAGCAGGGACAAGGAGGGAGCTAGACGTGATGAAAACTTTCAAGAGATTGGCCTTAGGGCTTGGCCTGTCGGCCATGCTGAGTCTGTCCGCACTGGCCGGACAGACTACGAACAACACGAACGGCAACACCAACACCAACACGAACGGGAACATGAATTCGAACCGGCACACGAATCATCGTAACCCGTCGCCGCGCACACCGCGCCGCGTGCGTCGCGGCCGTAACACGCATCCGGGCACACCGCGCGGGCCCATCAACTCGAACAGCAACACCAACACGAACGGCAACAGCAACACGCGTTAAGCACGCGCGCAAGGGAAGCGTGCGGCCAGTTTGGCCGCACGCTTCCCTTGTCGAGCAAGGATGCGGTGCAGCGCGAAAGGTCTTTCTTACCTCTCCCTTCAATTCATCACCCGCCGGCCCTTGAGCACGGCGGGCCAAAGGAGAAATGAAGATGACAAGATGGTTAAAGGCTACGACACTCGCGCTTGCGCTGCTGCTCTGCGTTGCGCTGCCGGCGTCCGCCCAGCACAGGCGCGGGCGTCACTACCGATACGAACGGCGTAGCGGTCTCATCCGCCACGTGAACAACGCGAACCCGACGCCCGGCATTCCACGCCGCGTGCGGCGCGGCCGCAACATGACACCCGGCGTGCCGCGTGGTCGCTTCGGCAGCGGCGTCGGCGTTCTGCCGATCCGTCGGCACGGGCGCGGGCACGACGAGATGCTCCGCACCGAGCGCAACCGCGACCACGATCTGGGCGAAGCTATCGGTCATGGCATCGGGCACGGCGGCGGCGCAGGCGTGGGTCATGGCGGCGGGCACGGGCACGGCCGCAGGCCTTAAGCGCAGCTTTAAACGACCGGGACAAAAACTAAGCAGGCAGACGAGGCGTGGCGGCTTTGATGAGCGGCCACGCCTCGTCTGTCTCTGTGCCGTTTCGTCTGCTTTAAGAGATCGTCACCAGCGCCGGTTCGTCTGCCCCGGCCTCGACGTGGCCGAGCGCGGCGTCCAGTTCCGTCTCAACGTCGCCGACGGCGGCCGTGAGCCGTTTGAAGTCGAAGAGATTTGGATCGAGCAGGTGCGACGGGACGGCATGGCCGAGCGCCGTCAACATCGAAGCGCGGACGTTGGGAATCTCTCGTTCAAGTTCGTTGACGAGCCGTTTGACGCGCGCGCGTTTGAGGTTCTGTTGCGTGCCGCAGAGGTCGCAGGGGATCAGCGGAAACTGTTTCTGCGCGGCGTACTCTGCGATGTCCGCCTCGCGGCAGTAGGCGAGCGGCCGGATCACGGTGTTGCGCCCATCGTCTGAGCGCAGGACGGGCGGCATCGCTTTGAGCGTGCCGACGTAGAGGAAGTTTAAGAGGAAAGTGGTCGTGATGTCGTCGGCGTGATGACCGAGCGCGATCTTGTTGCAGCCTTCGGCAAGGGCGGTCGAATAGAGTATGCCGCGCCGCAGCCGCGCGCAGACCGAGCAATAGGTCTTGCCTTCGGGCACGAGCCGTTTGACGACCGAGTAAGTGTCGCGCTCGACGATGCGAAAGGGCACGCCGCGCGCGGTCAGGTAGTCGGGCAGCACGTGGGCGGGAAAGTTTGGCTGCTTCTGATCGAGGTTGACGGCGAGCAGATCGAAGCTGACCGGCGCACGCTCACGCACGTCGAGCAGGAGATCGAGCAGCGTGTAGCTGTCTTTGCCGCCGGACAGGCAGACCATGATGCGGTCGCCGTCCGCGATCATCGAGAAATCTTTAATGGCCGCGCCCA
>DASVQA010000223.1:0-3690 GCA_036389375.1 Pyrinomonadaceae bacterium | reverse complement strand
CAGTTGAAGGTCTTGATCGCCGAGGGCACGCCGATGGAGAGCGTCAGCACCGAGAACGCCATGCCCGAATACGGACTCATGCCGCTCAGGAACATGTGGTGCCCCCAGACGAAGAAACCCAGTAGTCCGATGGCGAACATCGCAAAGACCATCGCGCGATAACCGAAGATCGGCTTGCGCGCAAAGGTGGAGAGGATGTGCGAGGTCGCGCCCATGCCCGGCAGAATGGCGATGTAGACTTCCGGGTGGCCGAAGAACCAGAACAGGTGTTGCCACAGGATGGGTGAGCCGCCCTTGTGCGTCGTGAGCAGTTGATCGCTCACCACTAGATCGCCAGGGATGAAGAAGCTTGTGCCGGCGTGGCGGTCGAGCAGGAGCAGGATGCCGCCCGCGAGCAGGACAGGAAACGACAGGAGCGCAAGGATCGCAGTCGTAAACCACGACCAACAGGTGAGCGGCATACGCATCAAGGACATGCCGCGCGTCCGCATGTTCAAGAGCGTCGTGATGAAGTTCAAAGCGCCGAGCAGCGAGGCGACGCAGAAGATGGCGATGGACGTGATCCAGAGCGTGACGCCCGCGCCCTGACCGGGCCCGGCGATCTTGCCGAGCGCACTCAAGGTCGGGTAGCCCGTCCACCCGCCGATGGGCCCGAGTGTGCCGCTCCCGCCGCCGCCCAGATATGTCTCCGCAAACTTGGCCAGCCCCGATTTGGCGTTGACGCTGATGCTAAACGCGGCGCTGCCTTCGACGAAGATGGCGGAGATCAGGACGACCAGGCCGACGAGCGTGACCCAGAACGAGAGCATGTTGAGGTACGGAAACGCCATGTCCTCTGCGCCAATCTGGATCGGCAGAAAGTAGTTGCCGAAGCCGCCCTGCGGCGCGGTCGTCAGCACGAAGAAGACCATGATCGTGCCGTGCATGGTGACGAGCGACAGGTAGAACTCCGGACTCATCTGCCCGCCCGGCGCACCGACTTTGAAGATGCTCCCCAAGAGCGGCCACTTATGATCGGGCCACGTCAGGTTCATACGCATCAGCACCGACATGAGCATACCGACGAAGACCGAGAACAGCGCCAGAAACAGATACTGGATGCCGATCACCTTATGGTCGATGCTGAAGATATATTTGCGTATAAAGCTGGTTGGCGGCCCATGATGATGCGCGGCCGCCGCGTGGTGCTCGGCGGCGGCGTGTGCGCCTGCGGGCGTGGGTACTGCCTCTGCCATGCTGTTAGTCCTCTCCTTTGAGGTCTCGCGGCGACGGGTCGGGACGTGAAACAGTGCGTCTTAGTATTGCTGGCCCGGCAGGCCCAGCGGTTGCTTATTTAGTTCGGTCACGCGCGCCTGAAACTGCGCCTGCGGCAGTTGCATCAGCGCATCGTAATCCGTCGGCGGCACGACGATCAGATAACTCTTCATCTTGTAGTGCAACTGCCCGCACAACTCCGCGCAGGCCAACTCGAAGCGCCCCGTCTTGAGCGGCTTGAAATGCACCTTGATGTTCATGCCCGGCACTACGTCCTGCTTGAAGCGCAACTCCGGCACCCACAGATCGTGCGTCACATCTTTTGAGGTCATCGTCAGTTCCACATCGCGCCCGGCCGCCATCAGGAGCGTGGTCACAACCTGATCGTCTTTGGCGAGCGGGTCGCTCTGGTCTAGGCCGACAAAGTTAAGCTCGGCATCCTTGATGAGCGCCGGGTCTGTGCGGCCGAACTGACCATCCGCGCCGGGATACTGGAAGTTCCATTGAAACTGCTGTGCGACGACGTGGACGCGCGTTGCGCCGGGCGGCGCTTCGTGGAAATGCAGTTGCGCCCAGACGCGCTGCCCGAAGAGGGCGACGGTGATAAAGATGAAAGCGGTGACGCCCGTGCAGAGCATCTCGACGCGGTTGTTGCCGTGCGAGTAGATGCCGCGCGAGGTGTCGTTGCGCCGCGCGCCGTAGCGCCAGAGCATGTAGCCCAGAGCGATCTGCGAGCCGGCAAACGAGACGCCGACCACGATGATCGTGAGCAGGAACTGCCGGTCGTAGGCCGGCCCATGCTCCGTGATGGCGGGCGGCAGCCACCACTTGCCGCTCACAAACATCCAGACCGTCAGGATCGTTATCAGCCAGATCACAACACCGAACACACGGCCCATCGTCGTCTCCTTAGAGGTCAGAGGTTAGCGCTCAGAGGTCAGTGAATGACTTTTTCTTACTAACCTCTGATCACTGATTTAGTACCATCAGCCCGAACAGGAACGGCAGATAGAGCACGGACGCGAGCAGCACGCGCCGTGCGTTGCGCCGCGAGAGCGTCCGATACGCAGCCAAACTAGCGAGCAGAAACAGCACGCCGAGGATGAGCGCGCCGACGAAATAGACCGTGCCGGAGAGACCGAGCGCGGCGGGCGCAAGGCTCACGGGCACGAGCAGCAGCGTCCAGAGCATGATCTGCTGTTTGGTCAGCCGCCCTTCCGGCTCGACCACGGGCAGCATCAATATGCCGGCCCGCCCGTAGTCTTCCCGGTACATCCACGCGATAGCGAAGAAGTGTGGAAACTGCCAGAGGAACATGATCGCAAAGAGCACCAAGCCTTCGGCACTGACGCGCCCCGTCGCCGCCGCCCAGCCAAGCAGCGGCGGCACAGCGCCGGGAAAAGCGCCGACGAGCGTCGAGAGCGTTGTGCGCGTCTTGAGCGGCGTGTAGCAGCCGAGATAGCCCAAGACCACGCTTGCGCCGAGGAGTGCCGAGAGCGGGTTGACGAACGCGAACAGATAGATTTCTGCGCCGATGGTGAGCGCCACGCCGAAGATGAAAGCGGCGCGCGGCGTGAGCCGCCCGGCCGGCAGCGGACGCATCATCGTGCGCCGCATGCGTGCGTCCAGATCGCGCTCAAGGTATTGATTGAGCGCGGCGATGCCGGACGAAAGTAGCCCCGTGCCGGCCATCGTGTGCAGAAAGCCTAGATAGTCGAGCGTGCGGCCCGCGCCGAGGAAGTAACCGGCGGCGGTCGTCAGCATAACGAGCAGCGTGATGCGCGGCTTCGTCAGTTCGACGTAAGCCGCGATGCGCGCGCGGGCGGCCGTCGTGGGCGCAAGCGGCGCGTTAATCGGCTCTCGTGTCAGTTCGATCTCTTCGATCACAATGTTTTAGTTCCCCTGTTCCCTGTTCGGTTTTAGCAGCAGTCTCGCACCGCAGGGGACGGGGCGGCAAGCGCGGGGCGGGGCGGCGCAGATGAAAAGTTTGCGCCCGCCCCGCCAGCGCGTTTAATGTTTCATCAGCATCGGAAATTCGAGCGCCGGCTCGACGCGCATTGCGCCGCCGAAGGGCTGCGCGCTCGCCGTCTTCACGTCGAAGGCGAAGTCCTGCGTCTTGATCTCCTTCGCGCCGACCGTAACCGTCATCGTCTTCTCACCAAAACTTTCGTGCAGCGCGGCGACGGTGTAAGTGCCCTGCGGCACGCCCGTGATGGTGAACTTGCCGTCCTCGCCGGAGACGGCAAAGAGCGGATTACGCATCACGCCGATAAAGGATTTCATCCACGGATGCTGGTTGCACTTGACCGGGATCATCACTTCGGGGCGCGGAAAACTCTTTTCCAGCGGCGGCGCGCCCGCCGGCTGCGACTGATTCCACTCGGTGTTGCCCTTCGTCGGCAGCGGGTGGACGTTGTGCGCCGTCTGATCGCTGTT
>DASVQA010000222.1:0-40807 GCA_036389375.1 Pyrinomonadaceae bacterium | reverse complement strand
GGTCGCGGCGGCGGCGCGCGCAGAGCAGCAGCAATGAGCGAGACGTGGCAACAGCGGCGCGGCCCCGCCGTTGAGCCGCGCGAGATCGTACAGGAGGGCGCGGCGACGCTCAGCATCACCTGGGCGGACGGGCGCGCGTGCCGCTACCACGCGGCGGCGCTTAGGCGCGTCTGTCCGTGCGCGCAATGCGTTAACGAGATGACGGGCGAGCGCATGCTGCGCCCGGAAAGCATCGCCGAGACGCTAACCATTGCCGACGTAGAGATCGTCGGGCGTTACGCGCTCAACTTTCGTTGGAGTGACGGCCATCAGACCGGCATCTACAGTTTTCGTCTGTTGCGCGAGTTGTGCGAACAAAAAAGCAGTGACGAGTGACAAGTGACAAGTTAAAAACTTTGTCTCTTGCTCGTCACCTGTCACTCGTCACTTGTCGCTGTCTTTATGCCGAAGATTCTCATTGTTGAGGACGACGACGTGACGCGCGAGTTGTTGTGCCAGACGCTGGCGCGGCAGGGTTATGAGGTGACGACGGCGGAGAACGGCGTCGAAGGGTACGACGTGGCGCTCAATCTGCGCCCCGACCTGATCATCACAGACCTCTACATGCCGGCGGCGGACGGCGCGCACCTGCTGAGGCACGTGCGCGCTACGACGGAGTTGGCGGCGACGCCCATCGTCGTCGTGACGGGCTACGGCACGGGCGGCGCGGCGCTGGCGCTCTCGCAGGGCGCGAGCGCGTATGAGCCGAAGCCGATCCGGCCGGAGAACTTGCTGGCGACCGTGCGCCGGCTGTTGGCATGAACGTGGGCGCGTGCCGGATAATTGCACGCGCCCGGCAGAACACGAGAGGACAATCAAGGGTGCAAGGCTTCGGGGTTGAGGTGATCGGCTGGGTCAGTTCGTTTGTGCTGGTGCTGACCATCGCCAAACAGGTCTACAAGCAGTGGAGCGAAGGGGCGAGCGAGAGCGTGTCGAAGTGGCTGTTCGTCGGCCAGATCGCCGCCTCCGTCGGCTTCACCGTCTATAGCTGGCTCGTACACAACTGGGTCTTCGTCGTCACAAACGGCGTGATGATCTTAAACGGCGTGGCCGGTCTCGCCATCGTGCTCCACCATCGGCGGCGCGCGCGGCGGCAAGAGCAGAACGGCGCAGGCAAGCGGGCGCTGCAACCAGACCGCGCCTGACTTTTATCAACTATGAACGAACGCGATTTTTTCGACGAGCGCGCAGAGACGAAGCGCGCAAGCTACAGTTGCCCGCACTGCCGCGAGCGCGCCGATTATGAGGTGCGCTGGCTGCGGCGGACGAAGAAGCAGCAGCCGCCGCGCGGGATGAGCGAGCAGGATCGCGCGCGCTTCCAGAAGTCGCGCGACTACATGGTGCGCGTGGACGACATGCTCATGTGCCACCGCTGTCGCAAGCGGTTCGACATCCCGAACGCGCAGTCGGTCGTCTTCATCTGACGCGCGGCTAGTTAACTCTTGTGCGGCCGCGCGCCGCAATTCACCGGAGAGGAGAGCGAGTAATGGACGAACTCATCAAACAGGTCACGGAGCGCACCGGCATCTCGGACGCGCAAGCCAAAACTGCGGTGGACACCGTTATCGGCTTCCTGCGCACGCGTCTGCCTGAACCCATCGGCGGCCAACTCGATTCTCTGTTGGGCGGCGGCGTAGGCATCGCGGGCGATCTGGCGGGCAAGGCGACGGACGTGGCCGGCAACGTGCTCGGCGGCTTGGGCGGCATGCTCGGCGGCGGTAAAGATTAACCGGCGCGCACGGCGCGCACAACACGTGGACAGAGTAAGGGGCGCGGCTCTTAACCCGCGCCCCTTAACTGTCTCAGGCCGGCTCGCAAGCCGGAGTTTTGCGCCCGCGCCTATTTGAGCTTAGACCGTTTCTGCGCGGGCGCGTTCTGGCTAGTCGCGGGCTGGCCGGTCACGCCATCAATCAACAACTGCCGGATGCGCGTCAGACCGAAATAGTCCTGCCAGAACGTGCCGGAGACTTTCTCCGACCCCTCGCTCTTGAGCAACGTGCCGCTCAAACTGCGCCCCGAATTGCGCGGGACTGTGACCGTCACCGTGCTGTTGGTCGTGTTGCCCGACGCATCCGTGCAGGTAACGGTGATGGTGTAGATGCGGCCCGTGCCGGTGCTCAATCGCTCGGCGCGCAACTGCACGTGGGTCGCGTCCACGATCACCCAATCGGGCGGCGTATCAACCGGCTCGTTGCTCGTCACGTTTGTGATCGCGCAGTTGACCGCGCCGCAGTTGTCCGCCGCGTTGTAGGTGAGCGTGACGGTCTTCAGCTTATGGTTGGGCGGCCACAAAGACGCCGGGCTGGCCGTGACGGTACTGACGGTCGGCGGCGTCGAATCGAGCACGGTTACGTTGAACGAGCAGGCAGAAGCGTTGCCGCTCGCGTCGGTCGCCGTCGCGTGTACGGTCGTCGTGCCGACGGGGAAGGTCGTGCCGGAAGGATGATCGGTTGTGACGGTGACGCCCGGACAGTTGTCCGAGGCCGCCACGTTGTAAACGACGACGGCGTCGCAACTATCCGGCGGCGCGTTCACCGTGATGTCGGCCGGGCACATGATGGCCGGCGCTTGGTGGTCGTTAACCGTCACGTTGAAACTGCCGCTCGTGTTGTTGCCGGCCCCGTCTGTGACGGTGACATGCACGGTCGTCGTGCCCTTCGGGAAGATCGAACCCGAAGGATGATCGTTGACCACCGTCACGCCGCCGCAGTTGTCGTTAGCCGACAACGTGTAGTTGACGACCGCCGCGCACGAGTCGGGGTCTGTGCCGGTGACGATGTCGGCGGGGAGCGTTAAGGTCGGCGGTGTATTGTCTGTGACCGTGACGGTTTGCGTGCCAGAAGTTGTGTTGCCGCTCGCGTCGGTCGCGGTGTAGGTGATCGTCGTCGTGCCGACGGGGAAGGCGTTGCCGGCAGGCACGCCTGTGCGTGCGATGGTGACGCCGGGGCAGTTGTCGTTGGCCGTGGCCGTGCCGAGCGCGGCGTCAGAGATGACGACCGAGCACGAGGTTGAACCTGCGCCGGTCGAGGCACTGACGCCTGCGGGCGGCGTGATGGTCGGGTTCTCGTTGTCGAGAACCGTCACGTCGAAGGTGCAGGACGAAGTGCCGGAACTGCTGGTAGCGGTCGCGGTCACGGTCGTCGTGCCGACGGGGAAGACGCTGCCGGAGGCGGGCGAGTAGGTGATGGTCGGCGCAGGCGTCCCGGTTGCGGTCGCGGCGTGCGCGCCGGTGAAGTTGACGACCGCGCCGCACGTGCCCGGATCGTTGTTGACGCTGAAACTCGTCGGGCAGGTGATAACCGGCGGGCAGGTGGTCGTGATGCTGATGCTCCAACCACCGGCGATGCTGCCCGCGCCGCCCGCGATGTCGTCCACCACGTAGAGGCTCCAAGTGCCGTTCGGCGTTGCGCCGTTGAAGACGGAGAGCGCCGAGCCGCCCGCAGGTGTGGGCGCGGGCGCGGGGAACGAGTCGCCGACGCCGAAGTTGGACGGCTTGAACGTGCCGGAGACGAGCGGGCCGCTGTTGGGCAGCGTGTTGACCGCCGCATCGTCGAGCGTGAAGGTCAGATTATTGGCCGGCGTCGAGCCGCCTGCGTCCGACCAGATGATCGCATTCTGCCCGCCGGGCCCGACGAGCAGCATGTCCACGTCGTCGGGGAACGAGTGGCTCAGATTGTTGAGCGTCACGGTCACGTTCGTTACCGTGCCGGACAGACCGGCAACGTTGATGTCGGACGGATAGGGCGCAGCCTTCGTCGGCGAGGGCGGCGTTGAGAGAATCGCAATCGGGTTTGCGTTCGGGTAGGTGGTCGCCGTGCCGCACGCGGCGGGCGTGGGCATCGGGGTCGGCGTAGGCGTCGGCGTTGGGGTCGGCGTGGGCGTGGGCGTCGGTGTCGGCGTAACCGGCACACAGTCCGTCGCAATGTTCAGACTCCAACCGCCGCTGATCACGCCGCCGTCACCGGCGATGTCGTCCACGATGTAGAGACTCCAAGTGCCGTTCGGGTCTGTGCCATTGAAGACCGAGAGGGCCGACGCGCCCGATGGTAAGGGCGCAGGTGCAGGGAAGCTATCTGTCGTCCCGACGTTCGTGGGTTTGAACGTCCCGCTCGCAAGCGGGCCGGAGTCGGGTAAGAAAGAGGCCGCCGCGTCGTCGAGCGTAAAGGTCAGATTGTTGGCCGCGATGTTGCCGCCTACGTCCGACCAGATGACGGCGTTCTGTCCGCCGGGCCCGACGAGCAGCATGTCCACATCGTCGGGAAATGAATGGCTGAGATTGTTGAGCGTCACGGTCACTTTGGTGACGCTGCCGGTGAGACCTGAGACGTTGATGTTCGATGGATATGGATTAGCCTGCGTCGGCGGTGCGCCGCTGTCCTGCACGACGATGCTGGCGGAGTTCGAGACGGTGAAGCCCGTCCCGACGACGCACGGCCCCGGTGTCGGCGTGGGCGTCGGCGTAGGCGTCGGGGTCGGCGTGGGCGTTGGGGTCGGCGTGGGTGTCGTCCCGTCTGTTGAGATGTCTATGCTCCAACCGCCGGTGATGCTGCCGCTTGCGCCGCCGACATCGTCCACGATGTAGAGACTCCAAGTGCCGTTGGGGTCTGTGCCGTTAAAGACGGAGAGGGCCGAACTGCCCGACGGTGCGGGCGCAGGGGCGGGGAAATTGTCCACGCCGGCGGGGCCTGCGTTCGTCGGCTTGAACGTTCCGCTGGCGAGCGGGCCGGCGTCGGGCAATGACGAAGCCGCCGCGTCGTCGAGCGTGAGCGTGACGTTGCTGGCGGGCGTTGAGCCGCCCACGTCGGACAGGATGATCGCATTCTGCCCGCCGGGCCCGACGAGCAGCATGTCCACATCGTCGGGGAAACCGTGCGAGAGACCGTTGAGCGTCACGGTCACTTTAGAGACGCCGCCCGTCAGACCTGAGACGTTGATGTTTGCCGGATACGGATTGGCTGCGGTGGGCGCTGAGCCGCTGTCCTGAATGATGATGCCGGATGAATTATTGAACGCGGCGAGCGGCCCCCCGGCAACGGGCGCGGCCGTTGTCGTGCGCTGCACCTGCACGTCGGAGACGTTGTCGGCCGGCGAGCGGGTTAACTCGTCCAACTCCTTGCTGAGCGCCGCGCGTTCGACCGCGACGCTGGTGGCCGTCAACTGGCCGGCGCTGACTTCACGCTCAAGTTCCGCCGCATGCGCGGCGAGTTCGGTCGCCAGCGCGTCAACGGCCGTCTTGTAGGCCAACATGGCGGCGGTCGTGGCGCGCGTGGCCTTTTTGCTGTCAGGGTTGGCGGCTTCGGCGGCGCGGGCGCGTTCGAGTTCGGCCCGTGCGGTTTCGACCGCCTGCCTGCGCTCCGGCACGCTCGCGCCTGTCTGGACGGGCAGCAAGGCAGCGTGTGCCGTCGGTTGCGCTCGGGGTATGCTTTGCGCCGCGCGTTTCGCGTGGCTTGAGAACGTTGCGCAGATGGCTACGACGCACAGGGCCGCGCCGACGGTCAGCAGTAATCTGATGTTTCGGTTCATGCTCAACTCTCCTTAGTGGGTGGGGGTGCGTAGAGTCGAAAGCAACGCCCCATATCAGTAGAGTGGACGTGACGATTGCAGGCTGTTGATGGTCAGATAATGTAAAGCAATGCTCAGTGGAGCGGGCAGACACGCGCTGCGGGCGGCAGGCCACGTTTAGCTGAAGACCACTTAACTGCCTGTTGGTAACGAACGGGTTCGAGCGGGGCACACGCGCGAGCGGGCGACAAGACGTATGCACTGCGCGGAAGTACGGGCGAGGCTCAATGGAAAACCTGTACAGTTAGCTCAGCGGATAAAACCGAGAGCGATATAACGAGAAATTACGGTCGGGCAACATCTACACCATTGCGCCCGACAGTGTCAACAAATTCTCAGCCCCGCCGCGTTCAGGCGCAGGCTGCCGCCTTGTTCATCAGTGCGAGCGGCGACGGCGCAGATTTTTCCCAACGGCGCACCCTGCTTTCGGGTTAATATCCCGCGCGCAATACCCTTAAGCCTGCCAGGCAGCACGGGCACGCAAAAATCACACAGACAATTAACAAGGAGTACGACATGGCGCAATATGATGTGGTGTTTGAGGGCGGCGGGGCGAAATGCTTTGCCTTCGCGGGTGCACTCGCCGAGTTTGCCGCGGCCGGGCACACGCACCGGCGTTTGGTGGGCACGTCGGGCGGCGCGGTCACGGCGCTGCTGTGCGCGGCCGGGTACACGCCGCAGGAGTTGCTGGCCGCGATCAGCGCGAAGGTCAACGGCCGGCCGCGCATGGCCGCTTTCCTCGACACGCCGCGCCCGCAGGACTTTAGCGACGAAGTGTTGGATAACAGCGCCACGCTCGAACTCTTCAAACAGCTACGCCTGCCCGGTCTGCCCGCGCTCGGCCACGCCCTGCTCAAGGGCTTGCTCCACCTGCCGCCCTACTGCGAACTGTTCTCGCTCAACGAGTGCGGCGGGTTTTTTGCCGGCGTGAACATCTACGAATGGCTGCGCGAACGGCTCGTGCAGAAGGGCATGTCGCCCGACATCACCTGCAAAGACTTCTTTGCCCACACCGGCTCAGACCTCTCGCTCATCGTCTCGGACACGTCCGAGTTGGAATTGCTGATCCTGAACCATCGCACCGCGCCCGACTGTCCCGTAGCGTGGGCGGCGCGCTCGTCTTTGAGCATCCCTTACCTGTGGCGCGAGGTCGTCTGGCGCAAGGAGTGGGGTCTCTATCGCGGGCGGGCGAAAGCGGGCAGCATCCTGATCGATGGCGGCGCGCTCTCGAACTTCCCGCTCTGGCTCTTTGCCATGAATCCCGAAGACCCGTTCATCTTAGAGGTGCTGGGACCGCCCCCGCCCGAAGTCCCGAACCTCGGTCTCTTCCTCGACGACGAGTTGCCCGTGCCCGACGCGCCGCCGCCACCCGAGTTAGCGCAACTGCTCGGCAAATTGCGCACCGCGAAACGCATCATGCGGATCGTTGACACCATCACCATCTCGCGTGACAAACTGACCTTCGAGTACGACGCGCAGGCTGTCTGTCGTCTGCCGACGCTCAACTATTCGGTCGCCGAGTTCGACATGACGGACGCGCGCCGCGATGCCCTCGTCGCCGCCGGTCGCGCCGCCATGCACCAACACCTGTTTCCCACCGGCGCGCGTGTTATCCCGCACAGCCCCACAGGCCCGCCCCGTTGGGCGCTCGGCAGCCAGCACCGCGCTTAAGCGCGTGTGCTAGCTCCGGCATAAAGTGCTAAGACCTCAAACGCAGAATCAACAGCTTACGGCAGGCTCTCTGGCATACCATTATACTCAATGCCAGCCAAAGTATTACTATTATCGCTATTCATAGTCATTTCATATCAAGCGGCTTATTTTACCAACATAGATACAAACGCCTAACAACGGCATGCACCCGACGCCCCGAAGCGCGCCTCTCGTGAAAGTTGAATAGGGGCGCGGGTAATGCCGGGCGTTGGACGCGGCTTTGCCGCGATGCGTGCAGGCTCAGTTCCCCACGCATCATCGGACGGTGGCATATAGGGCTTTGCAAACGGAACCACTCCGCAGGCAAATCCTTTAGTGCTGGATCGTTTGGTTCGTTGCCAGCCGTTCAAGAACCTTGCAGCAGTCGTTAAGCGATCTTTGATCGTTAACGCCCCACCGCAGTGTAGGATTGAATTTCCCAAACTACTATCTTCCCAGGGGGCTGAGCATTGGGAATGATTTCGATAAGCGAGACCGTCTTGTTGATGTAATCCGCTACCAAAACCAAAGTCCCCCCATTGGGGCCCTGCAAGTTAAGCTGTATCACGTCACCGTTCTTATCCATCTCTTTTCTCCTTGTAGCTAATCAATCCATCAGAGCCTATGGGTTGTAAGACATGCTGTTGAGCGCCGAACGCTCGAATTAACTTGCCCGCCGACATGACCACACAGGCAAACCGGAGCGCGACAATCTGGATGCAAGCCAAGCTGAAGCGGGTCGGGTTCAATGAGTTGTTAGATTGCGCCGTGACGTGCAAGCGTCACCACGCCCTAATATTTCAACTTTTTACGCGATAAGATATCAGAACACAGCCATTTTTGAGACTTTTGCACTTAACCAACTCTAAATTGATCTGTCCTTTCATTTCGTGGAATAGTGGAATGCCAGAGCCCAGCAGAACAGGGTGAATATTCATACCGACCTCATCAATCAACCCTTCGTCAAAAAGAGATTTAGCCAACTCGCCGCCCCCCATGACAAAGATGTCTTTGCCCTCCTGCTGCTTCATATCTCTGACAAACTCTATGGCATCCCCGTTTATTAGCTCAACTCCTTTATCAGCACTCTCCTTCAGTGTGCGGGAAAAGACATAGTTCTTCACGCCCTTGTACGTAGGCATTCTACCTTGGACAAGGGCGTAAGTTTTGCGTCCCCATAAGACAGTGTCAATGGTTTTCCAAAACTCTGCGAGAGATGAATTGGCAGCATCATCATGCAGAATCCAATCAACTGAGCCATCAAGGCGGGCAATGTAATTATCGAGACTATTGGCCACGCGGAACGTTACTTTTCGCATTCTCAACCCTCCCGTTTTTTACATTGTTACAAAGCAAGAGCAACCTAACGCCCGAATTAACCGGGTGGGAAGAATTGAGAGAAGCATCCCACCTTGCGGATGAAAAGTGCGCTATTGCCGCTCCGGTTGAATGAGTTGTTAGGTGCGCCTTTGATTCGAGCTGCCGCTAGCATAGAGCCAGCTCTAATTTATGGCGACAAACTCCGACCTGTGCTCTACAGATACTCAGAAGGTAGGGACGAGCAGCCCTCGGCTCGAAAGTCCGACCAGCCTATCCAAATTCCTGAGAAAAGCATCGCTTAATGTCGGAATGGCCCGCAATTGCCACAATATTTCGCCATTCGTATAAGCCGTTTCCCTGGCCTTGCGGACGCTCCATAGAGCAACTACATCATCAAGTCGGCCAAGGTCTTGATCTATCTCTCCTACGATTCCTGTCGCAAGAAACTGCTTCACCTGTTCTGCCACAACCTCTAGAATGGCATTAACGCGCTCGAAGTCTCTATGCTCAGGGCTGCCTCGCCTTGGAACAATATCTTGCTCTTCTGAGGTTTGGACTAAGGCAATCGGCAGGTCATGGTTGATGTGAGCGTTCATGCCCGCAATAGCAAACTGTACTCGTGCAATCCCGCTCCTCTGTCTTGACCTGAACAGCGGAGCCCATGACCGCACTACCCTATCGTGGTCGCGCTGCCAACTAGCAATCGCACTGAAATATAGGCCCGCAAATATTACAGCCAACCGTTCAACATATTGCTGATTTTCCCACCTCTCAGCAGGTGGGCTATCGCGCACGCCCTCCGTTACTCTCAGATACAATAGGTTGAACCACTTCAGCCCATCATTGTTCTGAAGAATGTTATCAAGTCCACGCATGACATTGATTACATCCTCAATGCTATTCACCACAGAAGCCGAAATTACTTGAACAAGCCTTTGATCTGTTAAAGGCATGTCGAAAGTATTTTGAGACATCTTTATCCCTAAGCCCCTTCTATTTAATGCTAAGCTAAACCTGCAAGCACCTAACGCCCAGCATCAGCGGCGCACATGAGCCGTGAAAGATAAGAGGCACGCTGATTTGCGCGTCCGCTGCATGCCGTTGTTAGGTCTTGTTGATATGTCCCACAGTTATCACTACATTCCCCTTTTTGTGCCCCTTATCCACATACCTGTGAGCCTCGACGATCTGTTCCAGCGGATAGCATCTATCTATGACTGCTCTAAAATGGCCTTCTTCGATTATCTGTTTCATTCGGACAAGATATTCGGCGCGCGGCCGCGGCATGCCGCCGTCCACCGAGGCGTACTTTCCGCCCTGCGCCAGTGCATTCCTGCACTGTTGTTTTAAGTTTGAGCTTTTCCTTTTGCCCACGGCGTCAAAAACAAAGTCATAAAGCTCTAAGCTGCTAATAGAATCCTCTCTAGTGTAATCAATCACTTTATCTGCGCCCAGCGATTTCACCAGCGCCAGATTCGTCGTGCTGCAAACGGCTGTGACTTCTGCGCCCAAGTGCTTGGCGAGCTGCAACGCGGTTGTGCCTATGGCCCCGGAAGCTCCGTAGATCAGCGCTCTTTGTCCGCTTCGGATATTCCCTTTGTCAATAAAATGCAATGCGATCATTGCGCCATAAGGGACTGCGGCGGCCTCCTGATAGCTCATCGTCGCTGGTTTGATTGCCAGACAGCCGGTCATCGTCTCCGCCTCCGACATACAGGCGTACTCGGCATAGGCACCAAGCCTCAGACCTGTTGAGCCGTAAACCTGATCGCCTTCCCTAAATAGCTTTACGTCTTTGCCGACTGCTTCAATCTCTCCGGCCACGACCGCCCCGAAGACGGGTTTTCTCGGTCTTGTCAAACCCACCGCCAGCCGCCTCCCGAGCGACATGATGATTGGCAAGTCAGAGCGGCGGATGAGGCAGTCGCTGGCTGTGACTGCGGTTGCGTGGATTTTGATGAGGACTTCATTATCTCTCGGCGTAGGTTTATCCGCCTCTTTGAGCTGAAGAACCTCCGGCGGCCCATACCTTGTGCAGACAATTGCTTTCATAAGTATTCCTACAAGAATTACTTTGATTCAACTGTTTTTACGTAAATCCACCCAATGAGTTTCCAAAACCTAGCATCCGGCATCAGCGGCGCACAAGACATCGAGGATAAAATGCTTCCTAATTGCGCGTCCGCTGCATCCCGTTGTTAGATTGCGCTAGATATGGAACCCGTCAGCATACTTTACGAACCGACGGACTTTTTGACATCGTGCAAGGCCTCAAGAAGGTCTTTACTTAACCCGAACTCTGATGGCCCCAACTTGATCCTCACATTCTTACCGGCGCCTACTTTGACAAACAAATCGTAGGGCAACTCCTGGGAGATTCTGACTAACCGCACACCCCTGGAATCCGGCCGTGCGGTTACGAGACTGGCCGTCGCCGATAGGATTTCTTCACCCTCTAAGTAGAACTTCAGCACTCGGTTTTTAGCGTAGGTATCATCCTTGTGCGAAACGCGATGGCTAGTCTCATCACCACAGTCCGGGCATTGGACATAAACTTCTCTCTTCTCTATCAAGACCACTTTCATTTCTAGCTCACTGCAGATGGAAGCTAAAGATATTCAGTACAACGAATATAAGCCGCTACCATCAAATAATATTTCATTTTATGCCGGAAATTATTTCACTTTATGCCGGAGCTAATTGTTAGCTCCGGCATAAAGTGCTAAAACCTCAGACGGAGAATCAACAACTTACGGGAGGCTCTCCGGCATATACTGAAAATCAATTCCGGCATAAAGTGATAAAATCCCTAATTTCTCCGGCATAAAGTGCTAATTCTACGACTTGCATAAAAGAAAAACTCATGAAAGCCTTTTTCGCAGAGATAATGTTGTTTTATTCAGGCATCTATTAACCTCTAAGAATACTGATATTTGTCGCAACTTGAGGGATTATAGGAGAGAAAAATGACCCATTTTACAAATCGATGGCAACAAGCTGGCACCAATCAGAGTAGCCGCGTGCGGCTTAATCAGTTTCAATCGTTATAGCAGCTCCGAAGATGGAGGTAGGCCCGATGACGTGTAGGTCATTCCTTCCTTTTGCTGTATTCATTTAAGCACTGATCCAAGGGGGCACCCTTGTTGTAAATGCAATTGCAGAAGCGTGCGCAGTCCTCGGAGCGAGCATTATTGCGGCATCCGTTCGTGCACTCTGGCTGGGAATTGCTAGGGCGGATGTCGTACATAAAGGCGTTGATGACGATCACTGCAGCGACTACTGCGATGACGCCTCCAAAAAATACCCAGGGAAACTTGCGGGACATCTTCTGATTTGGTGTTGTCCCGACGTTGCTCGATGACGCAAAGGGTAGAACGTATTTCAACCGCGCGTAGTCCCAACACAGCAAATACAAGTTTGCCAACACCATGAGCGTAGTGATGCGCGTGCCTTCAAAGCGGGTCGCATAGGCCAACACACAAATATTGAAGATGATCGGGAAATAAAGAATCGCGCCCAGCAACGCCGTCCTCGGGATGAGCAACAGCAGCGCCGCCGTCAGCTGGCTCACGCCAATAAACCTGTAGTAAAAGCTGGTAAGGTATAACGCGTCAAAATAGTGGCCCAGTGGATGATTCGCAGGCAACGCGGTAAACCGCTCTCCCATAACTTTTACTATGCCAGAAGGGATAAACCCCAAGGCCAATGCGACGCGGCAAAAGACGGCGAAGTAGCGCAACCATTGGTTGCTCTTGCCTTCATTGTAGAGATGGTCAAGGTTGGCAAGTAGGTGCATAAGATCCATATCAAATGAGTGCAGGGCGCTCAAATTCCGGCGGCATAACAACGGCATGCACCCGACGCCCCATCACGTTGCCTCTCATGTACGTTGAATAGGGGCGCGGGTGCTGTCGGGCGTTATGCCGCGGTGATTAGCTGTCATAATCCCCAAACTTGGACATGTTCCGTTCCGAAAGCGGTTAACCGTTACGAAACGCAGGATGAGCGTTACAGTAATTCGCACTGACCACAGGGCCGCAGTCGATCTATGGTACTCTGCGAGAAAGCTGATCTTCTTCTGCGGCTCGGGCATTTCGCTCTTTTCTCCTGCGGGCTTCCCAACCGGTTGGAAATTAGTTCAGACATGCTATCAGTCATTAGAACGGCAGCTCCATAGCGCGGGGCACCCGGACGCAAAGCTGGAAGGTCTTGCGCGCCTTCCATTCGAGACCCTGCTCGGCTTCGTCATCGAAGACGTATCTGATCCCTCCTACGCGCCTACCCTTTCCGATATCGCTACCTACTTTCGAGACGCGACCCCTAACCGGCTCCACTTCCTAATCTCATCCTTCCTGCGTGGGCGTAAGGATTGCCACGTCATCACGACGAACTACGACACTGGGTTCGAGAACGCGCTCGGGCATCTCCAATCTTTCAGCACATCCGTCGGTCTTACCAACGAGGTAAATGTATTCGGTGCCGAGTCGCTCGAAAAGGCCACGGCGGATGGCACTAACCTCGTTCTTAAAATACACGGTTGCGCGGTGCTGGACCGGCCCCAGCAACTTGTCCTCACCACCGAGCAGGAGTCTTCCGGGTTGCCACCATCCTTCCTATTCACTCTGCGTGAGCTTTTTGATGACGCGCTCGTCGTCTTCCTAGGCTACAGCCTGTCCGAACCGGACTGCCTAGACGCCCTGTTAAGCGTTTCAGGTTTCGATGTGATGTGGGCGGATAGGGACTACGCTTCCTTCGAGGGTAACTTCCGGGCGCAACTCATCGCCGGCCGCGCGAGGAAGGCATATTTTTTAGAGAACCTGATCCCCTTCGTAGAACTCCCTTGGAGGGATATAAATTCGAATCTCGGAAGCATCTATTTCAGCGAGCTCGACGATCCCATCATGCGCACCCCGTTCTCGGCCGAACGTGAGCACCACGAGCAGGAGGGGCTCAGACTGTTCGAGCGGCTGACCGAAGTGCCAAGCGAAGAGAGGCTGATTAAGGCACTCATTCTCGGCTATTCGCACCTAAGAGATTTCAGGGAGGTAGACGTCTATCTGAACAAGTATGCGGCGCTGCCGGATCACTCCGAGTTCGACTACTACGTCTGGAAGGCTTCCATAATCCGCGATAAGAACGTCAACTGGAGAGAAGCCCGCGACTACTTCGAGTTGGCCGCGAATCTGAACTACATAACTCCGCTGCAGAGATCGTCGGTCCGGTCTATGCAATTCGGGCTTGAGAGCCTCATATACCAAGACGATGAAGCCCGTTTGTTAGAAGTCGAGGTGAAGCTTACGGCGCTCGTATCCTACGTCCGAGGCCAGTTGGGCGTGTGTCCGCCTTCTGAGAGGCTGAAGTGGTTGAGCGTGTTGGGTCGGACTCAGAAGAACCTAGTTCAAAGCCAGAGCTACCAGAAGGGGCTGTCAGTCTACGCCTTAAAGGAGAGCATCAGCGTGTGCGAAGAGGCAATACGCAACCTGACAGAGAGCCAGGATATTCACGGGAAGGTCGAAACCGAACGCCTCATGGCGAGGGTGTACTTACGCATTTACCAGATCACTAAAGATGAAAGCCTGCTTGAGGCAGCGTTGAATAGCTCCGAGAGGGCAGTTAGATTCTTCTCCCTTTTGAGCGGGAGCATGGGCATTATTAACGCCAAGAGGCAGTATGCACTGATGCTGATGAAGGCTAAGAGATTCGATGAGGCGCGTGACGAGATTCAAGAACTCAACCTGTTATTGTGCGGCTCTCCGGATAATTTAAGTCAAGCCAAAGTGAAAGCGCTGGAAACTTATTTGTACTATTGCGAGAGGAACATATTAATGCTTGGGAGGAGCGCACTCGAGCTAGTTCGCCATTCGTTAAACTTTACTGGGACAAACTCAGGCTGGAGGAATTTCGTGCTTGCAATGAAGTGGTATGTCTCGTGGCTACGTGGGGCGGCGGGCTGATTGGCTTCAGTCTGGAACTTAACAAGCTGGATCAGCACGTCCATCTATATATGGATTCTTTGTCCGTTAAATGGATTGCATACTTGCGACAACGTGCCGACGAGACCTAACAACTCATTCAATGCGAGCGGAAATAGCTTGGATGACATGCGCAAGGTTGAATGCTTCTCTCAATGCTTCCCGCCGCGTTAATTCGGGCGTTAGCCGCGCACAATTGAAGGAACGTGATGGAGGGGCTGCTGTCCGTTGAATAGGCAAAGCATAGGCGCTGCTTGTAGGGTGGTCTAGCCAGCGCTGCCTAACAACGGCCTGCAGCGGAGCGCGGACACGAACGTTGTCACGCTCCGTCAATCGCTCGCCGCGCCCGCTGATGCCGGGCGTTGGGCCGCTTCTCAATGCAGGTGGGAACAATTTCCAGTGGTATTATTGCCTGAGACTGACGCGTGCATAACTTGCTCGTCGGTCTTAATTCAGTTCTATCTTTGGCGTTTACGCTAGGGAGGCCTTTTATGTGGAGAAAGAATGCTAAACGATTAATCATCGTACTATTGATACTTTTTTCAGGAATCTCCCTTAACTATTCGCAACGTCTTGCTACATCGAGTTCAATTCCGCTCACTAATCAGAACTGCCCGGCACAATGGACGTGTACGCCCGTCTCTAACGGCGTAGTTTGGATGTCAAGAAAATACGTAGGCTCCAACTATGGGAATCAGGTAGTTAATGTATTAGATGTCGACCCGGCGCAATCTACTTTGCGAGCAGTCATGGCTAGCCCCGCCGGACAATACGAGACCATACTATCTATGGGGAGTCGTACAAATGCACTTGCAGGAGTTAATGGCGGGTTCGCCTGCAATTATCAGGACTGCACTGGCACAAGGGGGCAGGACGACCTGTGTACCGCCGGGTCAGGCTCTGGCTCACCGCACGCCGCTTGCTCGCAGCCCTTTCTGCCTCGAAGCTTGCTACAGATTAACAATTACGCATTCTCAGAGAATTGTGCTTTACGCACGACTTTAGGGATACCGGTATCTGGGACACCGATGATCAAACAGGTTGCTCCTTACCAGGGTTGGCCTGAAGTCAGGGATGCAATTGGAGCTGGTCCGAATCTGGTAACGAACGGGGTTAAGAATATCACTATTGAGGGATTTGATTGGTATCAGCAGAAGGCCCCGCGCACTGCGGTGGCTCTGAATCAAGCAGGGCATGTATTACTGGTGACGGTTGACGGAAGATATTCAGGGGCGGACGGCATGACATTAGATGTTCTCGCGGGCTTTTTAATTAATGAGCTACAAGCAGCATCAGGAATGAACTTTGATGGAGGTGGCTCAACTACTATGTACGTTTCAAAGCAAGGCATCGTAAACAAGCCGAGTGGCGGATGCGACAGGTCGCTATATAATGGACTATTCGCATACCCGAAGTGAATCGGCCGACATTTGGCAACCGACGAGACGGGGCGCGCCTGTTCAACGCTATGCGCCTAACAACTCATTCAACCGGAGCGCGGGATAGCATGGCTTTCATGCTTTCTCCTGCGGCGCGGCTTGAATGCCGCTCGCCCGCGCCCGGTTAATGTGGGCGTTAGACGCCAGCGCCGGCGGAGTTGTCATGATGACCAATTGGGTTGAGCAATTCTTTCAAGATTATGCGGAAGCTTTTCGAGCAAAATCGCGAGCTAAGTTATTAACCAAATTCTGCTTGCCGTTGACGTTTCTCACGAAGAAGGGCCCCGTTGCGCTGACCGATGAAGAACATCTTTTGGCCAACTTGGATGCGTTAATGCGTCGTTATGAACAGATCGAGGCAGTAGATTGGAACTATCGGATCAGAAACGTGCAGGCCATCGGCTCCGGCATTCACCTGGTTGATGTCGAATGGCGATTCTTCAAGGCTGACAACGAACTTCTATATGCCTGCGATACGAGCTACTTTCTCGCGGGCGAAACGAGCACAGCGGCAAAGGTGATGGCGCTCATTGCACATAACGAGAATGAAGCGTATGAGCAGGCGTTGAAGCGCAAAAGAGGCATCTAACAACGGCATGCAGCGGACGCGCGCCACAGCGCCGCTCTCATGCACCTTGGATTTGCGCTCGCCGCTGATGCCGGGTGGTTCGGCGGCTACGGAAAAGACGCGGGCAAAATTGAATTGAGGCGAGGGCAAAAGCGTAATCCCAGTTGGCAGGTTACGTTGTGTGTCCCCGAACAACTCATTGCAGCGGACGGCGAGTGAGCATGCCTTTTATCATTTAGCGATTCGTCGCCGCCGCTGAATGCGGGCGTTATGTGGCTCAATAATGAAACCTATGCCACGTCTTGAGACACGACTTGAATCTGAAGGGGCCGAGTTCTTGGTGCTCGGCAATCTCCTGCTTGAGAGAATCCCGACCTATAAAACTTACACGAACATGCCGGGTTACGATCTCGTCGCTACCAATCCTGAGCGTAATATCTCTGCAAAGATTCAAGTGAAGAGTCGGTGGCGCACCAATGCTCCGGGTTTTCTTATACGTAGCTTCAACTGTGATTTCGTTGTGTTTTGTAGGCTGAATCGTGGGAGCAAAACAGGAAGGGCTAAAATCTTGCCGCCCGAGTACTTTGTTCTCCCAGTCGAAATTGTGAAAGCTGTTCATCGCTCTGGGAATTGGGGCAAGCTCTATCTTCGAGACATCCCAGATGTGGAGAAATATCGAGATCGATGGGACTTAATTCGGGCATTTCTTCAGTTGCCGCCAATAATACGGGGGGCAGAGTAAGTTGGGCCGCCACATAACAACGGCATGCACCCGACCGCGCACCCGAAGGCTCTCATCTTCGGCGACCGCTCGGGCGCGGCGGGTGATGCCTGGCGTTAGATGCTTCCCATTACTTACTGACTAATATACTGTTAAGCTGAGGATAAGATAATGACGTTCCGAGAAAAATCCCGCATTTTGATTGTTTGGCTTCTTCAACCTGTCGCGTTGCTGTTTTGTTCGTTTTTTCTTTCCCCCTGTTCGTCTCCCGTCGCGCAAACGACCCGAACCTCAAACGAGAATAATTTGACCGTTGCGGAAGTTTTGTCGAATGTTCGCAAAGCTATAAATCACGACCAGTTGAAAAGGTTAAACCGCGGCTTCGTGCTTGAGGAATTTGAAGCGAAGTCCAATGAATCTAGCGGCAGAGTTTTGACTTTCGGCTCGTCAGGCGAGTTTCGAGAAGATTCAATTCCGCGTGGCGACAGGCCTTTCGGATTCGACGGAAAGTATGCTTGGCAGCCCGACCGCACGGGTTTCCCGACACCGGTGCCGCAACGCTTGCGTGAAAAACTTTTGATTCCGGCGTGGGTAAGGGGCGGTTGGTGGCTTGATAAAAATGCCCCCTTTATTTTTTCCACCCTCCCTGAAGCAACAAATGAAAAGCAGGTTGCGCTGTCGATGAAACTTGAGCGCGGGTTGGTCGGGGCGAAAATCTTTATTGACCGCGAAACTTGGCTGCCGAAAACTTTGATTGTCGAATACGAGCGGGGCCCCTACACGCTCACGTTTAGTGAGTATCAGGAAAGGCTCGGCGTCCGATTCCCGCAACGCACGAGCATCAACTATCGTGGCTCTGATTCCGAATTTAGAATCAAATCAATTGCGGGAATATCGAAAACCGCCGACAACCCATTTAAGTCTCCCGCTCCGCCCGACGATACGACTTTCGACAATAATCTTCCGGCGCAGTTGAAAGTCGCGCAAGGCGTTCCTTTTTCCGCCTCTTCGCCTGGACACTTCTACGTGCGCCCGCTCGTGGACGGTAAAGATCTGGGCTGGTTTCATTTCGATTCCGGCTCGGACACGATGCACATTGACACGAAATTTGCTGACGAACTGAAAATGCCTATTCTGGGAAGATCACAATCGAGAGGCGCGGACGGCAGGATTGAAGAGGTTACGATTCGGCAAGGAAAGACCTTCCAACTCGGCAGAATCATTTACAAAAATCCGATTTTCTTGGCGATGGATTTGTCGGGCAGAAATGCGCCGCCCGGCGAAAAGCGTGCGGGGTTAGTCGGCTACCCGCTTTTTGCCCGCGCTGTTTTCGAGGTTGCAGAAGGCGGGAAGCGTATCGCGTTGTATGACCCGAAGAATTATAAACTGAGCCGTGGCAGCTGGCGAGAACTCTCTTACATTGATTTAACTCCCGCCGTGACGTGCCGCTTTGAAGGCAATCGTGAGGGTCTCTTCCAACTCGACACCGGCTACACCGGAACGGTTACGTTCTACGATAAATTCATCGCCGAAGAAAAGCTGCTCGAAGGGCGCAAAGTTCAAGAGGAGACCGACACCGGAGCAGGCGGAACATATAAGATTATGACAGGAACAATCGAATGGTTTGAACTTGGCGGATACAAATTTAAAAATCCAGAGGTAGGTTTTAGGGTTTCGGGGCTTAGCCGAGAGGGCGGAGCTGGTGTTGTCGGGCGAGAACTCTTGTCTGTGTTCACCGTAGTTTTCAACTATCCTGAAAGGCGCATCGCCTTTATTCGATAGCCGCATCTAACAAGTCATTCGAGCGGACTGCCCGCCAGCTTGCCTCTCATCAATGTTGCGTGAGTTCTTTAAGGTCGCGTTTTCGTGGCGGGCAGCCGCTCAATTCCGGCGTTAGATTGCTTCGCCTATGTGCAGGTTAATACCAGAATAGCCTCGTGAGGACTGTGTTGAGTATGGCAAACCAAGAGGACACCCTTAAACAAATTAACAAGTCGGGTTTCCCTTTCCAATTGAAGGTCGAGCACGAAATTCGCCTAACGCATCAGTCGCATAACTGGTCAGTAGCTAGTCGCGAGCACCCTTGGACGAGTGCTGATAATTCATCATCAGGCTTTATTGACATCGTGCTGAAACACGAACAGTTTTCAACTTTTCGTCTAGTCCTTGAGTGCAAAAGAATAAAAGCAGATGATGCGCGGCAGCTTCGGTGGGTATTCCTCCTTCCAGACAAAGAAGCTCAACCGACAGGGCTAGCTTCATGCTTTGAAGTTGAAGGGCGGCGTCGGCAAGGCCAAACAGGTGAGCAGGAATGGAGCGATCTTCGAGTATGGGACAATGTTCATCTAACGCCAGCTTCGCTTCAGTCCGAGTTTTGCATTCTCACAAGTGATGAGCAAAGGAAGCAGCCGATTCTTGAAAGCCTAGCGACAGAGGTGCTGGAATCAATCGAAGGTCTCGCTGAAGAGGAGGTAAGGATTGAGAAATCGTTAGGTGAACCTGTTCACGCTCGCTTATTCATCTTTCCTGCTATCGTGACAAATGCGGAGATTGCTGTTTGTCGCTTTGATCCAGCTAATATCAAAATCACGGATGGTACATTGGACACGGGAGATGTTGAAATCACGACAGTTCCTTTTATCCGTTTTAGAAAGAGCTTGGCGACAAGCTTCCCGCAAGGTGCGTTTTACTATTTAGAGGCAGCTAACAAAGCTCGTGAGCGAACGGTTTTCATAGTGAATGCGGCATCGTTGCCTGAGTTTCTAAGGAATTGGAATATGGGGCCATTGCTCGATAGGGATTATGCGATTAGGCGGCTTTCTCGCTAATCCCATCAGCGCAATCTGACAGCGGAATGCACCCGACGCCCCTTAACGAAGTGTCTCATGCGCGTTGCGCGGGGGCGCGGGTAATGCCTGGCGTTAGCCGCTTAATGGGAGGCACGGATTGCGCACCAACATTGTTCTGATTGACGCAGAGAATGTGAAGCCTGAGTCCATTGAAAAGCTCAAGCACGAGCATTTTCGGGTTGTGGTCTTTGTCGGTACAAATCAGAAGCGGCTCGACTTCCCCATAGTCAATGCCGTCCATTCACTGGGTGCCAATGGCAGTTATGTCCAAATCAGCGGCACCGGACCTAATGCCCTAGATTTCCACATTGCCTATTACGTAGGCAAGTTATCTGCGACCAATCCGGACGCTTATTTCCATATCATTTCCAAGGACAAGGGCTTTGACCCTCTGATCAAGCACCTAAAGGAGCAGAAGATCTTTTGTTCCCGATCTTCATCGGTTTCGGAAATTCCGTTGGTAAAGTCTTCAGCTAAGCTGCCTCCAAAGGCGCGGGCCGAAGATTTCTACAAGAAGCGTATCGTATCGGCCAAGGCTCGTCCTGCCACCCTTACAACTTTGCAGAATGCAATTCTGTCTCACTTCCACAAGCTGCTCTCCCCGGAAGAGGTCGCCAGTGTGGTTCGGGCGCTTAAGCAAGCGGGTTACGTTGTGGTCAATGAGCAAAAGGTCGCGTATCCGGAACGCGCCTAACAACTCATTCAACCGGAGCGCGAATAGCGTTGCTTTCATTCACTAGCTTGGATGCCTTTTCAGTTGAATGCGCGGCGGCTGATGGCGGGCGTTATGCCTCTTTCACACGCCCCATTCAGGTATTCATCTGGCAGACGAATTGGTAAATCTGCTGCACCACTGCCTGTGTAGGTTCGGGTAAAGTCTCATAATGAATCTTCCTGATGGCTCTTTCGCAAAAGTCCACCTTGCTGTTGATTGTTCCCGAAGACGCTGCATATGATCCCCTGCGCTGTTTTTGGCCCTTTAACATCTCTTCCTCGACGAAGCGGCCTAGATACTTATCCTGATAATCCTTCGGTTCAAAATCAGGAAGGTCTCTTTCCGGTGTCTTTTCGAACTCTAGAACCACAGCCTTGATGATCTCGTAAGGCAGCGTGTTCTCGATTTCGCGGCAAGGCAGGATGATAAGGCGATCACCCAAATTGTTTTGTAAGTCTTCTTTACGTTGAAGTTTGCTTTTACCATCTTGGTCGACCACCAGCATTGCCTGCGCACAAAGACGTTCGACTTCAATCGGATGCTCTTCGTAGTCGAGAAACGACCAGTGAGTAATGTTGCCACCACCATACTCTACAAAGCAGTAATGGACATCTTCTTCAGCCCTTAACGGCAAGTCGCCGTTCGCGGCAAGATAATCCATATAGGAGTTCAGCATGGAACGGAGATACCAACGGTCAGTGATACCTTCCACCCAAATTGTGGCATTCACTAAGAACACAGAGGAATTTCGCACGCCCAGAAGTTCCAACGAACTCCGATGCGTCGCGTCTACATTCTCAACCGTAAAGGTGGGCGACTGTTCGTCGTCCTCCGAGTCAAGGTCAAGGTGCTTGCGAAAGGTAAAGACTGAGAGGTCTTTGATGTCAATGGTGACATCCAATAAGTGATTTGAGTGGACAGTTAGGAAAAATTTGTGGTCCGCCACCTTGGAGAAGAAGTCAAGTATTTTTCTTTGAAGTCCAGGATGCAAGTGGGACTCTGGTTCTTCAATAAAGAAAAACGTCGGTTCTTTCATTACGAAAGGCAAAAAGGAAAGAATGATTGCCGATTGAATTCCGTCACCTAATTCATAGATGGGACGATCACTCTCTCTCCCAATTTTAACAGTAACGACCTTGTTTTTTGGACTCGGTATAAGAGTGATGGGGCGTCCCTCGAACAGAATTTCCGATATAAATTCTTGATATTGTGCAATGATTTTTCGCTCTGGATTACTTCCAAGTAGTAAATCCGTCAAACGTCCATACAGCTTCAAACCTGAGAAGACTTCCGGTTTCGCCGTATCAGAGGCATCCCGAAAATAATCTTGCTTGGTCCGCTCCTCGTAGAAATCAGTGTGTTCGTCATCAAGAGGACGTAGACCGCGCAATATCGGCATGTAAACTCTTTTCGGGTTGTTTTCTGGCGTGGGTGCGGGAATATCCTTAAGAATCTTCAAACCTTCCTGACATAACCTCCGGATTTCCTCAGGGAATTCTGGCGAATGCATCACGTCACGGACACTATAACTTACACCACCGGTAGTACTAGTGATTCGCGTAGTGCCTGACCAGTCTTGCAGAGTTTGCCGTAACTGGCCATAGTTGTCCGTTGTAGTGCTCAGCGAAATAGGCAAATTCTTCAATTGCTGGATTGTACGAACGCTGATTCGGTTGGCCTCAGATAACCCGTACCTCTTCATCAAAGATTCTAGCCCACCTAGAACACGTTTGAGTCCAACGTTGACATCTTCTAGTTGAAGGCCGGACACACCTATCTGATACGACTCGTGGGTCGAAAGCAGGCGCATGAACCGGCTTTTGCCGGAGTTGTTGGAGCCAACAAAAATGTTGACCTTTGCCAACGGCTCCAAATTCTGAAGCGAACTTTTGTTTGCGCCCCTATAGATCCCGAATTCTTCGGGTAGCGTCAGCGAAATAATATTTGCCATTGTAATAGTCCGAACGAGAAAAAGTAGTCATATCATTTTACACAATTAGAACGCGGTTATGGGATGAAATCACAATGCACAGTTCAATTAAATAACGGTCTATCTTACTTTTTTAGGTTCCCTACCGCTTTCCAATCTTCCACAACGTATCACGCCGCGGCATAACGCCGCGCATCACGCGCCCGCCCACAACTCTGGAGATATATGACAGCCACCGTGTCGCGGTCGCGTGCATGCACTTGTTAGGTGTCGGCCGTCGCCATAGCCTCGTCGAACCGCTCTGCCAGCGCCAGAAACTCTTCGCCCCATCCGCTACTCAGGCTGACCTCTTGCATCGGGCCGGTCGGGGCAAAGAGCACCTCCATCGAGAGCGCCCCCGGGACAACGCCTGATCGCAACGCGGAAAGGATACCGTCTAACTCCTCAACCGCATCCGCGCGGCCGTCCCAGGAAGACCAAGAGAAGTCATTGGCGGGATCAGTGACCCGTTCCCGCGCCTCTTCAAATACTATGATCAGTTTCCCTAAGCTAGGCATGTCTGCCTCGTTACCGCAAGACACCTAACGCCTGAATTAACCCGCGCCGAGCATAAGCATTCAACGCAGGAAGGATAAATCAACGATGAAAAGAATGCTATCGAGGCGTCGGGTTGAATGAGTTGTTGGGCGTCGCATTGATTATAACGAGCCGCCGATTTTTATCTGATGCCTGTGTGCAACCAGCCACGAAGAATTGCCCACTTCCCTAAAATGTAAATCGTTGATATAAAATGAAATGTCATTTTATGCCGGAAATAATTTCACTTTATGCCGGAGCTAATATAGTCCCCGCGCGGCCGGACTTTCAGACGGCATCGTAGCGTTTCAGTTTGCGGTAGAGCGTCGAGAGGTCTATGCCGAGGATGTTGGCGGCGCGGACTTTGTCTTGATTGACGGCGGCGAGGGTTTCGACGATGTAGCGGCGCTCAACTTCGGCGAGCGTGGGGCGCAGCCCGTCGGGGTCGCGCACGGGCAGCGTGCCGCCGGCCGCGTCGCGCACGCGCGGCGGCAGACTGTCGAGATCGATCCGTTCGCCGCTTAAGGTGAATGCGCGCTCGACGGCGTTCTGTAGTTCGCGCACGTTGCCGGGCCAGTTGTAATTGATGAGCGCGGCGAGCGCGGCGGGCGCGAGCGGTTTTTCGGGCTGGGCCTGTTCGCGCGCCGTGCTGGTGACAAAGTGGCGCACGAGCAGTGGGATGTCTTCGCGCCGCTCGCGCAAAGGCGGCAGATGTACTTCGATCACGTTGAGCCGGTAGAACAGGTCTTCGCGGAAACGTCCCGCGGCCACTTCCTTTTCCAGATCACGATTCGTGGCGCAGATGATGCGGGCGTCGAACTCGATGGGCGCACTCGCGCCGACGGGCGTGACCTCGTGCTCCTGCACGGCGCGCAGCAGGCGCACCTGCATGGCGTGGGTCACTTCGCCGATCTCGTCAAGGAACACCGTGCCGCCTTCGGCTGCGCGAAAGAGACCCGACTTGTTGGCGACCGCGCCCGTGAACGCGCCCTTGACGTGCCCGAATAGCTCGGATTCAAGGAGCGTTTCCGGGAGCGCGCCGCAGTTGATGGCGACGAAGGGCCGAAGACTGCGCGGACTGTGATGGTGAATCGCGCGCGCGATCAACTCCTTGCCCGTGCCCGACTCGCCCTGAATCAAGATGTTCGTGTTCGTCGCCGCCACCTTCTCAACCAAGCGAAAGACGGCCTGCAACGCTTCCGACGTGCCGATGATCTCAGCGAAGCTGTAGCGCCGGTCAAGCTCGCGCCGGAGCGCGCGGTTCTCGCGGAACAGTTCGCGCTGCCGCAAGGCGTTTTTGACAGACTGCAACAGGTCTTCATTGACGAACGGCTTCGTGATGTAGTCGTAAGCGCCTTTGCGCAGCGCCGCGACCGCCGAATCAACTGACGAATAAGCGGTCATGACGACGACGAGGGCCTCGGCGTCAATGTCCTTGATGCGGTCGAGCAGGGCGAGGCCGTCCATGCCGGTCATGCGAATGTCCGTGAGCGTGACGGCGACATCCTCGGCGGCAAAACGCTCCAACGCCTCTTCCGCGCTGGCCGCGAGCGCCACGCGATAGCCCGCGTCTTCGAGCAGGCCGGCGATGATGGCGCGCATCAGGTCTTCGTCTTCGGCGATTAAGATAAGCGGTGCGTTGGTCATGTTCATGGTTCAAGCGGGCGTCGTCGGCAGCGCGACGCGGACGCACGTGCCGCGCCCGTTCGGTGGCGCGAGTTCGATGCGCCCGCCGTGCGCGGTGATGATGCCGTAGCAGACGGCGAGGCCTAGCCCCGTGCCCGCTCCGGCGGGCTTCGTCGTGTAGAAGGGATCAAAGACGTGTGCGCGGTGTTCGGCCGGGATGCCGGGGCCTGTGTCGGCGATCTCGATCAAAAGTTCGCGGGCGAGGGGATCGTAGCGCGTCGTAACGTGCAGGTCGCCGCCGTCGGGCATGGCGTCGCGGGCGTTGAGGAAGAGATTGAGAAAGACCTGTTGCAGTTGATCCGTATCGGCGGAGACGGCGGGCGCGCGTTCGTCGAAGACGGTGGTGACGCGCAGGTGCTTGAAGGCTTTGTCGAAACTGGCGAGGCGGAGGCTGGCTTCGACGGTGCGGCGCACGTCGAGCGGGGCGCGCGCTGGCGGGCGGGCGCGGGCGAAGTCGGTCATGCCGCGCAGGACTTGCGTGATGCGCGCGATCTGCGTCTGGATGAGGCGCAGCATCTCGCGCGTCTCGGTGGCCTGTTTGGCCTCGTCGTCGGGCGCGACGCGCGTCTGTAGGATCTGGATGAGCGAAGAGATCGAGGCGAGCGGGTTGTTGACCTCGTGCGCGACCCCAGCGGCGAGCGTGCCGGCGGCGGCCAGCTTTTCCGTGCGGATCAGTTGCTCGTTCAAGGCGCGCAAGGCTTCGATGTCGGCGGCCATCTTGCGGCTCATCTCGTTGAAGGACGCAGCGAGGAGACCGACCTCGTCGTTGCTCGTCACGGAGACCTGCGTGCCGTAGTCGCCGCCCGCGACCGCCACTGCCGCTTCGGTCAGTCGTCTAAGTGGGCGCGAGATGATGCGTATGACGAGGGCGACGAGCAGGAGGTTCGGCACGAGCGCCGTGATGACGCTGAAGACGAGATAGCGTCGCCAAGCTTCCGCCGTCTGCCCCGCGCCGAAACTCCACCAGACAATCGGGATTTGCAGCAGCAGAAAACTGACGATAGCGACGACGGCGATTGAGAGCGCCACCTTGTAGGCGATGGGGAAGAGGCGAAACTGATCGAGTGCCGATTGCAGCGAGAATAGTTTGAAGTTCGAGATGGCGTAGGCGTAGACAAGCACGCCGGGCAGCACGAATGCGGTGGCGAACGGGAGCAGCACGTAGACGCGCGCGAGCGGCAGGGCAATGGCGGCGAGCGTTGTGAGCGCGCCCGTCAACACGAGCGCCCACAGGATCGCGCCGAGTTGCTGCCCCCAGAGTTGCCCGCGATAGCGGCGGAACTTCGCGTAGAGCAGTCCGAAGCCGTAGGCGAAGACGACGTAGATGTAGAGACCGAAGGCATAGGCGAGCGGCGTGAGTTGCAACTCGAACTTGCCACCGGCAAACCGCACGTCGTGCCACATTAGGCCGGCGAGCGTCGCGGGCACGAAGACCGCGCCGGGCGCGAACAGCACGGCCGCGCTGCGGTACGGCAAAGGCGCGTCTTCAGGAAAGAGCCACGCAAAGACGACCAGCGAGTATTGCAGCGCGAGCGCCATCAGAAAACTGCCCGACGCCCACCAGCCCACCGAACCGTCGCGCGCATTGAAGCCCCACAGCGCAATGTCCTTGACCGTCCAGAGGGCGAGGCAGAGGACGAAGGCGGTAAACGTCTGGTGCGTGCGGCTGCGCGGCGCGGCCACGAAGACGTAGAAGCCGAGCAGCACGAGCAGGAACAGCACCAGCAGGAGCAGAACGAGGAGCATCGAAGAGGTGTCAACGGTGATCCGTCGATTGTTATTGGCTCAATACGGGATCAGGCCAGGACTGAGTATCAGGGCCGCGAGCAGCGCCGCGACGCCGCAGGCGACGGGCCAGAAGTGGCGCGCGTCAATCATACCACCACGCGCGAGCAGGCGGTGACAGACTGTAAAGAGCGGAAAGCCGACGAGCGCGACCGGCAACGCGCAGGCGACGCCGAACAGAGCGCCGATGAAGAAAAAGAGCGCGCCGCCACACGCGCCCGTCAGCACACCCCACTCCGCACCCGACCCAAATGCTACGACGAGCGTTCTGGGCCACGAGGCGTACTCGGCGCGCTCGATGCGCCGCGCCACCTTTCCGCCTCGGATGCGCCCGACCAGCGCGCAGGCACTATTGATCGCCAGTCCGAGCAACAGGGTGACGACGAGCGTCTGCAATCTGCTGTCAGAGAGCGGCCCATCACCGGCTTCGACCACCAGCGTTTTAAGCAGGATGGCGGCGGGCGGCAGCAGTCCGAGCAGCAGGCCGAAATATCTGAAAGCCTGTTCGGTCGTCAGCGGCCGGCGCATCATCAGCATCTGTTCCTCTTCGTGCAGGCTATGGAAGCGACGCGCGCGCTCATTGGCGACAGCGATGGCTGCTTCGAGCCGTTGCAGGTGCGCCGCGTCGTGCGGCGTGAACAGCGCGCGTGCGTTGTGCTGCCCGTTCGGGCGCGCCGTTTGGGCGGGGCTGTTGCTCACAAGGCCGGTTGCTGCGTCGGGTGCGTAAGGTTTGCAGGTTGCGATTGGGGCGGACATGGCACACCTCCGAATTGTGTGGCGGCAGCGGACGGGACGTTCAATACGTCGTGGCGACGCGCCCACGCGCACGCGGCGTCAAGCAGACGCGCGACGCGCGTGACGGCCTCCTGATCGTCGAGCAGCGAGAGCAGGTCAATCGTCTGCGCGAAGGCGCGTATGAGCAGCCAGTAGAGACGCGTGAAGGCTGGCGCGCCGACGGGGCGGGGCGGCAGATCGTGCTCGATGGTTTCGAGCAGTTCGGCGCAGGTGTGAATGAGCGCGGTGCGCGCCTGTTCGTGGTGCGCGCGCAGGCGGGCGAGGTTGCGCCGATGCACGCAGCGCCCGGCGAGCAGCAGATCGTCGCCCTTGCGCCCGGCCACGCGGCACAACTCAAGCTCGCGCTCGGTCGGGCGCTCGTCGGGCGTGGTCGCCGCCAGCGCAAGCGTCAGCCCGACGAAGCGTTCAATGCCTGTGCGCGCGTCTGTCGCGGCTTGGCGGGCACGCTCGCCGCGCGCGTCGTAGGCATCGCGCAGGAGGTCGTCCGTCTCGTGCAGCGTGTTGACGAGTGCGCGCTCGGCCGCCGTGATGCGCGGGCCGTTCAGTCGTGTGTCGGGTTGAACGTCTGCCGCGCGCGCGCTTCGTCGCTCGGTAAACAGGTGCGCGCAGAGCGCGAGCGGCCAGAGGAGGGCGGCGCAGGCGGAGCGGAGCAGGCGCGGCGTGCGCTCCACGTGCATGTGGTGTTGGCGCAGGAAGTAGGCGACGCCGACCGGCGCGGCGGCGGCGAGATAGATGGTGATGAGTTCGCTTAGGCGCATGACAACCAAGCGAAAGGGCAACGGTCATGCCAGCAAGGCGCGCAAGCCTGCGTGCGATGTGTGACATCTTCGCCACTCATTCACAGCAAAAAGGTTAGTAGCTTTCAGGCGGACTCGCGTGTAAGGATGAACGGATGTGCGCGACTACTGATCAGGTTGGCAAAGCGCGCGGCTCGGCCCGTGTGCTTGGCAAACTGCAAAGGCCGACGCGAACGGCGCACGAGTTATATGACCGGGTTATGTGAGCAGGTTGTGTGACGAGCCGGCGGCGGCGGGCGCATCGTGCCGTATCAGAAATGTTCGCACCCGACATGCGAAATGGACGATTCGGAAACTGCCGGAGCCTGATTTGGTTGGGCGCAGGTGCGAGGCAGACAAGCGGTTTGAGCGTTGTGCGCGTCGTCGTAGCAGCGAAAGAGCAAAGAAAATGCGCGAAAAAGGGGAACGCAATGGCGGGTTCGCGCGTCTTAACAAAGTAGTGGCCTGCTAGTTGCTAAGAAGAACACGCGAGCCGCACCCCGTAGCCGGGAAGCGCACAAAAGGGAACTTTAGCGCCGGTCAGTTCGTCTTAAGGGAGTACGGATTCATTAATTTTCATACCGAGTGAGTGAAGTCATCATGGCGACGAAACCTAACGTCAAAGTCATCAAGCGCAGCGAACGCGCGGCGCACGAAGCGCAGGAAACTGCGGAAGAACAAACAGGGAAGAAGTCTGCACAGGCGGCGGCGCGCGACGTGGTCGCCACCGTGACGGGTTGGGTCGCGGAGTTCCAACAGCAGCGCCGCGCCGAAACCCGGCAAGCGCTCAAGACTCTCTTCCACGACGCCACGCCGCAGCCCGGCAAGGCGTAAACAGCCGACACCAGTAACCAAATGCTTGCGCCTGCTCGACGTTACCGCGTCCGGGCAGGCGTGCTGCTTTCAGGCCTCGCCATTGACACGTCCGGCACGCGCGCGTAGCATCGCGGGCGTCCAGAGTACCTAAGCCCACGCAAAAACGGGGACGCTTATGAAATCAGCCGTAAAGAAGCCGACGCCCAAAGGCGGCGCGCGACCCGTCTTCGACTCGATCCGCAAGCCCCTAGCCCCGCCCGGTCATCCACTGACCCGCGCCAAACCCGAAGAACGCGCGCACCCTGCTGAACGTAAAGCGAAACACAAACGACCCGTCAAAACAGACGACGACTGAAATCTGAGCCACCACCTCGCCGCCAACGCCCGACAATGGCTCGTCGCAGGCGTCGGCGGCGCGCCCGACGTGGCCTGACAAGCAGTAGTCAGGAGCCAGTAGCAAAGCATCTGTGCTGCTACTGGCTCCTGACTACAGACTACTTTATTTTTCCTCTTCCCATTCCGCGCGGTTCATGCGTAATATACGCGCGTTCGTTTACAAATCTGTGCTTACAGGCGGCGCGCGGGGCTTCGCGCCGCGGCCGTCATAGACAATCTGAGGAGGCGAGTCGGATGACTTACACTGTGGCTGAACCCTGTGTGAACTGCCGCTACACGGACTGCGCGCTGGTCTGTCCGGTCGAGGCATTTCATCTGGACGATACCATGTTGGTGATCAACCCTGAGACCTGTATTGATTGCGATGCGTGCGTGCCGGAATGTCCGGTCGAAGCTATTTTCCCTGAAGACAAAGTGCCGGAGGAGTGGGCGCACTGGACGGCCATCAACGCCGAAAAGGCGCTGTCGGGTCTGCCCACCATCAGCGAGAAGCTTGATCCATTGTGTTAATTAACCGTGTGCCGAGCGAGCTAGGGCGGAGGCGCGTGCCGAGCGAGTGGCGGGGCCGGTGAAGCAGGAGCGCAAGCGTTGGTTGGGCAGCCTCGCGCTGGCCTTGGGCACGCTCGGCGCGGGGCTGCTCCTGAAACGCCGCGTGCCCGGCCGGAGACGGATGAGTAAAGAACCGACCGACAGTTACCGACGCAACACAGAGGGCGACCGCTGGGCGCGGCCCGGCATGCTTGTCACCTTTCGCGCCGAGATCATGCCCAGCCGCGACCGCGCCGCGCGCACCTTCCGCATCACCAAACTCCTACCGAGCGGGCGCGTCCTCCTTGAAGGCGTCGCGGGCGAACACACCGCCAGCGAGTTTGAGTTGCGGCGTTAGCACCCAATGCGGCACATAGCGCCGCCGTACAGATGGCCAATCTCGAACAACTGGCGGGCACCTACGACACCGACAAGGCAGCCCACACAAGCTACCTGCGGAATTACGAAGCCTACTTCCAACCGCTGCTCGACAAAGAGATCAGGTTGCTCGAACTGGGTGTCTATCATGGCGGCTCGTTGCGGCTCTGGCGCGACTATTTCAAGCGCGGCCTCATCGTCGGACTCGATATTGAGCCTGTGCAGGTTGACGATCCGAGCGGCCGCATTCGCGTCTATCAGGGCGGGCAGCAAGATACGGCCCTGCTCGACCGCATCGCCCAGGAGACCGCCCCCGAAGGTTTCGACGTGATCATTGATGATTGTTCGCACATCGGGGCGCTCACGCGCATCAGCTTCTGGCATCTGTTTGACCGGCACTTGAAAAGCGGCGGGCTCTACGTGATCGAGGATTGGGGGACGGGCTACTGGGATAATTGGGTTGACGGCGTCAGCTATAAGCCGCGCGGCCGCGCCGGCCACCCCCTCCTGTACCGGCTCACCCGTGCGGTGGCGCGCGTGCAAAAGAGCCGGGTCGCGAAGTTGCCTTTGGTCGGCAGACTTCTGCGGACAGCGAAAGCGACCACCATGAGCCCCCAATATCACAGCCATAACTTCGGCATGGTCGGCTTCATCAAAGAACTGATTGACGAGTTGGGCATGCATGACATCACGCACCCGCAATTCGGTTTGGGCACGCAACGCCAGTCGAAGTTCCGCGAGTTGCGTATCTCTCCCAGCCACCTGTTCGTCGTGAAAGCCTAAACGCCTCGTCAAATCGCGTTGCGCGTCTATCTCGCTCTGCGTGCGCCCGCAGAAATTCGTTGACAGCCACTGTGAGCCTCCCTATACTGCGACCGCTTGGCAAGCGCGTTTAGATTGCTCTCCCGATTTCATCATTGATTACAGTCCGGCGGCATCCTCAGCAGTAGCGCCGCACTACGTTTTTCGTCCCGACCGTTTCCTCGCATCGCTACGATAGCCGCCTTCACCCTCTTTCTTTCTGTCGATCGACGCCCAGCACTTCCCGATGGCGTCCGGGCGACAACTGCAACATACAGCCAACTTCTCTCATGGGAGAGAAACGCATGACCCCGCTCCGCTATGCACTAAAGGAGCTTTTCTCCCGGCCACTCCTCTACAGCATGACGAAGCTTGAGGTTTGACTCCGAAGAGTGAACGCCCGCGATCCTCAGCCGCTCATCCCAACGGCGAGCGGCAATCGTAAACAGTGTGGGCGGCGCGGCCTCTTCTTTTCCACCAAAGATTCAAGGAGCAAAACCATGAAAAGACTTCTCATCGGCTTGGCCCTCGGTGGTCTCTGCGCGCTCACTTTGCCGATTGCCCCCACGAAGGTGCATGGGCAGACCGGCATCGATCCAAACACGTGGTACAACATCATTGCCAAGCACAGCGGGCTTTGCCTCGACGTGCAGAGCGCTTCGCGTAGCGCCGGAGCGAAACTCATCCAGTACTATTGCCACTACGGCGACAACCAGACTTTTAGGTTCGAACCTACCGGCGACGGTTACTATCGCATCATCGCCGGCCACAGCGGCATGTGTATTGACGAACAGGGGGCGAACTACACCGATGGCGGGTTGTTCATCCAGTACTACTGCCACCTCGGTCTGAATCAACAGTTTCAGGCGTGGCCCGGGCAGGTCGGACTAGGACTGTATAACCAGATCAACGTCCGGCACAGCGGCAAGAACATGGACGTGAAGAATGCCTCCTACGCAGCCAGCGCGCAGATCATCCAGTACTTCCCGCACGGCGCAGACAATCAGCAGTTTGAGTTGCGCCCCGCCCCGTCTGTGCCATGCGCCGGTCGGGATAACGACGGCGATGGCTTCAATGCCTGCACTGACTGCAACGATAACGACCCAAGCGTTAATCCAGCCGCAGACCCGGACTGCGCCGGGGGTGGGGATCGGAACTGCAATGGCATCTGGGACAGCAATGAGTGCAACTCGTGCGACTTCTGCTATCCGCCGACACAGGGTCGGACACGCTAAGGACGCACCATAACAATCGCCACGCTCCTCTTCGTCGAGGAGCGTGGCGACCTCTCTGAGCTTTTATCTTTCTACTGATACCTCGTCAATTCTCTGGGCTTTATCACACGGCGGGCAATCTCTGGCGGCTACCATTCGTATTCGCGCCCCGGCTCCATCGCGCTCAGGCGCGGGATGCCGAGGGCGTTGAGTTCTTCGATGAGCATGCGGCGGTAGGATGGTTTGAGGTGGACGGCGAGCACGTCCAAATGGTTGTGTTCAAGTTTACGCAGTTCGGCGGCCAGCCCGTCGGGCGTCAGATGACCGGAGACTTCCGCCAGCTTGCCCATCGAGTTCGGGAAAGAGGCTTCGATAAAGAGAGCGGTGAGGCGGCGCACGCCGTTTACGAGCCGCCAGAACTCTTCGGTCGCCGCCGTGTCGGACGTGAAGGCGACCGTCGTCCGGCTATCGGAGACGACTAGCCCGACGGTCGGGACGATGTGGTTGACGGGCATGGCCGTCACTTGCAGATGCGCGACGGTGAACTCTTCGCCCGGCCGGAAGGGCACGTATTCCATCACCTTGCACGTGCCGTTCGATAGTTCGGAGAAACGCGGATAGACCGTCCAGTTGAATATGTCGCGTTCGAGCAGGTTGATGACCTCCTCGGTGGCGTGGACGCGGATCGGCTCTTTGAGCAGGGCGAACATGTCGTCAATGTAGATCGGCAGGGTCGCCATGTGATCCATGTGCGGGTGCGTGACGATCACATCGCGCAGCGTCTCGTGTTGCGCGTCCGTCAGTCCGAGCGCAATTGAGCCGGCGTCCACCGCCACGCGGTCGTCGATCAGGAAGCAGGTCAGGCGCTGTTCGAGAGATGCGCGCCCGTCCGGATCGAAAGTGCTTGGGAGTAACTGAATTTTCACCGCGACATTCTTCCTGCTCAACCGGGCGACACGGCCTGCTGCAACGGATACGACGCGCGCCGTCTGCGTGGATGTAAATTAGGCCCTCGCTCGTTGAGAATCAAGGCTGGCCGGTGCAGGCGGGGCTGCACGCGCAGGTCAAGCTTTGTAAAGGTCAGAGCGCGCGCCGCTCACCTGCGCGCCCAACTCGGACAGAGCGCGGCGGTAGAACTCTTCACGCGTCCGCCCCGCCTCGTCCGCCGTCGCAAGGCCGCCCGCGATCCGCGCGCGATGAAACGCCAACTCACTCGCCGTCGCATTGTAACGCGCACGCACGCGCCACCTGTTCACCCCGCCTGCGCGCCAAGCCTGCCACGAGGCGCGCGTGCGCCCGCGCACGCTGCACAGACATTCGTACTCCTGCGGCGTCAACAGACCCTGCTGTAAGTCGCATAGCAAATGCTCGCGCACGATGCGCCCCTCGCGTTGGAGCGCGAAGTAGATCGTCACCAGCACGGCGATGAAGATCGGCATCATGATGAAGAAGTAGACGGCCAAATAGAGCAGCCCGTTGATCGTCGCCGACAGATTCCACAGCCCGTGCAACGACATGGCGACGAACAGCCCGGCGAGCGGCGCAAGCAGCTTGACGGCGCGGCGGCGCGACTGGCTCGCCAGCCCAAGCCCGATGCCGGTCATGCTGGTAAAAAGCGGGTGCGAGAAGGGAGCCATCAAGCCGCGCAGGATGAAGAGGGCGAGCGAGCCGGCGATGCCGCCGTCGCGCAAAGCGCCGCCGTAATATTGCACGTTCTCCATCATCGCAAAGCCAAGCCCGACCATCGCAGCGTACACGATGCCGTCAATCACGCCGTCGAACTCGTCGCGCTTCCAGCGATACAGAGCAAAGAGCACAAGCGCCTTCAAAGTCTCTTCGACGATGGGCGCGGAGACGACCGAAGCAAAGACCTCGCCCGCGTTGTCGCCGAGCAGCGCGCTGACGATTGCGCCGCCGAGCGTGTTCATGACGAACGCGAAGAAGATGGCGATGAGCGCGCCCCAAAAGAAGGCGAGCGCCAGCGTCCAGGGCGGCTCCGGCTCGAAGCGGTCAATCCAGAGGGCGAGCGCGACGTAGAGCGGCGCGGGTAAGGTCGCCAGCACGAAGCCGATCAACAGCGGCACGAAACCCGTGCCAAGCCCGATGAGCAGCAGCGTCAACAAACCCAGCAACAGCCCCGTCAGCACGCCCGCAATGATGAGCATCGTGCGCAGGGCGCTGCGGTGCGGCGCGGCCGGCGGCACGAAAGCGTTCGAGACGGGCAGGCTTAAGTTGTCCATGAAAGTCGTGCGCCCGTGTTTGCTGCACGCGCGTCAGGGGCGACGGGCCGCTTCAGTTATTCAGCAGCACTAACGCGAGGATGATGAGTAGCACGATGACCGCGCCGGCCAGCAGCATGAGCGCCAGCCGGTTGCCGCCCTTGGCCGGCGGCGCGGGCGCAATCGGGTTGGTCGTTCGTGCGTCCGCGCGTTGCGCCTGCGTGGTGGTGGCGGCGCGTGCGGGCGGCTGTGTTGGCGTCGGTGCTGCTGCGGGCGTCGGTGGCGCGGCGGCCGGTTGTGGCGGGCGCGGGGCGCTGGCCGGTGTTACAGGCGGCGCGCTCGGCCACTGCGACGGCGGGACGACGACCGTTGCGCCCAGATTCGGCGGCGGCGTCGCACGCTGCTGCTCGGTCGCCTGCGCCGCCATTGACGCGCCGCACTCCTGACAGAACGCTTTCTCGTCGGGCACAGTCGCGTTGCACTGCCTGCATGTCGCCATATACGGGTCTCCGCGCCGGTCGAACTCTCGTCTGGTCTTGCGCGACCACGCGCCGTCCATGAATGAATGTTTAATCGCTACTAGATGGTACGAAGCGAGTACAGACGCGCGCAGGGCCCGGGCCTTGAGCGTATAACTTCCGGCGCGTCCTTACAGAGCGCGCCAAGTATAAACGCATTCCGCAGGAAAAAAAAGGGATGAGGGCTGCGGGCTGAGAGATGAAAAATGAAAGAATGATTGAGCCGTTAAGCAGGTTCTTTCAGCCCGCAGCCCCCGGCCTTCGGCCCTTCTTCTGTTGACAGCGCGCGGGGAAATGTTGAGTATTATCCCGGTTCGTGCCCGTTGGTGGTGAACGCCCGCAGCCGAGCGGCCGGTTGAGCCGGCGCTTCGCAGGGCACAAGGGAGAATGCTTGCCCACCGATTCCGCCGATTACGCTTACACACGCAACACGCGCATACAGCCGGGCGCACCCCGCCCGAAACGCACGCCGCGCCCGCGCATGCCTTCGACCTTCGGCTACCTGCTGGTGGCCGTCTTCATCGCCGCCGCGCTGTTCCTGACGCTCTGGTGGCTGCTCGCCTCAGGCGGTGAAGAAGCGCCTTTGCTGCCGGCGGGACTGGCGGCGAGCGTCGTGTTGCTCATCGCACTGGCGGCGCGCGACCTAGTCATGCGGCGCGCTTGGGCGCGTTACACGCACGAGTTGGAGTTGCGCATGGGCGCGGGCGAGTCGTTGAAGGTGCAACCGATGGGCGCGGCGGCGGGCGTGCAGGGCAAGGTGAAGACGACCGGCGCATCGTTCCGCGCGTTGCAGCAACGGCTGGCGCGCGCCGACGAGATCGGCGCACAGCAACCGGAGGCGCACCTTGAAGCCTATCGCCTATGCGAGCAGTATCTCGCCGACTCGGAAGAAGCGATTCGCGCGTCCAGCATGGCGACGGACGTGCGCGCCGCGCTGCGCGCGGGCCAAGAGCGCGTGCGCGAGTTGCAACGCCATCACCTGCTCGCGTGGGCGCGCGGCGAGACGCAGCGCCTGACGCACGAGGCGCAACGCCGCGCCAGCCCCTCGGCCCGCATCGAGACGGCCATGCGCGCCGTAGATGTCATCAACGAGGCGCTGAAGGTCTATCCGGAAGAGGCGGAACTGCGCGACTCTGCGCTCGCCGTGCGGAACTTTATCGCGTCGGTCAAGGTCGCGCATTGGGTCGAATTGGCCGAGCGCGCCTCGTTTCGCGGGCGCTATACGCGCGCCATCGCGCGCTACCGCGACGCCCTCTTCTACCTCTCGCGCGCCGAGATGGGCGACGATGCGCGCGACGAAGCCGCCAACCGCATCAACCGCGAGATTGAGTTGTTGCGTGCGCGCGTCGCGCTCGGCGAAGAAGGGGCGCAAAAACGGCCCGGCGCACGGCGCGGCCAGCAGCCCAAAGACGGTTAGCTGATTGGTCTTTCGCCGCTTATCGTGCGACAATCGGTTGCTGTCCGTAGTGCTTGTCGGGCCAGACCGCGCGCGCGGCGTTCGCCTGCGTCGTGCTTAAGCAGGCAGCTTTTGCCGGGCCGCGCACATCTACTAGAAACTCTGGCGGGTTTCGCGTCGCCACACTTGCACCCGACGAATTGGCTAAAAGTATTTTGGGGATAAAGTTATGAAAGCTGTGAACACTCTCTGCGCGCTCATGCTCTTGACCACGCTCGTCGCCCTGCCGCTCCGCGCGCAGCAGCAGCCGGCGGCCGACGGCCAGACGCAATCGTTCAGCCCGGCGCGCAGCACTTCGAGCGCGCCTGAAGCCGTCGGTTCAGGCAGCAAGGACTACCCGCTCGGCCCCGGCGACGTGGTCGAGTTGCGCGTCTTCGGCGAGCCACAGTTCGACGGCGATTACAATGTGGACAGCGCGGGCACGCTGACCGTGCCCTTCATCGAGCAGCCGATTGACGCGCGCTGCCGCAACATCAACCAGATCCAAAAAGAGGTCGTCACTTCGCTCGCCAAATTCCTGCGCAAACCGCAGGTTTACATGCGCGTCAAAGAGCAGCATAGCCGGCCGGCAGCCGTAATCTACGGCGCGGTGCGCGTGCCGACCCAGTTTCAGATGCACCGCCGCGCGCGCCTCCTTGAGTTGATCTCGAACAGCGGCGGCGTCACCGAGCAAGCCAACGGCACGATCCAGATCACGCACAGGGAAGAGGCCATCTGTCCCGAACCGGACGAGTTGACCGAAGCACAATCCGGCGTTCAGGGCGCGGACGCATCGGGCCTCGTGCCTTTCACGGTCTATAAGGTTGGCGATTTGAAGCTCGGCAAGCCTGAAGCTAATCCGTTCATCCGGCCCGGCGATATCGTCTACGTTGCCGAGGCGTCGCCCATCTACATCACGGGCGCGGTCACTTCGCCGCAGGGGTTGTACCTGCGCGAGCGGCTGACGCTCTCGACGGCGCTGGCGATGGTCGGCGGCATCAAGAAAGAGGCCAAGTCGAGCGAGGTGCGTATCTACCGGCAGCAGGCGGGCAGCGCCACACGCGAGGCTATCGTGGCGGACTACCGGAAGATTCAGCGCAAGCAGCAGCCCGACATCGAACTGCAACCTTACGACGTGATCGAAGTGCCTGAGAAGGGACTAAACATCGGCAAGATATTGCTCGGCTTCGCCACCGGCGGCGCGCAAAGCTTCCTCTCGGCCGCGCCCGTGCGGGTGCTCTACTAAGCGCACGAGCCGTGTGCTTGCCTGAACATTAAAATTACGGGAGAGAGAAATTAGATGGCTCGCAGGAATGCTCCGGCGGTCGAAGCGCGCAAGCGGCGACGGCGCATGACGTTAATCTGGTGTGCGGTCAGCACCGCCATCGTCACCGGTCTGATCTACAAAGAGCAGATCGCGTTGCTCTACATCCTGGCCACCGTCAGCGTCACGATTCTGCTGGTCGTCGTCGCACTCGCCGACCTGCACGGCGCACAACGCGCAAGGACTGAGCCGCCGCTCGATGACGCAGCCGCTATCGCCGATGGCTTGCCGGCGGGCGCAGCAGCCCCATCCCGCACCGCCACCGCCAAGCGCCGCTAAATTCACCGACGCGCCACCCATCATGGCGCACACGAAATACAGCGCACGGGCCATGCTCCCTTTCACGGAGCATGGCCCGTGCGCTTTTGTTCTGCGGCGTGCGCGGCGCTTGACTTGAACGGCCGGGCGGGTTGTTGCTACATTCTTAATTGCCCCTCAGACCGGCGGGCGTTGGGCTTCATCCTCTAACCAACAAACGGCGGTCGTTTGCGCATCAAACAATTTCCACCTCACAGTTAAATTCCCCCGTTGAACCGACTGAAGCAAGAGGGAGATCATGCGTCGAATTATCACTGCGATGTTGCTGGCGGCCAGCCTGCTGACGATGGCTGCGCCCGTCAAACCATACACGTTCAAATACAGCACGGGCGGGACGCCCCTGCGCTGGCCGTCGAACACCATCACCGTCGCCTTCTCCACTTCACTGTCGAGTCCGGGCGGCAACATCAAGCCGGGCACGGACGTGATCGGCACGGTCAGGCGCGCGCTGCAACGCTGGGCGCTCGCCGCCAACATACAGTTCGTCGAGACGCAGACAGGCTTGCAGAGCGTCAGCCCTTCGGGCGGCGGCGACGGCGTCAGCCTCATCACTATCGCGGACACGCCGGAAAACCGCGCCTTCTTTTCCGGCAGCCCGGCCGATACGACGGCGCGCACGCGCGTCTTCTTCAGTTCGACCGGCGCGATCACCGAAGCCGACGTGGTCATCAACCCGACCGTCGGCGGCAGCAACGGCTACGGCTTTTCGACCGATGCCACCTCGGACACCTTCGATCTGGAAGCGACCTTCACGCACGAGTTCGGCCACCTCCTCGGGCTTGACCACTCCGGCGTCGTGGGCGCGACGATGCAGCCGCGTCAGGGGCGTAACTTCTTCTCGCCTGCGCTCGTTATGCGTACGCTTGAAGACGACGACCTCGCCGCCGTCCGCACGCTCTACGGGCAACGCACGCCCGAACCCGTCGGCACGCTGCAAGGGCACGTCAACTACGGCGCGGGCGCACACGTCTGGGCTGAGAATTTCTTTAACGGGCGCATACACGGCAGCGCGATCACGAAGTCTGACGGCTCATACGAGATTCAACAACTACCGCCGGGCCAGTATCGCGTCGTCTGCGAATATCTGGACGAGCCGATTAATGTCCTGTCGATCACCTCGAACAGCGGCCCTTACGCGGGCATCGGCTCGCAGCCCGCTTTCCTCACGGTCGAAGGACAGGCGACCGTTACGGCCGGCGCAACCGCGACGCTCAACCTGAACGTCAACGCCGTGCCGCCGACGCTCCATCCGTCCGTCTTCGGCGTCAACGGGCAACTCATCGCCGCGCCGACGCCGCTCGAAGCCGGCAAGACTTATCGCTTCTACATCGGCGGCCCCGGTCTTAACACAGTGCCCGCCAGCGGCTTCACGGTGAATACGCCCTCCATGTTCATTGATCCGGCGAGCTACCGCGTCGAAGACAACGCGGCCTTCGGCGTCTCCTATCCGATCATCAGCTTCGACCTGCGCGTGGCGGACAACGCCAAGTTTGGCGACTACAGCCTGCGCCTACAGCGCGCCGACACGGGCGAGATCAGCTACGTCTCCGGCGGGCTGGCGCTCGACCCTTACCCGCAGTATGTCGAGTTGAATCCGATTGACCGCAGCGACTTCTTCGTCACACAGCACTATCTCGATTTCCTGTTTCGCCAGCCGGACGCGCCCGGCTTTAACGCGTGGCTGAACGTGCTCAACAACTGCTCGGACGTGAACAATAATCCGAACTGCGACCGCATCCTCGTCTCCGGCTCGTTCTTCGGCTCGCCCGAATTTCAGTTGAAGGGCTACTACGTCTATCGTTTCTACAAGCTGGCGTTCGCGCGCCAGCCGACCTACAACGAGATTATCCCTGACATGCGCGCCGTCACCGGCACGACGGCGGCCGACACTTTCCAGCGCCGTGCCACCTTCGCCGCCAACTTCGTCGCGCGTCCGGCTTTCACCGCGCTCTATCCGCCGACAATGTCAAACACGGACTTCGTCAACGCGTTGATGAACCGTTACAACCTGCAATCGATCACGACGCCCGACCCGGCCAATCCCGACGGCTCGACGAAAGTGACGCTCACGCGCGCCGATCTCATCAACCGGCTCGACACGGGCGCGCTCTCCCGCGCGCAGGTCGTGCGCGCCATTGCCGACAGCGACCAACTCTTCCAGCTTGAATACAATCAGGCGTTCGTCTATATGCAGTACGTCGGTTATCTCAAGCGCGACCCGGAGATCTCCGGCTACAATGCGTGGCTCAACTACCTGAACAGCACGGGCGATTTCCGCACCATGATCAATGGCTTCGTCAACTCGAAGGAGTATCGCTCGCGCTTCGGGCAGCCGTAAGGGGCAGGGGAGTTAAAGGGCGCGGCAGGTGCGTGCTTTGAACTTAAGTTAGTCGCGCTTGTTTGTGAGCTAAGACAGTAGTGCGGGGCGTGATTCA
>DASVQA010000221.1:0-19339 GCA_036389375.1 Pyrinomonadaceae bacterium | reverse complement strand
CGAGACGCCGGAAGAAGAACTGCGTGCGCTTGGCGCACGCGGCCGCGCATACGCCGCCGAGCAAGCTGACTGGGACAAGGTCATCGCGCGCTACGAAACGCTGCTCGAACTCGTGCTGCAAACGCACGAGCGCGCCGACCGCACATCAATCAGCACAACCGACACGCATGCGCCGCGCGCGATTCATCAACTGCTGCCCGACATCGTTTATGGCGACGCCGTCTCGAATCACGCGCGCGCGCTCCGCGCGGCGCTCTGCCAGCACGGCTACGAGTCGGAGATATTCGTCAAACGCCGCGATGAGCGGCTGGCCCACGAGGCGCGCCTGTTCGACGAAGCGCAGCCTGCGCCCACAGATGCGCTGCTCTATCATCACTCAATCGGCTCGGAGTTGACCGCGTTCGCCGTCGCGCACCGGGGCCCGAAGTGTCTCGTCTATCACAACATCACGCCCGCAGAGTTCTATGCGCCCTATCGCCCCGGCTTCGCATGGATGTTGGAGACGGGGCGCGCGCAACTGAAACGCCTCGCGCGCCACTTCCCCATGTCTGTCGGCGTCTCCGCTTACAACGCGGCGGAACTGGCCGCCTGCGGCTTCCACGCGCCGGGCGTGCTGCCGCTCATCATCGATCCCGAAGTGTGGAACATCGCGCCCGACGCGGCGCTGATGGCGCGCTTGCAGGACGGGCGCACGAACATCCTCTTTGTCGGTCGCGTCGCGCCGAACAAACAGCAGGCGCGCCTCGTCGAAGCGTTCGCGCACTATCGCGCGCTCGACCCGACGGCGCGACTCATCATCGCGGGCGAAGCGCGCCCCGCCGATCCTTACTGCCGGCAACTTGCGGACAGCATCGCGCGCCACGCTCTGTCAGCACACGTCGAACTGTCGGGGCAGACGACCGACGCGGCGCTGCTGGCGTACTACCGCACGGCGCACCTATACTTGTCGCTGAGCGAGCATGAAGGCTTTGGTGCGCCGCTTGTCGAGGCCATGTGGTTCGACGTGCCGGTGCTGGCGCGCGCCGTCGCCGCCGTCCCGGAAACACTCGGCCGAGCCGGCGCGCTATGCGCACACGACGAAGCGTTGCCGGCCGTCGCCGCCCAAGCCTACCGGCTCACGCACGACTGTGAAACGCGCCTGCGCGTCATCGCAGCCCAACGCACACGGCGCTTGGACTTCACAGCCGCAGCGGTGTGGCCGAGGCTCGCGCAGCTAGTTGAACGGCTGACGGCTGCGCCCACGCGTGCAGCCATCGGGTAACAAAACAGGAAAGATTTCATCGTTTGAGTCTGACGACACACAGCACGGGCGAGAGCGTCGCACGCGCGCCGCGCGGGCGCACGCAGCCGGCTGCGGCGCAGGACGAGCGCGCCCGCACGCGCCCGCTGCTCGCCGTTGTCGTGCCCTGCTACGACGAGGAGATGGTCATCGAGCAGACGGCCGCGCGGCTCGTCGAACTGCTGCAACGCCTGAGCGCCGCCGGGCAGATCGACGCGGGCAGTTTCGTCTATTTCGTGGACGACGGCAGCCGTGATGCAACATGGGCCATTGTTGAGGCGCTGCATAGCGGGGACGCGCGCATCAAGGGCGCGAAACTGGCCCGCAACGTGGGCACGCAGAACGCGCTGCTGGCGGGGCTGCTCGGCGTCAAGGACGCGGCCGATTGCGTCGTCACGATTGATGCGGACTTGCAGCAGGACGAACAGGTGATCGAGACGTTTCTGGAGAAGTACCGGCAGGGCGCGCACATCGTCTACGGCGTGCGTCGCAGACACGGCGCGGACTCAGCCCTAAAGCGGGCGACTTCGTGGTTCTTCTACAACCTGCTGGCCCTGATGGGCGCGCGCATCATCAAGCATCATTCGGAATACCGGCTCGTCTCGCGCAAGGCACTCGAAGCCGTTGCGCAATATCGTGAGTACAATCTGTTCCTGCGCGGCATCTTCGTGGACATCGGTTATCGCTCGGAGGTCGTGCGCTTCGACGTGCGGCGGCGCGAACTTGGCGCATCGAAACACACCCTGCGTAAGCTCGCGTCGCTGGCGCTCGACGGCATCACGTCCTTCAGCATCGTGCCGCTCAGATTGGTGACGTGCGCGGGCGTGCTCATCTTCCTCTTCAGTTGCGCGATGACGCTCTTTTATCTCTATCACAAGCTGATGGGGCACACGCCGCCCGGCTGGGCCGGGACGATCATTCCGATCTACTTTCTCGGCGGCGTGCAGATCATGTTTCTCGGTCTGGTCGGCGAATACATCGGCAAGATTTACAAGGAGACGAAGGCTCGCCCGCGCTTCATCAAAGACGAGGAGTTGTTCTAGTGCGCTTGCAACCGGCGCGGGGCCAGCTTCGGGCATGAGGATCGGCATCTTAGGCGCAGGCGTCGCGGGGCTGAGCAGCGCCTATTTTCTGCGCGGCGAGTTTCCTGATCTACAGGTACACGAAGCGAGCGGGCACGTCGGCGGGCTGGCGCGCAGTTTCAAGTGGCACGGCTTTGATTGCGACCTTGCGCCGCACCGGCTCTACACGGACGACGAAGCGTTGCTGCAAGAGTTGCTGGCGCTCGTGCCGATGGCGCGGCTGCGGCGGCGCAGTCGTATCTATCTTCAGGGCAAATGGATTCGTGATCCCGTCAACGCGCCCGAAATCCTCTTGAAGTTTCTGCCGCGCCGTTCCTTACGCGTCATGTGGCATTACCTGTTTCGCCGCGCGCACGCGGAAGACAGTTTCGAGGCGTTGGTGCTCAGCAAGTTTGGCGCAGGGCTAAATGAACTGTTCTTCAAGCCCTACTCGGAGAAACTTTTCGGCATCCCGGCCGACGAGATCTCCGCCGACTGGGGGCGACGCAAGATTCGCGTTTCGGGTCTGCGCGACATGCTGCAACGCCGCTCGAAACTCTACTTCAAAGATTTCTACTATCCGCTCCAACACGGCTACGGCGCGACCTGCGAACGCCTCTACGCCGAGATCAGAGACAACGTCCGGCTCGAATCGCGCCTGACGGCCCTGAGCCGCACGCAGACGGGCAGTTACCTCTGCACATTCACCGACCGGGCCGGCGCGCCGAGCCACGCAGAGTTTGACGCGCTTATCTCCACCGTGCCGCTCAACTATCTGGCCCACCTGCTTGGGCTAGAACTGAGTTTGCGCTTCCGTCCCGCGCGCATCACCTATCTTTTGCTCGACCGCCCGCGCGCCACCGACAATCACTGGTTCTACTTTGCCGACCGCGACTTCATCATCAACCGCGTGGCCGAGTTTAAGAACTTCGCCAGCAACGGCGTGCCCGCCGACCGCACCGTGCTCTGCTGCGAAGTGACCGAAGTGGACAAGTATTCGACCGAGCGCGTGATTGCCGAGTTGACTCGCACGGGCATCATCGCGCCGCGCGACGTGTTGGACGTTAAGATGATTGAACTGCCGCATGCTTACCCGATCTATGATCGCGGCTACGAGCGCGAGATGGAGCGCGCCCGCGCCTTCTTCGCCGCGCATCCGGACATCTACCACGTCGGCCGGCAAGCCCGCTTCGCGCACAAAGACATAGACGAGATTTTTGCCGAGGCCAAGCGCGTCGCCAACAGATTGATCGCACGCAAGCACGGCGCGGCGGGCGCGGAGTTATGAGACACGCGCGCCGCTCGTGGGCCGGACGCGGCGCGTGTAAACGAACAGCCCCGCGAGCAGCGCGAGCGTGAGCGCGGAAATCAGCGCGCCGGTGCGCGCGGCGGGCGCGGTATAACGCATCTCTATGCGATGCGCGCCGGCCGAGAGCGCCACACCGCGCAACAGGAAGTCTGCAAGGTCAACGCGGGCGGGCCGGCCGTCCACCGTCGCCACCCAACCGGGATAAAAGATTTCGCTCAGCAGTAACACGGTCGGCGTCGGAGCATCGCTCTCGACGACGAGCCGGTTCGGACTGTATTCGACGATGCGGGCGTGCGCGGTCGCGGCCAACGCGCCGCCCGGCAACGCGGGCAACTCTTCGGGGCGCACTTCCAGTAGCGCCGTGCGGCGTGGATCAAACGCGCGCCCGTCGTCGCCGCGTATGCGCCGGAGCGCCGTCTCGCCGTCAACCGCTTCAGCCTCTGCGACGAGCCACGCGCGCGGACAAGCGCGCCCGTTCTGCCACACCACCACGCCGTCCTGATTAAACACGGCCGCCCAACGCTCAGCGTCCAGACTCGCAGGCAAGTCCGCGAGCGTTACCGATTGCCCGTGCGCCGCGTCGTAGAGGCTCGCCTTCCATAGCGCGAGCGTAGCGTGCGCTGCGGCGTTCGTGATCTCTATGCGCGCGAGGCTTAGGCGTGCACCGAGCGGGATGCGCGCCAGATAGCGTTGCGCCGCAAAGCTGTTGGCCGCGTCGCCCGGTACGCGGTCGAAGACGGGCGCTAGTTGATGCTTGACGACGGCGCGCACGTCGGCGCGTTCGTGCGCCCACTCGGCTGTGTCTCGGCCCGCGCGCAACTCGTGTTCGCTCGACCGGCCATCGGTCGTGCTGAGGCGCAGGCGCGCGACCGTCTCGGCTTCGCCCACGTCGGTCGAGTTCGACAGCGAAGTGACGAGCAGGAGCGTGTCGCCCGTAGCGGCTTCGCCCGCGAGCGTGGTGGTTTCGCCGGGCTGCAAGCTGCGCGCCAGATCGTGCGCGGCGAAGCCCACGCCGTCGTGCAGCAGCACACTTTCGGGCGCGGTGGCGAGATGCGGAAACGTGACGAGGAACGATGTGTTCAGGAGGTCGAGCACGTGCGAGCGGCGCGCCAGCAGCGTCTCGTCGGGCGTGCCCGTGATGCCTGTGGGCGGGTTGACGGTGTCGGGCCCCACGTCGCCGAGCGCGCGGCTGTAGCGCGAAAAGATCAACTGCTCGTAGGCTGCGACGTTGTGCAGCCCGCGCGGCGCGGTCATGTTGGGCAGGTCGAGCGCGGGCGGCGTCCAGTAGCCGCGCACGAACAGGTTGACGCGCGTGTAGATGCGATGCTGTTCAGGTGGATACTGCTGTAGCCACTGTTCGACCGGCGGCACGGCCGTAAAGCGATCCGTCGTCTTCGCATAAGGAAACCAGACGTGCGCGAGAAAGATGTAGGGTTCGACGTAGCAGGCAAGCGCAATCGCGCCGACGAGGAGTGCCGTGCGGCTGCGCGTCGCCACCAGTTTCAGCGCACGCCAGATGAGCAGCAAGACTAAGGCCGTGAACGTTAGTTTCCAGAGCAGGTAGCGTTGCTCAGGCAGCGCGGGGATCAAGCCCGATTCAAGCCCGAAGTTCGACGCGCGCGGGCGCACGGTCGCATCAAGTATCCAGAGCACCGCGACCAGCGCAGCGGCGGCGCACAAGAGCCAACAGACAAGTTTGGCGCGCGTCTGTGCGCGCGGCTCGGCGCTCGGCCCGCGCGCGTAGAGCGCCGGTAACGCATCCCAACCGTAAGCCGCGAGCATGCTCATGGCGAACGTCCACTCGAAGGTGTGGCGCGAAGGATAGCGAAACAGGTTGAAGACAGGGATGCGAAAGAACAGGCGATAGAGCGGCGTGCTGTCGCCGAGCATCATCACCCATGTGACAACGGCCAGCGCCGCCCAGAAGCAGATGGCGCGGCGTTCGCGCCGGACACGCACCGCCTGCACTACGGCGATGACCGCCAGCACGACGGCGAGCGGCGTGATGTAAGCCGTCACCTCGATGTAATGATAGAGCGGCGCGACCAAAGACTTGACCGCTTCTGCGGGCGTGAACGCGCCGTAGCTGAACGCCTCGTAGCTGAGCGTGCTGCGTATGCTGCGCCGCACAGCGCGCAGCGATTCCAACACCTGAAAGGCCGCGACGCCAATGGTCAACAGGCCGGCCCCGACCACGACCGCCAACGGTCGCAGGCGCGGCCAAGCCCATGCGCGCCGCACGCCGTCGCTTGCGCGCACGTTCGCCACGGACGGAAACAGCGTCAGGTAGAGCGCATAGATGAATGCGAGCCGCGCGACGAGCGTGAAGCCGTTGCCCTGTCCCGCCAGCACGGACATCGTGTAGGCGGCCGTCGCCCACAGCAGGCCACGGACGAAGCCGTCCCGTCGCGTGCGCTCGATGGCCCACAGGAAAGCCGGCAGCCACGAAACCGGATTCGCCATCAGGCCAAGCCCGCCCATCTTGCTGCTCAAGCCGCCGCCGTAAGCGAACGCGAGCGCCGCCAGTAGCGCCGCCAAGCGTGTCCGCCCCGTCTCGCGCACAAATCCGTACATGAACAGCGGCGCGACCAGCCATGGCGCAAGCACGACGATCTGTTCGGCAAAGCGGGCGGGCAGAAACAGGTAGCCCCACGTCAGCGGGTAGCCGACCGCCGTCTGAGCCATCGAGAGCAACGGGTAGCCGGAGAAGATAAACGGCGTCCAGAGCGGCAATTCGCCGCGCTTGATCATCGCCCACGCGACCGTGCGCAAAGGATAAGATTGATAGTAAGCGTCGCCCGCGATGAGGAACCGGCCCGCGCAGAGCGTCGGGCCGAAGAAGGCCGCAAAGAAGAGGATGATGACGGCGAGCGCACACGTGTCCGCGCGCCGCGCAGCAAACCAACCGGCGACGCGTCCCCGTGCTTGCTGCTGCTCCGTCGAGTGAGTCGGCAGACCTGACATGGTCGCGCCATTGTATGCAGGCTCGCGCCCGTTAGCCACCGCGCGCCGGCTTTTACAAACAGCACATCGTCGTTATGCTAACCCCGCTCAAGACCGTGAACCACGAAAGCACAGGAACGGACACGAGAAGGGCGCGGCGCGGGGCAGTGATCTTCGTTGCGCTCGCGCTCTGCGCGTGGGGCGCGCTCGTCGTGCGCGCCTATCAGGTCTTTGGCCCCGACAGCAGTTACGTTCAGCCGTTCAACTCAGACAGCGCCCTGCCCGTGCTGATGGCGAACGATGAAAAGCTCGACGCCTTCCGCACATACATCTACGGGCAGGATCAGATCGGCGCTTGGCCTTTCATCGCCGCCCAACTCGTGCGTCGGGCGACGGGTTACACGTGGACGGCTGACAGCATCTATCTCGTGCAGGTCGTTTGGCTCTGCCTGAGCATTCTCGTCGTCGCTGCGCTCTGCCGCGCGTGTGCGCTCTTAACGGGCGCGCTCTTGGCCGGCGTCCTCTGCCTGCACCCGACCGTCAGCCATTACCTGTTCGTGCTCAATCAACGTTATGCGTGGCAGATCACGCCGCTCATCTGCGCGTGGCTGTGCCTGCGCCAACTTTGCGCCCGCCCGAGCGATGCACCAACCGCGGGGCGCGCACGCATCTGGCTCTGGTCGCTCGCGGCGTTCTGTTTCGCGCTGCTCGCCGTCTGGACTTCGCTGCTCAGCACGCCCGTCATCTGCGCCCTGTTTGCGCTCGAAGTCCTGCGCGCGCGGCTCAGTGCAGCCGATGTTCAAGGGCTACCGAGGCCCACGCGTGTGCTCAAAAATTTCCTGCCCGTCGTCGCCGCTATCGGCTCGGAGCAACTGCTGAAGGCGAACTATCACCGCTTCGCGCTCAAGCATTACGGCACGGACTACAAGACGCCGACCGAGTTTGACTGGGGCAACCTGCTCGTGAACCTGCAACGCGAGTATGAGGTCTTCACGCGTGCGCCCGCGTGGCCGCTCGCTTTGGGCGGGCTGCTGGCGGGCGGGCTGCTCGCCGTCTGTCTGCTCTGGTGTGCTGTTGTGCGCGGGCGCGGTTTGCGCGTCTGTCAGCCGGGCGTGCGGCTCGACCTGTCGGTACTCATCACGGGTAGCGCCATTGTCGGGCTGGCGAACTTCGCCGTCGCGGTGCTGTTCACATGGGTGCGGCTCAACCTCTACGGCCCACGTTATCTTGCGCTCACGCACCTGTGCGGCGTCTTCTCTGGGCTGCTCACGCTCGTGCTGCTCGTCAACCTGTCAGCGCGCGGCCACGCCGCCCGGCGCGTCGTCCACCCGGCGCTCGGCGCGCTGTGCGCGCTCATCCTGGTGTTCAAGTTCCCGCCGGTCAGACCGAACCCGGACTATCTGAAGCTGAAAGCGGTGGCGGTCGAGTTAGCGCAGCGCGCGCCGCAGGCGTTTGTGCTCGGTGGCTACTGGGACACTTACGCGCTCGCCGCGCTCGCGCCGCCCGGCACGCTCACGCCCGTGCCCGCACAGGATCAACTGGTGCGGACGCCATGGACGCCGGAGCGTATGCGCGCCAGCGCCGCCGTGCTCGTCGTGCATCACATCTTCCCTTACGTCTTCGAGGTCGAGACGCCGCCGCCCTATCCCACCTTCGGTGACGGTCAGACGCCGCCCGCCCGCATCACGCAGCACGGCGCGACCCTCAGCCTCGTCACCCCGCACTGGTACGAACAGCACGGCTACGTCTTCTCGCTCTATCGCAACGAGGCGGGCGCACACTGACGAGCAAGCGCCACGCCGTACGCGATTGGCAACTGTGCGCGCCGACTTTTCAATTCAACCCGACTGCGCGTTTACTGAGCACGGCGGTCAGCGAGCCGGAGTTCACATAAATCCCTACGTCGCCCGCGCCGACGAGACGCACCGCGCGCAGCAGCGTGCGCCCGGCCGGCTGGCTCAACGTCTTGATGCGCTCGGCCAAAAATTCGAGCGAACAGTATTGCCCTTCCGCGCGAATCAACTCGACATGGAACAGCGGCGCGACCATGCGCGTGAGCGTCTCCGGCGTGTAATAGAAGACGTGTTCGGGCAGTTTGTAAGAGACCCAGCGCCGCCCCGACACGCGCGATAAAAGACTCCGGTGGTTCGGCGTCGTGATGACGACGAGGCCATCGTCACGCGTGATTGCGTGCAGCGCGGCGAGAAACTCGTGCGGTTGATAGACGTGCTCGAACAGGTCGAACATCGTGACCACGTCGAAACACTGATCGGGGAAGAGACCCGGCGTGAGCAGACCGCATTGCACGCGGCCGGGAAAGCGTTCCTCACAACGCGCGACGGCGTAGCGCGACAGGTCTAGACCGTACACGTCGAAGCCCGCGCGCGCGGCGACGTTCAAGAAGTAGCCGAGACCGCAGCCGATGTCGAGCAGGCGGCCCCCTTGTTTGAAACGCCGGATCAGGCGCATGCGGCGGGCGAAAGTTTTTTCGTAGAGCGGCGCGTCCGCCTCGTAGCTGTCGTAGCCCGTTGCGTGATCGCCGGAGAAGTATTCGCGCTCGTAGAACTCCGCGAGTTGTGCGGCGGCAAGGCGCGGGTTGAGCCGCACCAAGCCACAGTGCCCGCAACGACAGATGCGGAAGCGGCCAAACTCGTGCAGCACCGTATCAGCGTCCGCCGCACAGCCGTGCGGGCACGGAGCCGCTTCGAGTTCGAGTGGCAGATCGGCTGGCACATCGGGTTGCACGGCCGCTGCGCGCCCGGCGGTCTTGGTTGTTTCGGGTGCTCCGGTTTCGCTGCACATTGCGGGTCAGAGTATAATCGCGGCGCACTGTTTAAGTCCCGCGCGGCCGAAATCGCATGGATCAATCTTGCCTCATCTGTCGGGGCGCTGACGTGGCTCCGCTCTACAAGGGTCTGCTTCGCTGCCGCAACTGCCAGTACATTTTCGCCGACCTCGATCTGACCGACGACGAACTGGCCCGGCTCTACGATCACAGCCTGTTCAAGGAGGGCGAGTTCTTCGACTACGCGGCCGACCGCAAGTACATCACGAAAAATTTCCGCCTGCGCTACAAGGTGCTGCGCCGTTACCTAGACCCGGCGCGGCACACGCGCCTGCTTGAGATCGGCAGCGCCTACGGCTTCTTCCTAGACGTGGTGCGCCATGATTTTCACACCTTACTTGGCATAGATTTGACCGACGAAGGCGTGCGCTACACGCGCGCCGAGTTAAAGCTGCCGGCCGTGCAGGGCGATTTTCTGGCGCACGATTTTGCCGGCGAGCGCTTTGACGTGGTCTGCATGTGGGACACCATCGAGCACGTGCGCCGCCCCGATCTCTATGTTGAGAAGATCGCTCAATTGACCGAGCCGGGCGCGCTCGTGGCGCTGACGACGGGCGACATCGGCAGCTACGTCGCGCGGTTGCGCGGGCCGCACTGGCGCATGATCATCCCGCCCGTCCACGCGCACTACTTCTCGCGCGCCACCCTCACACGCCTGCTGGCCGCGCACGGCTTCGAGGTCGTCTATGATCGCTACTGCGGTTTTTATCGCAGCGCCAGTAACGTCGCTTACATCATCCTCGCGTTGCGGCACGGGCGACCGCAGCTATTTCGCCGCTTGGCCCGGCTCGGCGTTCTGAACTGGGGGTTTTATCTCAACCTCTACGACATCATGTACATGATCGCGCGCAAACGTTGACCGCAAGCGAACGCGCACGCAAAGCAACTTATGGCTCGCAGCGCACGCGCCATTTCGCTCACGCCGGCCCGTACCGGGAACGTGCGCCACGCCGCGCTCGTCGTGCTCGGCTATGCCCTGTTCTTCACGCTCTTTTTCGCGCCCGTCCTCTTCACCGCGCGCCTGCTCGCGCCCGGCGACGGCATCAGCTATTTTCTGCCGAGCTACTATGCCCGCACGCCCTTCTGGGATGCGTCGGTCTGGGGCGGCTTCCCGGCGGTCGCTGACGCGCCGCGCATGTTCTGGTATCCGCCCGCGTTGCTCTTAAGCCGCGTGCCGCATTCATGGCATCTCTTTCTCGTCTCGGCTTACGTGCTGGCCAGCAGTTTCACCTACGGCTACGTCTTCAGCCTGACGCGCTCGCGCCTGAGCGCGCTCGTGAGCGGACTCACTTACGGTTTGTGCGGCTGCATGATCGCGCATATCGGGCACGCCGCCGTCATCCACACGACGGCGTGGCTACCGCTCATCGTCTGGGCGCTCGCAGCATTAGCTGTGCGGAAGCGCATCAGTAGTTTCTGGTTCACTACGGGCGCGCTGGCGGTTGCGTGCGCGGCGCTCGCCGGCCACCCGCAGATGTTTGTTTATACGCTGGGCGCGGCCGGGCTTTACGCGCTCGTCGTGGGCTGGCGCGCGGACGTTGGCCGCGCGCGTTATTACGGCGCGGTCGCGTTGCTGCTCGTGCTCGGCACTGGCGTCGCCGCCTTGCAGTTTGTCCCGACCGCGCAACTCACCGCCGAGAGCGTGCGCGCCACGCTCACCTTCGCGGACTTCGTGGCCTACGAACTGCCGCTCCGGCAAACGCCGATGCTCGTCCTCCCTTTTCTCTACGGCGGCGCGCCCGCGGCCTTCTACGCCACGCCCTACTTCGGCGCTTGGCCGTCGAGTGCCGACGGCTGGGGCGCAAGCGAGTTGACCGGCTACGCGGGACTCCTGCCGCTCCTGCTCGCCTGCGTCGGCTACGTGGCTGACCGGCGCAGAGTCCATGCATGGTTCTGGGCCGGCGTGGCCGGCGTGGCCGTGCTGCTCGCGCTCGGCGCGGCGACGCCGCTCGCGTGGCTCACGTATCAACTGCCGGTCGTCAACAAGTTTCGCGCGCCTGCGCGCTATCTCTTCCTCTACGCGTTCGCCGTGAGCGTGCTCGCCGGTCTCGGCGTGCGCGCGTTACAGATGCGCGCGGCTTCGAGCCGACTGCTGCGGCGCACGCTCGTCGGCGCGGCGCTCACGCTCGCCGCCTGTCTCGTCGGCTTGCGCCTCTGTGCCGGCAAGCTCAACGAGTTGGCGTGGCAACGGCTCGGTCACACCGTCTCGCTCAACCCTTTGACCAACCCCGCGCTCGGCGTGCCGCTGCTGCTGTTCGGCGCGGCAAGCTGTGCGCTCCTCTGGTGGCACAAGCGCCCGGATGCGCGCGTGCGGCTTGCATTGCTCATGGTCGTGCTGCTCGTCGATCTGTCGAGCTTCGCTTGGTTCTACGAGTGGCGCTATCGCGCGCCTTACGCGGCTTACCAGAGCGCGCCGACGGCGAGCGCAAACTACCGCGCGCAACTCGCCGCGACGCACGAACGCATCCTGCCCGTGCGCGGCGGCACGGGGCGCGTGAGCGAGTTGCCGCCGAACCTGTCGAAGCTGTGGGGCTTCACAAGCGCCAGCGGCTACGGCCCGCTCATCCTCGCGCGGACGAGTCGCCTGTTGACGATGCCGCCACACGGGAGCGTTGATGAATCGTGGCGCGACCCGGCCAATCAGAGTCTCGACCTGATGTCAGTGCGCTACGTACTCGTGCCGCCCGCAGAGGTCGAACCGCACGCGACGACAGACGAGCGCGGACTGCGCTGGTCAACCGGCGAGTTCAACGACACCATCGGGCCGGGCTGCGCCGCGACGACGCCCGCGACCGCGCAGGTCGATCTGCCGCAGCCGACGCGCGCCACCCGCCTCGCGCTCATCGGCGCGCTCGCCTGCGCCGTCGCGCTGCCTGACGGGCGCGAGTTCGCGCAGCTAACGACGACGGACACAGCCGGCAAAACACAGGCTTACAGTCTGCGCGCCGGACAGGACGCCAGCGAATGGGCCTACGACTGCGCCGACGTGCGCCCCGCGATGCAGCACGCACGCGCTAATGTCTTTCGCAGCTATCCCGCGCAGCGCGGCGCGCTCGCGTGTGAAGGGCACGACTACGTGGCGTTCGTCGCGCTCGCGCCCGTGCAGGAGATCAAAAGCGTCGGCTTGCGTTGGACGGGGCCGCCCGGCTCGTTCGCACTCAAGAAGCTGACCGTGATTGACGACGACGCGCGCGTCTCGACGCCCGTTAACCCGCGCGCCGGCTCGCTCTACGACGAAGCGCGCTGGCGTTTCGTCGGCGAGATCGACGCGGGCAATAGTGGCTACGGCCCAGAGGTCAAGGCTGAAGACGTGGGCGTAAGCCGCATCTACGAGAACCTGCGCGCACGCCCGCGCGCGTGGCTTGCGTCTGAGGTGTTGCGCGTTAGTGCAGATGAAGCGTTCGCGGCCGTGCGCTCGGCGCGTCTGCCCGACGGGCGCGCATTCGACCCGGCGCGCACGGCGCTCGTCGAAGAGGCACAGCCCTTCGCGGCGCAGGCGACGGATGCGCCCGCAAAGGCGCGCGTGCGGCTATTGACGGATGACGTGATGGAAGTTGAGACAGAGGCGCACGCGCCTGCGCTGCTCGTCACAAGCGACACTTACTATCCGGGTTGGCGCGCGACCGTTGACGGCGTGCCCGCGCACATCTACCGGACGGATTACGCGCTGCGCGGGGTCGCTTTGCAGGGCGGCGCGCACGTCGTCCGCTTCGAGTTCCGGCCGGTCAGTTTTTATTACGGCGTGGGGTTGAGCGCGTTGTCGCTGTTGTTCATCGCCGGCTCGGCGTGGCGGCTGCGGCGCGCGTAGAGTGCGAGCGCGCCCAACAGAAGCAGCGTAAAGGCGGAGACGAGCGCACCAATGCGGGCCGCCGGCGCAACATAATGCATCTCCACACGATGCTGTCCCGCCGGCAACGCCACGCCCCGCAACAGAAAATCTGCCAGACTAATCCGCGCCGGTTGCCCATCCACCGTCGCTGCCCAGCCCGGATAAAAGATTTCACTCACCATCAGCACAGTCGGCGTCGGCGCACTCGTCTCAATCGCTAAGTGGTTCGCTGCATAGCTGACGACCTTAGCTGTGCTCTCCGGTGCCAGCGCACCACCGGGCAGGGGCGGCAACTCGTCAGGGCGCACTTCCAGCAGGGCGGTGCGGCGCGGGTCAAATTCGTGCGGGCCTTCGCCGCGTATTCTTCTTAGTGCTTCTTCGCCGTCTACGGCTTCCGCTTCTGCGACCAGCCATGCACGCGGCAGGGCACGTTGGTTCTGCCAGACGTAGAGGTCTTCGTGTTTGAAACCGAGCGTCCAGCGCGCCGGATCGAAATCTTGCGGCGGCAGCGCGAGCGGTGTGCCCTGCCCTTGCGCGGCGTCGTAGAGCGTCGCCTTCCAGAGCGCGATGACGGCCTGTCTGGTGACGCTCGTGATCTCTATGCGCTCAAGTTTGACGTGCGCGCCGAGCGCGAGTCGTGTCCAGTAGCGATGCGCGGGAAAGCTGTTGGCGGCGTCGCCCGGCAGACTGTCGAAGACGGGCGCAAGCCGATGTTTGATCCCGGCACGCACGTCCGGGCGTTCGTGCGCCCATTCGGCCGTGTCGCGCCCGGCTTGCAGTTCACGCTCAATCGTCTGCCCCTCGCTCGTGCTGATGCGGAGCCGCGCGACCGTCTGCCCGTCGGGCACGTCCGGCGAGACGGCGAGCGATGTGACGAGTGCGAGCGTGTCGCCGGTCGCGCCTGCGCCGACGAGCGTCGCGGTCTCACCCGGTTGCAGGCCACCGCCGAGGTCTGCGTGTTTGAAGTTGATGCCCTCGCGCGTGAGCAGAGCTTCAGGCCCTGTGGCGAACTGCGCGAAGGTGACGACGTGTGTGGTGTTCAAAAGATCGAGCACGTGCGAGCGGCGCGCAAACAACGTCTGGTCAGGCCCGCCCGGTGCGTCCGCGCGCGGGTTCACGGCGTCTTGCCCGACGTTGCCGAGCGCGCGGCTGTAGCGTTCAAGCACGAGCGGCTCGTAGCCCGCGACGTTGTGCACACCGGCGAGCACGGTCAGGTTCGGTTCATCGACGCGCGGGCGCTCGGCCGATTCGTCTATGAAGAGGCCGATGCGTATGTAGGCGCGATTGGCGGCGGGCGGAAACTGTTGCAGGTAGCGCGTGACGGGCGAGAAGGTGGCGATGCGACCGGGCGGCTTCGTCCAGTAGAGCCACCACGCCGAGAGCAGCAGGAGCGATTCCACGAAGCAGACGAGCACGATTGCGCCGCCTAAGAGCATCGTGCGCCAACGCCCGCGCGCCATGCGCCAGCCCACCCACACGCACAGCGACGTGAGCAGCGTGAAAGCCAGTTTCCAATAGAGGTAGGCCGATTCCGTCAGGTCGCACAGCAGAGGGTTATCGGGGCCGTTGCGGCTCGGACAGATGCGCGCCCACCAGAGCGCGCCGACAAGCGCGGCGGCGACGAGCGCGCAGAGACCGACGACGACCAAGCGCCCGTCATGCGTCGTGCGCCGGTGCGCCATGCGCGCGGCGACGATGTCCCAACCGTAAGCGGCGAGGATGGCGAGCGCGAACGTCCATTCAAAGGCGTGGCGCGTGGGCCGGCGAAAGAGACTGACGAGCGGCAGCCGATACATCAAGCGCGCGACGGGCGTGCTGCCGCCGAGCATCAGCACGCACGCGACGAGCGCCACGCCCAACCAGAAGAAGACGCGCGGCTCGCGCGGGCGCGCACCCGCAAAGGCCACGCCGACGGCGACCAGCGCCAGCGCGACGACGAGCGGCGGCATGTAAGCCGTCACGTCAACCGGATGAAAGGCGGGCGCGACGAGCGAGCGCCAGAACTCGCCGGGCGTGAATGAGCCGTTCACGAAATACTCATAGCTGAGCCTGCTGCGCACGCTGCGCCGCAGGACGCGCATCGTTTCCAGTAATTGAAACGCCGACAACCCGGCCGCAAACAGTAGCGCGCCGCACACGACGGCGAGCGGTCGCCAGTGCGTCCAGTGAAACCACGCGCGTCGGTCTGCCGAGTCGCTGCGGCGCGTGGACAGGCCGGAGACGAGCGAGAGAAAGAGACCGTAGGCGACGGCGAGCGCGCCCGCGTAGAGAAACCCCTGCGCGTGGCGCGTCAGCACGGAGAGCGCGAAAGCGCCCGTGGCCCAGAGCAGGCAGCGCACGAACGGCGCGCGGCGTGCGCGCTCGACGGCGATGAGCATAAGCGGCAGCCACATGACGGCGTGCAGCATGATGCTGTTGCTGGCCATGGCGTTCGTCATCAACCCGCCGTAGCCGAACGCGAGACCGGCCATGAGCGCCGCCAGCCGGCTACGCCCGAGTTCGCGCACGTAGGCGTAAGTGAACGCAGGCGTGAGCAGAAACGGCGCGAGCACGTAAACCTCTTCGGCAAGATGGCCCGGCAGGAAAAAGTAGCCCCACGTCAGCGGATAGCCGAGGCTGATCTGCGTCATCGCAAACAGCGGATAGCCGGAGAGCATGAGCGGCGTCCAGAGCGGCCACTCGCCGTGCCGCAGCATCTCCCATGCGACGGTGCGGAGCGGGTACGAGTAAGCAAACGAATCGAGCAGCAGCAGCGACTTGCCTTTGAGCAGCACGGGCCCGAAGCACAGGGCAAAGACGCCGACCATGCACGCGAGCGCCGCCGCGTCCGCGCGTCGCCCGTGCCAGCACACTTGTAAACGCGCTCTCTTCGTCAACTCTCTTTTGCGTGCCTCCGTTTCAGTTCGTGCCGCCGAAAGCGAGCGCCCCACGCGCGTCGTTCGTAAACGTAGAGCGCGCCGAGTAGCAGTAAAGTGCAGGCGGAGATGGCCGCGCCGGCGCGCGCGGCGGGCGCAGTATAGCGCATCTCGACGCGATGCCGACCGGCGGGCAAGGCCACCGCGCGCAGCAGGAAATCGGCGAGATGGATGCGCGCCGCTTGCCCGTCAACGGTGGCGACCCAGCCGGGATAGAACATCTCACTGACAACAAGCATGGTCGGCGTCGGCGCGTCGGTTTCGATGACAAGTTGACTCGGCTCGTAGCCGACGATGCGCGCATCGCTCGGTGCTGCGACCGTGCCGCCGGGCAGTTGCGGCAATTCCTCAGGCCGAACTTCCAAAAGCGCCGTGCGGCGTGGAGCAAATTCATGCGCGCCCTCGCCGCTGATGCGGCGCAACGCTTCTTCGCCGTCTACGGCTTCGGCTTCCGCGACGAGCCACGCGCGCGGGCAGGCGCGCAGGTTGTGCAGGATGAGGACGCCGCCCATATCCTGCGCCAACTGCCAGCGCGCGGGGTCGAGCGTGCTGGCTTCGAGTTCGTTTGTTAATGGCGTTGCGCGGCCAGTCTGCGCGTCGTAGAGGGTCGCCTTCCAGAGCGCGAGCGCCGCGACGGGCGCGACGTTTTTGATCTCGACGCGACTGATGGACACACGCGCACCGAGCGCAACACGCGCGTAGTAGCGCAATGCAGTGAAGCTGTTGGCCGCGTCGCCCGGCACGCGGTCGAAGACGGGCGCAAGCTGGTGGGCAATCGCGCCGCGCACGTCCGCGCGCTCGTGCGCCCACTCGGCCGTGTCGAAACCGGCGCGCAACTCGCGCTCGATCACTTGCCCGTCGGTTGTGAAGACGCGCAGGCGCGCGACCGTGTCGCCCTGCTTGACGACGACGGAGTTGGCAAGCGAAGTGACGAGCGCAAGCTGGTCGCCCGCGCCCGTCGCGCCGCGCAAGTCAACACTCTGGCCCGGTGCAACCGTCAGCCCCAGATCATCGGCGGCGAAACGCACGCCGTCGTGCTCGAAGAGGTTCTGCGCCGGCAGACCGGCGAGGTCGGGCCACGTCACAACGTAATGCGCGTTCAACAGGTCGAGCACGTGCGAGCGCGTGGTAAAGAGGGCGCGCGTGGGGCTGTAGCCGGGGCGCGGGCTGACTGTGTCGAACTCGACGTTGCCGAGCGCGCGGCTGTAACGTTCGAGGGTGAGCGATTCGTAGCCCGCGACGTTGTACAGCCCAAAGGGCGCGGTGCGGTCGAGCGCGTCGAAGCGCGGCTCAGGCGCGCTCTCTTCTTCCGGCCCGTTCGCACGCACGTAGACGCGCTGCTCGGTGGGCGGGAACTGTTGCAGCCAGCGCGTCGTGAGCGCGGGCGTGGTAAAGCGCGCGGCCGGTTTGGCCGTGCCGGGCCACCAACGGCTGATCAGGATGAACGGCTCGACGAAGCAGACGAGCAGGAGCGCGCACGTCATGACGCGCGCACGCCACGTGGACGCGAGGACGCGCCAGCCGTAGATGAGCGCGAGCGTCGTCATGAACGTGAAGCAGAATTTCCAGCGCAGGTAGCTCGCTTCGCCGCCACCGTGTGCGACGCCGCGCCACCAACCGACGCCGAGCGCCGCACTCAGGAGCAACAGCGCCAGAGCGGGCAGCACTCTTGTCATGCTGCGCTCGTCCGTGCGGTGCGTGTACGTGGCGGCGGCGCGGGCCGCGAGCGCGTCCCAACCGTAAGCGGCGAGGATGCTCAGGGCGAACGTCCACTCGCAGACGTAACGCGACGGGCGGCGGAACAGGTTGAAGACGGGCACGCGATAGAGCAGCCCGTAGAGCGGCGTGTGGCCGCCGAGCAGCAGGACGAAGGCGACGAGCGCGACGATAAACCAGAAGAGGACGCGCGGCTCGAAGAGTGCGGGCGGGTCGCGGCGCGCACGTGCGCGCACAGCGCAGGCGACGGCCGCGGCGGCCAACAACAGGATGAGCGGCGCTTGATAGGTCGTGACTTCGATGTAGTGATAGAGCGGTGCGGCGAGCGAGCGCAGCGCCTCGCCGGGGGTGAAGCCGCCCGCGCCGAACATCTCGTAGCTGAGCGTGCTGCGTATGCTGCGGCGGGTGGCGCGCAACGTCTCAAGAATTTGCCACGCCGCCACGCCGCAGCCCAGCGCAATCGCGCTCGCGGCCACAGCCAGAGGTCGCCAGCGCGCCCACGTGTAGAGGCTGCGCGCACGCTCGTGTGCATCTGTGTGCGCGGCATCGGTCGCTGTGTGCGGCTGTGCGTCTGTTGTCGCCGGCGCAGGTTCGCCGCAGAGCGCGAGGCAGACCGCGTAAGCCGCTGCGAGCATACCTAGCTGCATGAAACTTTGCCCGTGCCCGGTCAGGAGCGAGAGCGCGTAGAGCAGGGTTGCGCCGACGAGGCACGGGATGAAGCGGCGCGCGCGTGCGCGTTCGAGTGCAAGGAGCATGAGCGGCAGCCACATGAGCGCGTTGGTGGGTACACCGTTCATGCCGTAAGTGTTCGTCATCAGTCCGCCGTAGCCGAACGACAGCGCGGCCAAGAGCGCAGCCGTGCGCGTGCGCTTGAGCGTGCGCGCATAGGCGTAGGTGAAGGCGGGCGTGAGCAGAAACGGCGCGAGTACGTAAAGCTCGACCGCCCAGTGGCCCGGCAAAAAGAGATGTACCCAGGTGAGCGGATAGCCGAGACTGAGCGACGCCATTGCGAGCATCGGGTAGCCCGACCAGACGTGCGGCGTCCAGAGCGGCAAATGCCCGTGCCGGATCATCTCCCACGCGACGGTGCGCAAAGGGTAATGATCGAAGAACACGTCGCCGCCGATGAGAAACTGTCCGCGCCAGATGAAGCCCCCGAAGCACGCGCCGAAAAACAGCACGACGACCGCCAGCGCCGCCACGTCCGCGCGTCGCCCCTGCCACCACTGCCGCCAACCGTGAAAACGCATGCTCGTCGTCCAGTCAGTTGATCGTCTCGCTTGGCGTGACCACGTAAGTTCGGTTCAGTTCCTTGCGTCTGCGCCGCGCAAAGACCGCCAGCCCCACCAGCAAGCCGAGCGTCAGCACCGAGATAAGCGCACCAATGCGCGCCGCCGGTGCAACATACCGCATCTCCACACGATGCTGTCCCGCCGGCAACG
>DASVQA010000220.1:0-12894 GCA_036389375.1 Pyrinomonadaceae bacterium | reverse complement strand
GAGCGAGTAGCGCTTGCTGATCACCTTGCGCGCATTCAGCCCCAATTCACTCGGCTGCAAGGCCTGTCTTTTTGGGGCGGTGGCGGCGGCGACAGGAGTGCCCTGAGAGGCGTTCGGCTCGATCACTGTGCTCATCTTCTTCTGCCTTTCTCACGCCGGAGACACGGACGCGAGCATGTGTCTGTTGGTTCGGTATGACGTTCGATTGTGGTCTCGAAAACTGCGGTTGGCTTACCCGGCGAGCGACGAAATTCCTGAGCCGCGCGCAGCCCCCTGCGCCACGACTTTCGGCTTCAGAACCCGCCCGGCCTCAAGCGGTGCGCAGTATACATAGCTCCTTAGTGGCTGTCAATAGCGAGACCCAATATATTGTACCATACTTTCTTTTCAGTCCCATACAGTGGGGCTTTTAAGAGTTTACCTTAACCCAACGGAATGCCCTTGCGGGGCATCAAAAGCAGGTCAGTCAAGAATTTTTCCGCGCGCTCGGCCAGGCTTTGGCGGGCGCGCTCATTAATCGTCAAAAGGGTGCTGGCTTGACTAAGAAAAAAGAGACGAACACGGACATGATGGTGCGCGCGACGGCGGCCGACGGCACGGTGCGCTGCGTTGCGGCCGTTACGACGAACCTCGTGGCGGAGGCGGCGCGCCGACATGGAACTTCGCCCACCGTCGCGGCGGCGCTCGGACGGACGCTGACGGGCACGCTCCTGTTGGGCGCAAACTTGAAGGAGCTTGATCGTTTGACGGTACAGATCGTCTGCGACGGCCCTATCGGCGGGATTACAGCGGAGACGAACGCGCGCGGCTTAGTGCGCGGCTACGTGCGCCAGCCGGACGCGAACCCGCCGCTTAATGCCGGCGGCAAGTTAGACGTGAGCGCGGTGGTCGGGCGCGGGATGTTCTACGTCACACACGAATCAGGCTTCGACATCGGGCTGTATAAAGAACCTTATCGCGGCTCTGTCCCGCTCGTCTCGGGCGAGATCGGCGAGGACTTCGCGTATTACCTGGCGAAGTCGGAGCAGATTCCGTCGGCGGTGCTGCTCGGCGTGTACTTGCGCGGACGCGAGTCGGGCGACGCATGGGTGGAGGCGGCCGGCGGGTTGATGATCCAGATGATGCCGGGCGCGGACGAGAAGACGGTCGCGGCGATTGAGCGGGCCGTACAAGGTGCGCCGCACACGACGACGCTGATTCGGGATGGCGCGCGCCCCGTCGATCTGTTAAGCACGGTGCTTGGCGCTGTGCCCTTCGAGGTGTTGGAGGAGAAGCCGGTCAGTTTCGCCTGTCTCTGCTCTTATGAGCGCGCGGTCTCGTTGATCTCCTCAATTGATCGCAAAGAGCTTGAGACGATCCTGCGTGAAGACAAGGGCGCGGCATTGACCTGCCACTTCTGCAATGAGACTTACCGGCTTGACGAGACGGCGCTGGAAAGCATTCTGGCGGACGCGCCCGCCGCTAACTAAGCGGGGGCGCGGCAACATCGAGCCGCAACAACGACGCGGGGCGTTGAAGATCCGATCTTCAACGCCCCGCGTTTAAGTCAAGCTTCGTTACTTGTTACTGCTTCGACATGAGCATTTCGTAGTTGCCCGCCTGCCGGTTGTGCTCGTCGAGCGTGCCGATCACATCTGATGTCTCTTCGAGCATCTGCTTGGTCATGGCGATGGAATCGCTCAGTTGCTCGAAGTCGAGCGCCGAGACGCGCTCCGGCGTCGGTAGCGTAACGACCTGATCGTTGACCAGCCCGAAGAAGTTTTCAATGGACTGCAACTGCCCTTCGACGAGTTTGACGGAGCGTTCGAGTTCGCCAAACTGCGCGAGCCGGCGTTTGAGAATCTCCACGTTGGCCTGCTGAATCCGGCGCGCACGGTCGTCCGGCGCGTTCTCCACCGCGCGCTCGGCCTGCGCGAGTTGATTCTGCACGGCCTGTTTATTGATCGAGCGCAGGTGATTTTTGCGCCGCCGGTAGACGTCGAGCAAGTCAACGAAATCTTCCCAACGCTGTTCGAGGCTCTGGATGTTCGTCGGCACGTCCTTCGCGCCGGTGAACTTCGTGTAGTTCTCAAAAATCTGCTTCTTCAGCCACTTCAAATAGAGCACCGCTTCGCGCTCGCGCGGATCGAAGGTGTCAATCATTTTCTCGCGCTGCCGCCGGCGCATCTCATAGAGTTGCTTGCGCTGGCGTTGATCCACGAGCCGGCGATAGAGCGAGTTTGAAGGGACGGTCGCAAGATACAGACCTTCGGCGACGAGCGCGAGGCCGAGCGGGATCACCGACGGAATGAAGGCGGCAGCGACGGCAAAGCCGGCCAAGCCCCAGAAGTTGACAGGCTCTTTCGCGGCCTCTCGCAGATATTGCAGATCGATCTTTTTGATGTCCGCCATAACGTTTCGTCAAACTGCTTAAGAGCCGACCGACGACCCTGAATCTTTCGCCCCCGCGCGCAAACGAGCGCCGCGCCGCAAACGAGCCTGCGCGCGGCTTACATCGTCCGGTTGTTGTCCTCCGCACCTTCGGTCTGGGCGGCGGTGAGTTGCCCCGGTTGATGCGTCGTCGAACTGGTCAGCAGCCCCATGCTGCGTTTGTATTCGAGCAACTTGTCCTGCAACTGCAAGTTCATCGCTTCCTGCTCGATCTCGTGCAACTGGTTATCAACCGAGGCCGCGCCGAGTTGCATCTTGGCTTCGGCGGCGGCGGAGCGCCGGTCGATCTTGTCGCGCATCTCATTGAAGGTCGAAGCATCGTCGCCGAGTTGGAAGGTCTCCATCGTCTGCGCCAACTGCTCTTGCAGCTTGGCCTGCTTCGACTGGTTGATGAGTTGCATCGCTTCGGCGCTGCGGCGCTGCATTTGCAGCATGTAATTATCGCGCGCCTTGAGCGCTTGCTTGGATGCCATCTCGGCAGCCTGTAGTTGCTGCTTGGTCTTTTGCAGGTCAAGTTGCGCCTGCTGCAATTGCCCGATGTAGGCCGTGGCCATGTCGTCGCGATTGAGTTTGATGGCGGCTTTGATCTTTGAGTCGAAGTCAACCACCTGCGTTTCGAGCCGGTCTTTATTCTTGGCCAGCAGGCGTTCGGTCGCCATGACCTGTGCGACGGAGTTGTTGAGTTCCGGCACGCGGTCGCGCATCTCGCGGATCGTCTGTTGCAGGACGAGTTCGGGGTCTTCGGTCTTCTCGATCACGCCGCCGAGCAGCGCACGCATCGAACGTTTGAAACGGCTCCACAGGCCCATCGTTTTGCTCCTCCGAGCGGTCACGCGCCGGTCGTTCCGGCCCCGTTCGGGCCCGACAACCTCGGCACGCCTGAACGACCGCGCCTACCGTTGTACGTCAAGCCGCATTGTGCGGTTGCATTTTCGCGCGCCGCCGCCTTTGTTCGTGAGTATATCAGGCCGGCGCAGAACAGGGAAGAAAGGCGGGCAAGCGAGCAGCGGAAACGATGTTCAGTTGAATGGCCGGGTCTTCAGCATTCGGGCCTTGTGCGCAACTGTTGGCCCTCTCGTGGCTATTAACTACGCGGCCGCCTTGCCGGCTACGGCTGACTGAACTGACCTATGTCGCGCCGGTAGTGCATGCCGTCCCAGTTGATTAGTTTGGTGGTGTCGTAGCAGCGGGCGAGCGCGCGTTCGAGCGTGGGAGCGGTGGCGGTGACGCCGAGGACGCGCCCGCCGTTTGTGTGCCACGCGCCGTCAGGGGTGCGGCGCGTGCCGGCGTGGAAGAGTTGGACGCCCGCCTGCCGGGCTGCGTCGTCCAGCCCGTCGATGCGTGCGCCGGTCTCCGGCTGTTCGGGGTAGCCGCGCGCGGCGAGCACGACGCAGGCCGAGGCTTCGGCCGACCAAGCGACGCGCGTTGTGGCCAGACGACCGTGCGCGACCGCCGCGAAGATTTCCGCGAGGTCGCTCTCAAGGCGCACGAGGATGGCTTGCGCTTCCGGGTCGCCGAAGCGGACGTTGTATTCGAGCACCTGCGGCCCTTCAGGCGTGAGCATCAACCCGATGAAGAGGACGCCGCGAAAGTCCAGTCCGTCGGCCTGCGCGCCGGCCAGCGTTGGCTCGACGATCTCGGGCACGACGCGTTGCAGCATGGCTTCGTCCAGCACGTCGGGCGCGGTGATCGCGCCCATGCCGCCCGTGTTCGGGCCGCTGTCGCCTTCGCCGCCTCGCGTGTGGTCGCGCGCCGCCGGCATGAGCGCGTAGTCCGCGCCGTCCGTCCACAGTAGCAGCGAAGCCTCGCGCCCGACGAGCGTCTCTTCCAGCAGGATGCGGCGCGCAGCTTCAAGCCCGACGCGCCCCTGCTCCATCAATTCGCCGATGGCCGTTTCAGCCTCCGCGCGCGAACGCGCGACGACGACGCCCTTGCCCGCCGCCAGTCCGTCGGCTTTGACGACGACCGGCGCGGACACGTCGCCAAATTCGCCGCGCCGCAGCATAGCGCGCGCCGCCCCGGCGCTCTCGGCCACGCGGAAGCGCGCGGTCGGGATACGGTGGCGGGCCATGAACTCTTTGGCGAAGACCATGCTCGCTTCGAGTTGCGCGGCTTGGGCGCGCGGGCCGGCGACGGCCAGCCCGCGCGCCGTAAACTCGTCCACGAGACCGGCGGCGAGCGGCGCTTCGCTGCCGACGACCGTTAGTTCGATCTGCTCGGCGGCGGCAAAACGTGCGAGCGCGGCGCTGTCTGTGGCTTTGACGGGCACGCATTGCGCGATCTGTGCGATGCCGTCATTGCCGGGCGCGCAGAAGAGTTCGACGGGCGTGTGCGCAGTTTTGCGCAAGGCCCAGCAGAGCGCGTGCTCGCGCCCGCCTGAGCCGATAACGAGAATCTTCATGACTTGTCCTAATCCGTTAGCGCGGCCCGCGTCTCGGGGGCCGGCGCAAGCGGCGGATGCTGGCACGGGCGAAAATTGCGTGTCAAGCGGCAGCCGGAAAAACATCTCGAAAAACTTGACACAGTTTTGTGATAGTTATACTTTGCTGGATCGAAGGGGACGGCCGGGTGCGCGGAAACCTTAAGGGTCTTCGGGTCGTCCGCGAGCGAACTAGACAGTCAGCGAGTCTCCTCGACGACTCCGCCGGTTAAACCACCCTCCGCCGGGCGCACACAGATGGAAGCTGTGGCCCGGTGGGAGTCAACGAGTAGGGGAAATAATCATGTCACAAGCGCCAGTTACCAGCAGAACCAACGGAGAGTGGGAGCAGGCCGAAGTGGAATTCCAAGATCGCGCGATTCGCTGTATTGATTGCAGCGAAGAGTTCACTTGGACGGGCGGCGAGCAACTCTTTTTCCACGACAAAGGACTGAAGAACGAGCCGAAGCGTTGTAAGCCTTGCAAGCAGGCGAAGAACGAGCGGCTGGCAGCGATTGCGGCGGCGCAGGCGGCCGGCGTGCGCCAGCGCATCGAAGTCTCCGTCACCTGCGCGCAGTGCGGTCAGCAGACCACCGTCCCGTTTTACCCCTCGCAGGGCCGTCCCGTCTTCTGCCGCTCCTGCTTCCTCGCCAGTCGTGGCGTGGAACAGTAGGGCGCGCTAACCCCAGACACCGGCACGCGCCGCAACCCCGAACCTGCCCTCAATCAGCACGCCCACGCCCGGCGCAAACGTTGCCGGCCGCGCAACCAACTGCGCCTGCCGCCCCCCGCGCTATCCTTGCCAGACTACTGCTCAAGATGATAGGGCACGCTCGTCACGATAATGCCCTTCTTGAAGAGGAGCGAGCCTTTAAGCAGTAGTGAACTCTGGTTGTGCAACAGGTGTTGCCACCAGCGCGCGGGCACGAACTCCGGCAACACGACCGTCACCACCTCGCCTTCGCTCTGCTGCCTGAGCCGGTTGATGTAGCGCAGCAACGGGCGCACGAGCGAACGATAAGGCGAGGCCAGCACAACCAGATTCACGCCCGCGCCCCACTGCACCCACTTCTCGCGCAGCTTCTGCGTCGCCGATTCGTCAATGTCAACGTACACGGCCGTGACTCGTTCCGGCGCAATCGCCTTCGCGTATTCGAGCGCCGCGATGACGCCGCGATGCACGCCGGAGATCGGCACGACGACCGTGTGGCGCAAGGGGCGCAGCGCCGTCAGCCCTGCGGTTGAGAGTTGCCGGGCGACGAGTTGGTAGTGTTTGTGGATGGCGCGGAACAAGAGGACGAGCAGCGGAATGACGACCACTACGATCCACGCGCCATGAACGAACTTCGTCAGGATAAAGACGCAGAGCACAACGAACGTGGCCGTTGCGCCGAGCGCGTTGACGACGATTGATTTCTGCCAGTGCGACGCGGACGTGACCTCGTCCGTGACGAATGGCGACCGCTGCTCATCCGCGACGGCGAGCGCCGCGTCCGGCAACGGACGCACGTCCGCCGCCCCGTCGCCCGGCCGCGTCGGCGCGGCAATGGTCACGACTTGCGCCGGCCCGGCCGGCCGCTCGGTCGCGGGCGCAGGCGCGGCGCGTGTTTCGTTGCGCTCGCGCAGCCAGTGTCTGACCATGCCGGCCTGCGAGAGTGTGAAGGAGAGAAAGACGCCGACGGCGTAGAGCGGAATCAGCCGGCTCGTATCGCCGCCGAACGAGACGACGAGGACGGAGGCGAAGAGGGCGAGCAGCAGGATGCCGTTTGAGAAGACGAGCCGGTCGCCGCGATTGGCGAACTGGCGCGGCAGAAAGCGGTCGCGCGCGAGCAGACTTGCAAGACGCGGGAAGTCTGCGAACGAGGTGTTGGCGGCGAGCACGAGGATGGCAGCGGTCGTGCCCTGCACCACGTAGTAGAACCAGCCCAAGGGGCCCGTAAAGATGATGCGCGCGAATTGCGAGATGACGGTCTCGTTCTCGTGCGGCTGCACGCCGTAGAGCCACGCCAGCACGCTCGTGCCGAGGAACATCGTCGTCAGCAGAACGGCCATGACGACGAGCGTGTACGAAGCGTTCTTCGCCTCCGGCTGTTTGAACGCGGGCACGCCGTTCGAGATGGCCTCGATGCCGGTCAGGGCGGCGCAGCCGTTCGAGAAAGCGCCGAGCAACAGGAACAGCGTGAGCGGTTGTACGTTGTAGCCTTCAGCGATCTTCAAGTGCTCGGCGTTGACGGGCGCAACGCCGCCGATCAGTTTGTAATGCACCAGCCCGTAGCCGATCATGCACAGGAACGAGACGAGGAACGCGTAGGTTGGGAAAGCAAAGAACGCGCCCGCCTCGCGCACGCCGCGCAGGTTCGCCACCGCGATGAAGGCGATGAAGAACAGACCCAAGGCGACCTTGTGCGCGTCCAAGCACGCGAGTCTCGTCCCTTGCGCGGCGGACGTGAGCGCCGCCACCCCGGCCGAGACCGACACCGACACGGTCAGCACGTAATCAACCAGCAGCGCCGCCCCGGCGACCAGCCCGGCGTTCGTGCCCAGATTGTCTTTCGCCACGATGTACGCGCCGCCGCCCGACGGGTAAGCGTGAATGGTCTGCCGGTAGCTGATGGCGACGATACCGAGCAGCACGGCGATGCCGAGCGAGATCGGCATAACGTAATGGAATGGATTCGTCGAGTGATAGAACGCGGCGCAGGCGGCGAGCACGAGCAGGATTTCCTCCGTCGCGTAAGCGGTGGACGAGAGCGCATCAGAAGAAAAGACCGCGAGCGCGGTCTTTTTCGACAGACGTTCATGTGCGGCCTGCTCTGTGCGCTTGGCGCGACCAACCAGCAGGCGCTTGATCTCTGCGGCCATTTTTTGGCCCTCCTCAGTTCTAAGCCGCCACGCCGTCGCCCGCTAAAAAACGAAGGCGCGAGGCATTACGCCCCGCGCCAAAGCGAACCTTCGCGGCAGCATTGCCCTTCTCTTTACGCCTACGAGGTTAGCTGACGGGCTCGGACTGAGAAGTGTCCTAAGCGGCGGGCACGCTTCACAACGCGCTCACAAACGCTATACGCCCCGCGTCCTGTCTTTAGACAGAAACGTGTGGTTCCCCCGTGCCCAACGGTGGCGCGCCGCACTTGCGCGCCCTGACCGTTCGACTTCGGCCGACAAACTGTCAACTACACTGCATCCAACGGTGCTAAATCTTACGCCCAACGGGCCGGCCAAGCAACCGATTTGCCCTACGCCGACTCACCCGCCGACGTGAACGACGGGCCGGCGCTCCGGGTTATGCTCCGCCTGCCGGAGCACTTCGCGCGTGACCGGCGCGGTGTCGCCCTCGCCAAAGATGATGTAACGGAACAGGTACTTGAGCGGGTTGCCCTCGCTCCAACCGAAATAGACGTGCGGCACTTTGCCGGTCGTGTCGCGCAGGTAGAGCATGAGCGCCGCAATGGCATTCGGCACGGCCGGACTTTCAGCGCGCAGCACGCGAAAGCCGCCCACGTCTTCGCCGTGGACGCGCAGCACGCCGGAGAAGTCCGATGCGTCGGACGCCTTCACCTCGAAGAACAGCACGGGGTCGCGCGTCGGGATGTGATTGTCCTCGCGCTTCTCGCGCTCCTTAAATTGGTACTCGCTATAATCGCCCCGGTCGCACCGATTGGCCACGATGCGTATCTCCTCGCGCCCGCCGCGACTGACCTCCTGCACGAAGCGCTGCGCCGTCTCGTCCAACTCGACGCGCTCGACGCGCAACTCCGTCGTCCGCATGACGCGCGACAGAAACGACGTGGCGATGATCGTACCGATGAAGAACGACGCGATCTTGATGCCTTCCGGTCGCTCGTGAATGTTCTGGACGGTCGTGTAAGCGAAGACGACGGCGATGGCGGCGAAACCCACCCAGCCACGCCGGCCCTGTCGCCACGCCGAGAGCGTCACGGCCACCGCTGCCGAACTCATCAACACCAGCACACCCGTCGCGTATGCGCCGCCCTGCGCGTCCACGTCCGCTTTGAAAATCCACGTCACGGCGAACGCGACCGCCATGTAGACGAGCACGAGCGGGCGTTGCGCGCGCGCCCAGTTAGGGGCCATGCCGTAGCGCGGCAGATAGCGCGGCACGATGTTCAACAAACCCGCCATCGCCGACGCGCCCGCGAACCACAGGATCGCAATCGTGCTGATGTCGTAGACCGTGCCGAAGCCGTTGCCGAAAAATTGATACGCGAGATAGGCGAGCGCGCGCCCGTTCGCCTGCCCGCCGACGGTCGTGCCCTCGACGGGTGGCGCGAACTGCTCAGGCGGAATGAGCGTCGCCGTGACGAAACTGCTGGCGATGAGAAAGACGCTCATGATGAGCGCGGCGCTGATGAGCAAGTGGCGCGTGCCGCGTATGCGCCCGACCGGGTTCGCCTCCGTCTCGTTGGGGTCGCCCTTGATAAGCGGCATGACGGCCACGCCCGTCTCGAAGCCCGACAGACCGAGCGCCAGTTTTGGAAACAGCAGGAGCGAGACGCCGATAATCAACAAGGGGTTGCCATGCACGCGCGGCGAATGGATGAGCGCCTGCTTCCAGTTGGGCAGCACCGATGGATGCAGCGCCATCTGGTAGAGACCGTAACCGACCACGACGGCGTTGAGCAGCAGGTACACGGCGACGAGCAACACAGCGATGCCGATGGCCTCTTTGAACCCTTTGAGGAAGACCGCGCCCAGAAGCGCCACGAGACCGAGCGTCACGCCGAGCCGGTGTTCGAGGAAGGCCGGCGTGTAAGGGTTCTCCATGATGTGCGCGGTGGCGTCCGCGGCGGAGAGCGTGATCGTGATGATGAAGTCGGTGGCGACGAAGCCGAGCAGCATGAGCACGAACAGCTTGCCCTTCCAGTGGGTCAGCAGATGTTCGAGCATCGCAATCGAGCCTTCGCCGTGCGGGCTTTCTTCGGCCACACGACTGTAGATCGGGTACGCGCCAAAGAGCGTCAGTAGCACGAGGATCAGGGTGGCGATGGGCGAGAGCGCCCCGGCGGCGAGAAAAGCGATGCCGGGCTGATAGCCGAGCGTCGAAAAATAGTCCACGCCCGTCAGGCACATCACCTGCCACCAAGGATGTTGATGATGCTGTTGGGCCGGTTGCTCGTGCGGGCCTTCGGTTGACCGCTCCGATCCTTTATACAACCAACGCTTGAACGGGCTGAGTTTCTTTTTCGACGGCGCAGTCGTCGTGACCATCGGCTACCTCCGTAGCAGGGCAGAACTGATAGGCTCTCGTGCGGGCGCGAGCAAACATCAAAGCGGCCCGCGTCAGACAATAGCACGCGGGCGCAAACGTTGTACCCGCGCAGTACACGCGGGGCCACCCGTCAGTTCAATTTCATTGCAAAACGCTCCGCTCAATTACACTAATTCAGCTTACACGTCAAAGGCCATGCCAGAAAAGCCGGGTGGGTGCTGGCTGACAAAGCGGGGCTAAGTTTTCATCACGCCGCTTGGCCGGCTATCGGCCGGCGCGGTCGTTCGCACTTGTCACCCGGCCCGGCTTTTGTTAAATTCTGGAACGTTCATACCTTTGGCACTGTTTGAAGGGTGCAGTTAAGATACGTTTTTCTGAACCCTTATCCACCCCGATAGTTTAACCAGCAAAGAGCGGCCGACACGTCTCTACGCGATTAGCAAACACAGTTAGCTGTGGGCAATCTGCCCGGCCGATCTATTTTTATGACCTTGCCTGAAGACGGCGTGATCAATCTCTCGGACGCGCGCATGCGTGCCCGGCGGCGTGCGGCCGGGGCGGTCGAAGCCTCGCTCGCCGCGCAGTTGGAACAGGTGCGCGAGCGGCTCGACTGGGGTCAGGCTGGCGAAGCCGAAGCGCGCGCGCGCCAACTCATCAAAGCCACGCGCTACGACGAAACCGTGCTCGCGCAGGCGCGCACCGTGCTCGCCGCCGCGTTGGAGATGCAGGGTCGGAACCGCGAGTCGCTCGACACGCTACAGATATACGAAGAACCTGTGGCGCGCGCCGCCCTCGACGCAGACACGTCGGTCGCTGTGCGCGTCCAACTCGGTCTCGCGTACAACTACGCGGGCGATCACCCGAAAGCCATTGCGCTCCTGAACGCAACGCTGCGCGAGTCGGGCGAGGGCGCATCGAGTGCCCAACTAGGCGCGCTCTACGCCGCGCTCTCACGCGTCTATCGCAGCATCAACGAGTTCCCCATCGCACGCGACAACTCGCAGCGCGCACTGGAACATTATCGCAACACCGGCGACTGGCGCGGCATGGCCGAAGCCTATTTCGGCATCGCCCTGAGCGACACGCAGGAGGGCGCTTATGAAGCCGCTTTGGAGAACAACGAGCAGGCGCTGAAACTCGTGGGCGACCGCCCCGCGCCTTATCTGTTGGGGCGTATCTACGCCAACATGGCCGGCGCTTGCTGGTTTCTCAAGCGCCCGCTCGACGGCATCAGCCATCTGGAAAAGGCCGTTGACTACTACGAGCGCACGGATCATAAAACGAACGCCTCAATCGGCTACAACAATCTCGGCATCAATCTAATCCTTGTCGGCGATTGGGGGCGCGCACAGGTCATGTTGCAGCGCGCGCTCGAACTGGCGACCGAGTCCGACGAGCGCGGCGCGAAAGTGGCGATGGTGCTCGACTCGCTCGGCGAACTACACATGCTGCGCGGCGAACACACCGAAGCGCGCACGTATCTCGAACGCGCCGTGCAGATCGCCACCGAGAACGGCAACAAGTGGTACGCCGGGCAGGCGCTCCGTACGTTGGGGCGCGTGCATCTTGCAATGGACAAGGTGGCGGAGCCGCGCGACTACGCCGAACAGGCGCTGACGCTCGCCGAGCGCATCGGCGACCGCTACGGTGCTTCGGATGCGCGCCTGCTGCTGGCCGAAGCGCACCTGCGCGGCGGCGACCCGGAACAATGCGCCGCCGAACTGCACAAGCTCAACGAGCAGGCGAGCGACGCGACCGACGATCTCAGCATCGCGGGCGACACGCAACGGTTGATGGGGCTGATGGCCCTCGCGCAAGGCGATGCGACGCTCGCCATACACCACTTCGGCCGCAGCATCTCCATCTTCTCGATCCTCTGCGACCGCTATCGCACCGCCGTCGCGCTCTACAATCTGGGGCGCGCCTACGCTATCAGTCAGCCTGAACGCGCCGCCGAACACTATGACCGCGCGCTTCAGACCTTCCGCGAGTTGGGCGCACGCTCCGACATCGCACGGGTCGAAGCGTCACGCGTCGCGCTCGAACATCATTTGCCCACCGAGCGGCAAGGGGCGTCCGCCGTCGCGCAACTGCTGACGCTGCGACTCGCCGAAGCCGTCGCCTCGCGCGAACTACTGCTGCGCGAACTGGCCGCCGCACTCCATCAGGAGACCAACGCGCGGCGCGTGCTCATCGCCGAGTTAGACGAGACGGGCGCTGTCCGCTTGGCCGCCGCACACGGCTTGCCGCAGCACGACAACGCACAGATCGCGGAAGACCTTTGTCTGGCGAAGAACGAGAGCGCGCGCGAGCAGATCGCGCAAGCACTGGACGCCGCCGTTGTCATGCTGCGCCCGACCAACGCACTGCCGGCGCTGCTCTATGTCGAGCCGCGCGCAGCGGCGACGCTGCCCGGCGGCGCACCGCTCGACTCGCTGCTGCGCGTGGTCGAACTAGGCATGAACGTCTGCGCATTGCGCGCGCGCGTCAGCGCCGGCGGCACTACGCCGGAGCAAAGCACCTACACCGGCTCCGGTCTCATGCCCGGTTTCATCCATTCGTCGCCGGCGATGACGAAGCTGGTCGAAGAAGTCCATAAGATCAGATCATCGGATGTAACGGTCTTAGTCACGGGCGAATCGGGCACCGGCAAAGAGTTAGTCGCGCGCGCCATCCATGCGCTCTCGTCGCGCCGGAGCAAAGTCTTCGTGCCCTTTAACTGCACGGCCGTGCCGAAAGAGCTATCCGACGCTTATCTGTTCGGCTACCGGCGCGGCTCTTTCACTGGCGCGGTCTCGGATTCGCCCGGCGTGATTCG
>DASVQA010000219.1:0-23246 GCA_036389375.1 Pyrinomonadaceae bacterium | reverse complement strand
AGTGATGAATGATGAGTGATGAGTGATGAATGTCTCTACCCGGTGGTATTCATCACCCGTCACCCGTCATTTCCACGTTTTTCTAATCGGGTGCGCTTCGGTGTTGAAGATGACGCGTTTGAAGTCGAGCGTCTTGGGCGGGGCGAAGAGGAGATAAAAGTATTTGAAAGTTTCGGCGAAGAGGAAACTCTCCATGTCGTCGGCCTGCTCTTTGGTCGTGACATCTTTGAGCGCTGCGTAGGCCGTGTCTGTCCGGCAATAACGGACGAAGCTATTGAAGAAGGTCGCGCCCATTTGTAGATAGTGCGGGTCGTGGGTGTAGTGCTGGAGATAATAGGTTGATTCGATAATCTCAGGCCGCAGGGGATAGCCGGGGCTGTCCACCTTCATAGTGCGATAGTTCAGGCGTTCAGGTTCGATGCCGTTGGCCTGCCACATCTTGAAGCCGGATGCCTGAAGGCGGGCGGCGCGTTTGAGGTCGCCGCCGAGGGCGAGAACGGCGGGCATGAAGGCGTCGAGCGCGCCGTAGGTCGTGCCGGTGCGTTGGCCCGTGAGCATGTCGGCGCGACCGTACCAGAGTTCCGCGCTGGTGTCGTCCGCCAGATACTTGTTGATGGCCGCGACGCTTTCCAGCCACATGCGTTTACAGTCCTGATCATCAAAGAGCAGCCAGCACTTCAACAGGTATTCGTAATAGGAATCAATGCCGCCGCTGATGTGGCTGCTCTTGCTCGTCCATGCGCCGGTCTCGACGTTGATGCGACTGCCGACGAGGCCGATGCTTGAACGCCGCTGAAAAACTTCAACCAGCGCGCGCTTCGCCTTGTCGTAGAAGATAGGTTTGTGCGTGAGCTTGCTGAGCGTGCCGAACTCGATGAGGAGCGTGCCGGCTTCGGCCGGATTGGTTACATCCTCGCGCACTTGGCCCGTCTTTAGATTGACGAAGCGATAGGGAATGCCGGTTTTTGAGTTGAAGGCCGGCAAGAGGCGCGTGCCTAAATCCGTGGCGAGCGCGAGCAGGCGACGGTCGCCGGTCAGTTGATAACAGGCGAGCAGTGCGCCCAAGTGCCGGATCGTGATCTCAAAGACTTGGACGGAGATGTCTTTGTCAAAGGAGAGATTATTGACGATGAAGGCGCGCGTCTTCGCGGCTTCGGCGTCGAAGCCCATGAGGATGAGCGTGTCGAGCGCGTCCACCGGCGTCATGTAGAGCGGCTGCTCGTACCAGTCGTGATGGGTCTTGGAGAGCGGGCGCAACTCGTCGTGCCCCCACGCATACTGCTCATAGCCGCGCCACGCGTGCAAGAATTCGGCGCGCACCTGCGCGGCCAGCGCGCGCCTGTCAATGCGTGCCGCCGCGCGTGGTGTCCGTGTCTGCGCGAACGAAGCCGCCGGGGCGAACAGGATTGAGCAGGCGACGAGGAGGGCGGTTAATCTTGATGTGATCATCATCCTTGTGGTCTGCTTGCGCACACGCGGCCGGCCCCGCTCGTGCTTGTTGCTAATCGGGGAATGACAACTCTGCGACGATCTCGCGCGCGACTTGGCGGGCGCGTTCCAGTTCGTCGGGGCGGAACGAGACTGCGCCGACGACGGCGTGGCCGCCGCCGCCGTAGCGTTCGCAGATGGTGGCGATGTTGTGCGTGCGCGGGCGCGGTGCCCAAGGGTTCGAGCCGACCGAGATTTTGGTGCGCAAGGGCCCGCGCGTGACGGCGACAGAATAGGTCGTCTCAGGATGCAGGTAGTAGGGGATGAACTTGTTGAAGCCCTGCAAGCCTTCATCCGCCAGATCGAAATTGACGACGCCGCGCGCGTACGTGCTTTTGCGCCGGACTAGCTCAAGCGTCTCGCGGTGGCGCGCGAGGATCGGTTGAAAACGCGCCTGCGTCTCGACGCTCGTTGCGACTTCATCAAGCGCACGCACGGTTAGTTGACGAATCAGCCACTCGATAAACTCTTCGTCGGGCACGTTCTCGATCACCTGCATCAACTGAAGCGCGGGCGCGCGTAGCTCTACGACCTGCGCGGGCGATTCGTAGAGCGCGCCGTCAATGATGTGCGCCCACTCGACAAGCGGCGCTAAGGTTTCGTCTGTGAAGTCGAAGCGTTCACGCGCGATGCGGGCGATAAACTCGGTGCAGGATTTACTATCCGCGTCCCAGAATTTCTGGCCCGTGCGGTCGGCGCGAAAGTGCGCCTCGTCCTCCGGCGTGAGAAAGGCGGATTGGTGATGATCGAACCACCACGTCAGCTTGGCCGAGGGCGCGTACTTGAAATCAACGATGGCATTCTCGTCGCCGTCGAACATCGTCTCGTCAAAGAGCGCGCCGGGGCGGTGCAGCAGGCCGGCGTAAGCGATATCGGCGGCGGGGCGCACGCGGGCTTTGTAGAAGCGCGTGAAGACGGCGGCCGATGCGACGCCGTCGAAGCAATGTCCGTGATAGAGCAGGCGCAGTTTCATCTGAGACTCACAGGAGACAAAATTACTGTTTGAGCAAGTCGCACATGATAGCAGCAAGCCCGCGCCGTGCGCTAACCGGAAGCGGCGCACGACAAAGCAGAAGGCGCGCAGGAGATTCTCCTGCGCGCCTTCTGGCCTGTCGCCTGAACAGTCCCGTGCTTGTCCTTACTGCCCGACGTTCGGGCCGAAGCGCAGACGGTATTCGGTCGAGTTCATAAACCCGTTGACCATCGTGCGGAACTGGCTTGGGTTCGCGTTCAGGAAAGTGATCCACGCGTTGTAGCCCGGCGCGTCGGGTGTGCGCCGTAAGTACCCGTAATACTCGGCCGCGACGAAGGCAAAGTTGAACTGCTTCTGGTTGACTTCGTTGCTCTCGACGATGGTGCGCAGCGCGTCGGCGCGCGTGATCGTGCCCGCGTCAAGGGCGCTGACGAGCGAGTTGCGCGTCGCGCCGGACGTGGGATCGGGCGTCGTGAGCGTTGCGCCCACGTTGGCGAGCAGCGCGTCCACGTACTGCGCGTTCGTCATGCTGCCGTAGCGCGCGATGAAGGCGGGGCGGGTGACGAAGTCCTCGGTGAAGTCGAGCCGTTTGGCGAAGACCTCCGCAGCGCTCGAACCCGTCACGCGGCGCAGGTCGGCCGCGAAGTCGAGATAAGAGGGCACGAAGTTCGGCGTACTCGGATTGCCGAACGCTACCTTCTCAAACAAGAAGACGAACGTGCCCTTGAGTTGAAACTCCTGCGAGCCGAAGAACGAGGCCGACACCAGTATGCGGTCGCATTGCGCGGACGGCGCGTTCGGGTCGAGGTTGTTCACGTCCGGGCAGCCGTTCAAGACATTGAGCCACGCGCTGAAGCCGGGCGGATCAGGCTCGCGCGAGAGAAAGTCGAGATACTGCTGGCGGACGAAGAAGGACGACTGGTTGATCGGGTTGGTGGACGGCTGCGCGGTGTCGTTGTCCGTGATGGTCACAACGGCCGCCTGCTGCGCGCCGAGCGTCGCACCTTCGGGATTGGCGAGCCGCACCTGAAATGTCTCGTCGCCTTCAACGTGTACGTCGTTAATCAGCGGCACTTTGAAGGTCTTGGTCGTCTCGCCCGGCTGGAAGGTGAGCGTGTCAATGGTGGTCGCGTAGTCGCAGCGCGCGTAGGCCGTGCCGCGTTGCGCCGTAGCGGTCGGGTCGCAGGGGACGGCGGCCGGGTCGTCCACGGTCGAGTATTCAACCGTGACCGCGCCGGTCGTGTCGCCTGTGCGCGTGACCGTGATGACGGCGGAGTTGCTGGCATCATTCTCCGCGATGATGTAGGCGGCGGCGCTCAACTGCACCGACGGCGTCGTTGCGGCGGCGGTCTGCGTGACGGTGTGTACGACCGGCGTTGCGCCCGTGCCGGTGACGGTGATGTGCCCGACGCGCGTGGTCGCATCCGGGTTCGGTGCGACCGTGTAGCGCACGCGGCCCGTGCCCGTGCCGGTTGTGCCGAGGGTGATTGTGATCCACGGCGAATCGGAGGCGGCCGACCATCCGCAGGGCGCGTTGTTGGTGACGACCGTCAGGCGACCGTTCGTGCCGCCGGTTTCGCGGAACGGGCGGATCGTCGGGTAGATCGTGTAGGTGCAATTGGCGGCCTGCGTGACGGTGAACGTCTGCCCGGCGATGTTGATCGTGCCGGTGCGCGGCGTGCTCGTCGTGTTGGCGGCGACCGTGTAGTTGACCGTGCCTGTGCCGTTGGCGTTCATCGTCACCGTGTCAATGGTGATGAAGGGGGCGGTGGTAGAAACCTGCGCGCTGGTCAGCCCGCAGCCTGCCTGCGTGGTGACGCCGACCGAGAAACTGCCGGCCGCGGCCGGGACGTTCGCGCTCGGCTGCGCGAGCGTGTAAGTACACGAGGCGCTGGAGACGAGCGAGAGCGTGTAAGCGCCGGTCTGACCGGCGAGCGCCGCATTGGCGACGATGGTGTAAGTGCCGGTGACGGGCAGCGTGAAGAAGCCGGTCGGGCCGGGAATGCGCGCGTTCGTGGGCGGCGGCGGCGGCGGGTTCGTCGTCGGGCCGTCGTCGGCGATGTCCGCGCCGGTGTTATCGAGCAGGAACAGGAAGGCGTTGAAGCTCGACGTGGTTTCGGTGATGGCGATCTGCTGCCCGGCCGTGCCGGTGAACGTGTACAGGTCGAGGAACGAGCCGTCGGCCGGCAGACGACAATCGCTGGTCGCCAGCGTGCCGTTGACGGTCTGGCCGATGGTGATCGGCGTGGACGGGCAGTTGGTCGCCGCAATGCTCAAGCTGAGCGAATAGTTGCCGAACGAACCTGCGCTCGCGGCGTTGGCGAGAATGGTATAACTGCCCGTCTGCGGCAACGTGGCGAAGCCCGCGCCGGCCGGGATGCGCGCGTTCAAGCCGCCGCCCCCGTTATCGTCCTCGGCGATGTCCGTGCCGTCGGGCGCGATGAGCAGCAGATAGGCGTCGAGCGGCGTAGTGCCGTTGAGCGTGATCGTCACCTGCTGCCCGGCCGTGGCCGTAAACGAGTAGGCATCGAACGCAGTGTTATCGGGGAGCCGACAGTCGTTCGCGTCGAGCGTGCCGTTTAGGGTCTGCCCGTTGGTGATGGGCGTCGGGTTGGGCGGACAGACCGTGCCGCTGCCGCTGCCGAAGGTGAGCGTGATGGCATAAGCGCCGGTTTCGCCCGCCGAAAAAGATGTGGCCAGAATCGAATAGACGCCGTTTTGCGGGACGGTAAAGAAACCGCTGCCCGACGGGATACGTGAATTTGTGTTGCCGCCGCCGTCGTCGTCTTCAAAGAGATCGGTGTTGTCCGGCGCAAGCAGGATCAGGTAAGTGTCAATGGCGGTCGAAGACATCTGGACGCTGATCTGCTGTCCGGTCGTGGCGTTAAAGGTGAACTCGTCAAAGAACTCGCCGCTCGTCAAGGTGCAATCGCCGCTGGCGAGCGTGCTGTTGATGGTCTGGCCCGGACTGATGGGCGTCTTGATCGGACAATTCGTGCTGGTCGGCAGCACGCTGTTCGGCTTCGCGCTCTTAGCGGACTTGCCCGTCTGCTGCTGTGCGACGAGCGCCGCTTTGCGCTTCACGGTCGGTAGTTTCGTCCCTTGCGGGGTAGCTGCGCGGGTCGCGGATGCGCCGAACGGAAAGTTGCCGATGGCGAGCGCCACCAGACAGGCCAGCGCCAGCACCGTGACGCGCAAAAATTGCCGCCGCGCGCCGCGCGCTCCGAGGTGTCTTGTTAAATTCATAGCTTGAACCTCTTACCTTAAATCCTAAAGCTGACCGTTTGAGCGCACGCGTCGAACTGCAACAGTCGCCACACGCGCGAGGGTTTACGTGAGCACACCAACAAAATCAACAAGCCAGTCAAGCAACGATGACGGCGCACCTGTCCGCGCGCGCACACTACGCACGAACCGTGCGCTCGGACAACTTACGGAACGCACGCCGATAACTTGAGCCGACGAAGGCGTGGGTTACACGGGGCGGGCCACCACTTAACAAGCAAACTGAAAAACAAACTGCTTACGGCTCCACAGAGGAGAAAGGCGCGCTGAAGGGTAGCGCCTACGTCCGGGGGTATAAGAAATCTAAAGGATAGGGCGGCCAGCGTCAAGCGGCCTCGCAGGGCCGAGGGGCAGGGCACAATCAGACCGGGCCGAGGTAACGCGAACCGCGCAAGCAAGCCGCATCAACACGAACGCAGACTTTTCTGCTTCTTCGTGTTGGTGCTTGTGTTTCGCGGTTTAGCTCCGGCCGGGTCGGGCGGCTGGCGCGCTTATGGTGCGCCGAAGCGCAGGCGATACTCCTGCGAGTTCATAAAGCCGTTGACCATCGTGCGGAAGTCCGTCGGGTGCGTCGTCAGGTAGTTGAGCCACGCATTGTAGCCGGGCACGTCGGGCGTGCGGCGCAGGTAGCCGTAGTACTGCATGCCGACGAAGGCGCGTTGGAACTCCTGCGTGTTGACCTCGTCGGAATCGGCGAGGGCGCGCAGGACTTGCGCGCGCGTCATGGTCTGCGCGTCGAGCCGGTTGACGAGGGCTATGGTCGTCAGCGTGACTTTGGTCGTGCCGTCGGGCGCGCTGGGGTCGGGCGTCGTGATTTGCGTCAGCCCGTAGCCGCTCATCAGCGCCGTCACGTAGTCCGCGTTTGTTAACGCGCCGTAGGCGACCGTAAACGCGGGCCGCTGCGTGAAGGCGTTACTAAACGCGGCCTTCTTCGTAAAGACCTCCTGCGCGGTGCTGCCCGTCACGGCGCGCATGTCCGCGACGATCTCCGCATACTGCGGCAGGCGACCAAAGGCCACCTTGTAGAAGCGGAAGACGAAGAAGCCCTTGAGTTGAAACTCCTGCGAGCCGAAGAACGACGAAGAGACGAGAATGCGGTCGCACTGCGCGGACGGCGAGCCGGGATCAAGGTTGTTCACGTCCGGGCAACCGTTCAAGACATTGAGCCACGCGTTGAAGCCGGGCGTGTCCGGCTCGCGCGAGAGGAAGTCCAGATACTGCTGACGGACGAAGAAGGGCGACGAGAAGACGGGGTTCGCGGCGCTCGTCGAATCGTTGTCCGTGATGGTGAGGGTGACGTTGCTCTGCGCGCCGAGCGTTGCGCCGGCCGGGTTGGCGAGCGCGAGTTGCACCGTCTCGTTGCCTTCGTTGTACACGTCGTCAATGAGCGGGATGTTGATCGTTCTGGTCGTGACGCCGGGCGCGAAGGTAAGCGTATCAACGGTCGTCGCATAGTCGCAGCGCGCGTAAGCCTGAGCGTTGATTACGTTGCAGGGGACAGCGGCCGGGTCGTCAACGGTGGCGAAGACGACGGTGGCCGGGCCTGACGCGTCGCCCGTGCGCGTGACGGTGATGGCGGCTTTGACGTTGCCCTCGCTCTCGCTATAGCCGGCGGCTGAGAATTGCAGCGTGGCGGCGGGCGTCGTGCCGCTCAAGGTGAGCGCATAGTTGCCGGTCGTGTTGGATGCGAGCGAGGTCGCTTCGATGGTGTACGTGCCGGTGACGGGCAGCGTGAACGAGCCTGTGCCGGTTGGGATGCGCGAGTTGGTCGTGCCGGTGTCGTCGTCGTTTAGGGCGGCGACCGTGCCATCGGGCGCGAGCAGGAAGAGGTAGGTGTCGAAGGCGGCGGACAGCGAGATTGACACCTGTTGGCCCGCGACGCCGTTGAACGTGTAGCGGTCGGCGTAGCTGTTGTTGCGGAAGGTGGCGCGGCAGTCGCTGGTGGCGAGCGTGCTGTTGCTGGTCTGACCGATGCCGATGGCGGCGGGCGTACACGTCGCGCCGCCGGCTGCGGCTTGCGTGACGGTGAAGGTCTGCCCGGCGATGGTCAGCGTGCCGGTGCGTTGATTGCCCGTCGTGTTCAGGGGCACGGTGTAGCTGACGATGCCGTTGCCGTTGCTCGCGTTGGCGCTGGTGACGGTGATGAAGTTGCTGTTGTTGACGACCGACCACGGACAACCGGCGTTGACCGTCACGGTGACGCTGCCGCCGCCCGCAGCAGCCGACAGGAGTTGACTCGTCGGCGCAATCGAGTAGAGGCAGGGCGCGGCGTCCTGCGTGACGGTGAAATTTAGCCCGGCTATCGTCAGCGAGCCTGAGCGCGGCGTAGAGTTCGGGTTGGCGGCGACGCTATAGTTGACCGTGCCGTTGCCTGTGCCGGATGAGCCGGCGGTGATCGTGATCCAGTTGTTGCCGTTGTTGCTGGCCGTCCAGTTGCAGCCCGCCCCGGCCGTGACGCCGACGCTGTTGCTGCCGCCGTCGGCCGTGAAATTCTGCGCCGTCTGCGTCAGCGCGTAAGTACAGGCCTGCCCGGCAGAGACCAGTGTGAGCGTGTAGTTGCCGATGGTCTCCTGACTAAACGAAGTCGCTTCGATGGTGTACGTGCCGGTAGCGGGTAGGGTAAACGAGCCGAAGTCGGTCGGGATGCGCGAGTCGGTGGCGGGGCCGCCGTCATCGTCGAAGGCGAGTTGCGTGCCTGCGGGGCCGAGCAGGAATAGATAGGTGTCGAACGACCCCGACATGGAGATGATGATCTGCTGCCCGGCGTTCGCGCTGAAGGAATAGCGGTCGGCGAAGCTGCCGGTGCGGAAGGTGGCGCGGCAATCGGTCGTGGCGAGCGCACCGCTGACGGTCTGCCCGAAGGCGATGGGCGTAGCATTGCAGCCCGCGACCGTCTGCGTGATGGTGAAGATTTGATCGCCGATGGTGATGACGCCGGTGCGCGGCAGTGTGGTCGTGTTAGCGGCGACGGTGTAGTTGACCGTGCCGTTGCCTGTGCCGGCCGCACCGCTTGAGATGGTCAGCCACGGGACGTTGGAGGTGGCCGTCCAGGCGCATGCGCCCGTCGTCGTGACCGTGATGCTGCCGCTCGTGCCGGCTGCGGGCGCGCTGGCGGCGGTCGGCGCGATGCTGTAATTGCAGGATGGGCCGCCGCCGAATTGCACCTGCCCGATCCATGTGCCCCAGTCCCAGACGGAACTGGCGGGCGGCGTATCCGCCGCCCACTGACCATAGACCCAGACCTTAGTGGGATCGGCGGGATCGACCGCCGCGCCCTGATAGTCGCCGTAGCGCCCGCCGGTCAGACACTGTACGCCGGCCTTTAGTTCCGTGCTGCTCTGAATCTGCGTGTCGGTGGTGAGCCGGCCCGTGTAGCGCAGGCTGCCGAACTCGCCGAAGCCGCTGCGCGCGAAGACGAGCACGATGTTGTCGGCGCTATCGACGGCGATGGCGGGTAAGTAGTAGGAGACGCCGTCCGCGCCGTAAGTCTGATTGATCTCGGCCGCGTTCGTCGTGGTGTTGATCTTCAGATAGCGTATGGCGGCGACCGTGCCGCCACCGCCGCCCCAATCGTGCGCCTCGGTGAAAGCGGCGTAGAGCCGGTTGTTGCGCCAGACGGCGTTGTAGATGCGATTGTCAATCGTCGAGAGCGAACTGCCGCAGCCGGCTTGCGCGGCCTCAGGCGGGATGCTGTAAGGGCCGGTATTGATCGTCGTTTGCAGCGTCCAGTCAACGGGCGTCGGCGGATAGGTCGGCACGACGCGCCAGACGGAGACGAACGAACCGAAGTTGCGCGAGTTGGTCAGATATTCGACGCCGGAATTGCCGTAGGTCTTGGCCGGGCGCAGCGTGAACGACTGGCTGTTGTCGGCGTTTCTATGATCGAAGGCCCGCCAGAAGTTGAGCGGCGTGCCGGCATAGAGCGCTGACTTCGGCAGGATATAGAGCGCCGCCGTGCGCGACGAATTTGTGCCGAAGGTGAACTGGTTGGTCGTGACGTAAACCGCACCGCCATTTTCGGCCGTGATGCCGTCGAAGCCCACGTCCGGATAATCGGCCCACGTGTCCTCGCCGTTGTAGTTGAGGACGGCGTCGAGCTTGTAGTTCCACCACTGGCCGGTCGGGTCTGAAGTCTGCGAGACGGAGATGAGGACGCTGCTTTCGTGTGCGCCGTCGTTGTGATGGAGCGCGATCATGATCCAGCGATTTGCGACGGGGTCGTAGGCGATGCGCGGATCGAATGGGCTACAGGTGGAGCAGACGGCGTTGAAGCGTGTGGTCAGGCTGTCGATTTGCAACCGCGTGCCGCTCTTGTCATAGACGGCGAAGATCGAGTTGACGACTGTCACGACGTGCGCGGGGCCGGCGGCCATGTCGGGGTCGGGCGGGCGGTGCAGAAAACCGTCGGGTTCTTCGTCCACGCCGACGCCTGCGAAACTGCGCACCTGCACGGGCGCGAAAGGTTGGCGGTCTGTCGGCGTGCGCGTTCGTTTGGCCGCGCCGTCCTGTTGCTTCGTGTAGGAGGGCGGCACAGAGGTCGGCGCGCGATAAGGTTGGCGCTTCAGCCGTTCGAGCGTCTCAGGATCAATGTCAGACTCCGGCTCGGACTCCGCTTCGTCCTCGGCGTCCTCAGCTTCGCGCAGCACCTTCGGCGCGGGCGACTCCTTCACGCGCGTGTGATCGAAGACGACGCCCGGTGCGGTCGTGAACGCTTCGGCGCTCTGACCCGCCGCTTGCGTGGCTGAGGGTTGGGTCTGCGGTCGCACTTGCGTTCTGGTAGGCGGCGCGGGCGGCGTAGTCTGCGTGGGGCGTGAGCGGCGCTCTTTCTGCGCGGCGGTCGGGCGCAGCAGGGCCGAGGGCAGCACGGCTAAAGCCAACAGAGCGCAGACGCCGGTGGCGAGCAACAGCTTTCTCATGGGGTAGGTCTCTCCGGGCTGGCGACCGCGCGCGGGGCGATCAGGTCAGACTAAAACGGTTTTGCGGAAACAGTGTGAGCGACGCCCGACAGGAGTGGCTGCGGGGAAATGACGGCGCGGCGGCGTCGCCCGATTGCTACGCGCCAGACACTCGCGACCGCAGGGGAATATAGGTGGCGCACACAACGCCTGTCAATCTTGGCCGGCGCGGTCATAACGGCGCTTGCCGGCGCGCTCGTTCACCCTTACGGGTTCGTGCCGGCGGCGCGCTCGGCAAACGACTCGATGATGGCGCGCGCAAACTCCGAAGTCTTGGCCGTGCCGCCGATGTCGCGCGTGCGGACTTGGCCCTCGCGGAAGACCTTGAGCATGGCGGCTTCGATGCGCTCGGCGGCTTCGCGCTCGCCTAGATGGCGCAGCATCATGATGCCGGATTGCAGCAGCGCCGTCGGGTTGGCGATGCCCTGTCCGGCGATGTCGGGCGCAGAGCCGTGTACCGCCTCGAAGACCGCGCCGCGCTCGCCGATGTTCGCGCCGGGCACAAGCCCGAGTCCGCCGACGAGGCCGGCGCACAGGTCTGAGACGATGTCGCCGTAGAGATTTTCGAGCAGCATCACGTCGAACTGTTCGGGGCGCATGACAAGTTGCATGCAGGCATTATCGACGATCTTATCGTCGGCGATGATCTCAGGGTATTCCTGCGCCACGTTGCGGAAGCATTCGAGGAAGAGACCGTCGGAGAGTTTCATGATGTTGGCCTTGTGTACGGCCGTCACCTGCTTGCGCCCCTCGGTGCGCGAATACTCGAAGGCGTAGCGCGCAATCCGTGTCGAAGCCTTCTCCGTGATGATCTTCAAACTCTCGACCACGCCGGGCACGACGATGTGTTCCAGCCCCGCATAGAGGTCTTCCGTGTTCTCGCGCACGACGACGAGGTTCAACTCCGGATAGCGACAGGGCACGTTCGGCAGCGCGCGCACCGGGCGCAGGTTTGCATAGAGATCGAGCGCCTTGCGCAGCCCCACGTTGACCGAAGTGAAGCCTTTCCCGATAGGCGTCGTGATCGGCCCCTTGAGCGCGACCTTGTTGCGCAGGATGGAATCGAGCAACTCCTGCGGCAGCGTCTCGCCGAATTTTTCCAATGCCTGCGCGCCCGCGTAGTGCGTCTCCCATTCAACTTCGACGCCCGCCGCTTCGATGACGCGCACTACCTGCGCGGTGACTTCCGGCCCGATGCCATCGCCCGGAATGAGTGTGATAGTATGTTTCATAATGAGTAGTCAGTAGTCAGTAGTCAGTAGTCAATAGTCAGTAGAAGAACCTATGCTTTGCTACTGACTACCGGCTACCGACTACTGACTACTTTGTTTCTGGCATCATACCTTAAGTCGGCTTGAGAGTGAACGTGAGCGAGTTGAGCGCGGACGTGGTTGTGGTCGGCGGCGGCGTGGTGGGGTTGGCGCTCGTGCGTGCGCTGGCGGGGCGCGGTGCGAGTGTCGTGCTCATCGAGCGCGGCGCGGTCGGGGCTGAAGCTTCTTGGGCGGCGGGCGGGATGCTCGCGCCGCAGGCGGAGGCGGACGCGGCCGATCCGTTCTTCGCGCTGGCGTGCGCGAGCCGCGACGCTTATCCGGCCTTCGCCGAAAGCCTGCAAGCCGAGACGGGCATTGACATCGAACTTGATCGCACGGGCACGCTCTATCTTGCGTTCGACGAAGCGGAAGCTGAAGAGATCGCGCGGCGTCACGCATGGCAGCAGGGCGCGCAACTCGCGGTCGAATTTTTAACGGGCGACGAAGCACGCGCGCTTGAACCGGAGTTAGCGCCAGGTGTGCGTGCGGCGCTGCGGTTTCCGCTGGATGGACAGGTGGAGAATCGCCGGCTGGTCGCGGCGCTCAGGCGCGCGGCGGACGTGCGCGGCGTGCGCGTACTTGAACACACGGAAGCGCGGGCAGTGCGCGTCGCGGGCGAGCGCGTGCGCGGCGTCGAGACGGCGCAGGGCTTCATTGGCGCGGATGCGGTCGTCGTTGCCTGCGGCGCGTGGTCGTCGCTCGTGCCTGTGGAGTTTGCGCCCACGCACAGACCGGACGAACACGTGCTGCCGCGCATTGAGCCGGTGCGCGGGCAGATGTTGTGCTTCGAGATGGCCACGCCGATTGTCCGCCACGTCGTCTATGGCCCGCGCGGCTATCTCGTGCCGCGCCGCGATGGGCGGCTGCTCGCTGGTTCGACATCGGAACACGCGGGCTTTATGAAAGCCGTGACGGCCGCCGGGCTGCACGCGATCACGACGCACGCGTTGGAGATTGCGCCCGCCGTCGGCGCGTTGCCGCTCAGGGATGCGTGGTCGGGCCTGCGCCCGCACGGCGCGGACGATTGGCCGGTCGTCGGTGCTTGCCCCGAAGTGCCGAACCTATTTTTCGCCACCGGCCATTATCGCAACGGCATCCTGCTCGCGCCGCTCACGGCCGACTTGCTCACAGAGTTGATCCTCACGCACAATAGCCCTCGGGCGCTCGCCCCGTTCACGCCCGAACGCCTACGTCGCCCGCTCTGCGTCGGCTGACAACCGAGAAGCAAAGGAACAACAACAGACATGCCGCATCCCCCTAAGAGTCTGACGTGCGCACTCGTCGTACTCGTTGCGCTCTGCCTGCCGGCCGCGACCGACGCGCAGACCGATGCCTCCGTCAACGCCATGCGCGCGTCCGGCAGCGACCCGCGTACGACGAGCGCCGCCGCGCTCTACCTCGAAGCCGCCGCTTATGCGCGCCGTCGCTACGCCGAACTCGAACAGTCGGGGCGCACCTTCAACGCGAACCTCACCATGCAACTCGAACAGGAGCAGCGTACGCTGGCCGCGCGTTTCGCCGCGACGGTCGCCGCGCGTCAACCCTTGCGCGCCACCGACGAGTTCTATCTCGGGCAACTCTACAGTCTAGCGGAGCAACCGGAGAACGCCGTCAAGACGCTGCGCCATTGGCTCAAAGAGCACGCGGACGCGCCGCTCGCCGAGACGCAGACGGCGCGCTTCCACATCGCGCTACAAACCGCGCGGCAAGCGCAGTTTCCCAACGCCGAGCGTGTCGTCAACGAATACCTCGCGCACGAGCCGACGCCGCCCGACTGGGCCCGCCATTACCAACTCGAACAGGCCTTGGCCGGCGGCTATCGCGCGCGCAAGCGTTACGACGATGCTGTCATACACGCCGAGGCCGCCTTCGCCGCTGTCAAGCAGTTGCAGTTGCAGCAGCCGCTCGATGCGCGCACGCGCGACGATCTCTTCTACCAAGCGGCCGCCTATCTCACCGATCTTAATCTCGAATGCAAACAGACAGGCGCGGCGCTCGGCGCGTTGCAGGAGCTACGCAAACTGAGCATCGCGCTCCCTTCGGCCGATCTCTATCGCCGCGCCACGATCCTGCTGGAACGAATTGTGCCGCCGACGAATCTGATGACCGCGCCCGACGATGCGACCTTGCGCGGGCCGTTCGCCGCTGCAAGCGCGCCGGAGATTTTCGTGCGCGACTGGATCGATCAAAAGCCGCTCACGCTCGCCTCCTTGCGCGGGCGCGTCGTGCTGCTGGACTTCTGGGCGACCTGGTGTACGCCCTGTCGCGTAGCGGTTCCCTACATGAACGACTGGCAGGAGCGTTATAAGAATCGCGGCTTAACGATCCTCGCGCTGACGCAGTATCACGGCAGCCTCGGCGGGCGCGACATTTCCGCCAGCGCCGAACTCAGCATGTTGCGCCGCTTCAAGCGCACCGAAGGGATGAAATACCCGGTCGGCATTGACGGCACAGGCGCGACCTCGCTCAGCTACAACGTCACATCAATTCCCACCGCCGTCCTCATAGACAAACGCGGGCGCGTCCGCTTCATCAGCGTCGGCGCAACGCAGACCGACATGAGCGAGATCGGGCAAATGATCGAGCGGCTATTGAACGAACCGGCCGGGGCGAACACCAGCGGGCAGTAGTTAAAGAGTAGAGCTATGAAGCAGCTTTTCATGTTGATCGGCGCACTATTATTTAGTGTCGCGTTGTTTTATGCGCCGGCCGGTCGGGCCCAGTCGGGCGCGGCGCGGGACGCGCGCAAGGCTGAGCCGACCGCTGCGCCTGAGCCTGCGGCGCTGCCGCCTTCGACGCTGCCGAGCGACGCGGCCGTGCTTTTTGCCGACGCCGACGGTTACGACGAACGGAAGTTCGATGAGTTCAAGCGCAGCAAAGTGGCCTACAGCGTGCAGCTTGAAGCGCAGGTCTTGCAGCAGCAGCGCGAGTTGGCCGCGCAGCACGCAGCGCAACTCGTCGCGCGCGGGCAACTCAAGGACACGGACAATTACTATCTCGGTCTGCTCTACATGCTCGCCGGGCGGCCCGAACTTGCGCTCCCGCAGTTGCGCAGCTTCCTGACCGCCAGCCCCGATGCCGACAAAGCTTTCTTGCAGCGTGCGCGCTTCGTCATCAGCACGCAGGCGGCCGGCACAAACCAGTTCACCGAAGCTGAAGCGATGCTCGCCGCCTACGCGCAGGGCGAGCCGCAGAAGCCGGTCGAACTCTTCCGTCTGCACAACGCGCTCAGCAACGCCTACTACAAGGACAAGCAGATCGCAGCCGGCGCGGCGCACGCCCTGACGGCTTATCAGCTAGCGAAAGACCCGCAGACGAAGCTCGCTGATGCGGCGCAGCGCGCCCGCCTCGTGGGCAACGCGGGTCTGGCGCTCGCGCAGTTTAAGCTCAAGTTGAAACAGGACGCGGAAGCCGTGGCCGTGCTCGAAGAACTGCTGCGCTTCGGGCTGAGCGCGCCGGCCGCGCACGTCTATGCGGACGCCGCCGAGATGCTCGCGCAACACGGGCACGCCGACGCCGCCACGCAGGCACTCGTGGCCAGCGCCACGACGGAGGTCGCCGCGCCGGAGATCGGCGGCATCATTGACTGGATCGATCAGAAACCGGCCACGCTCGCCTCCTTGCGCGGGCGCGTCGTGCTGCTGGACTTCTGGGCGACCTGGTGCGGCCCCTGCCAGATGACGATGCCGAAGTTGAGATCGCTGCACGAGAAATACAAAAATCAGGGGCTGGTCGTGATCGGCGTCACGCAACTCTACGGCCGCGTGCGCAGCGCGCCGCTCACGCCGGAAGAAGAACTCGGCTACCTGCGCGCCTTCAAAAAAGAGATGCACCTGCCCTACGGCTTCGCCGTCTCCAACAACGACGCGAACGAGTTGCACTACGGTGTGCGCAGCATCCCGACCGCCGTGCTGATCGACCGCAAGGGGCACGTCCGCTTCATCACGGTCGGCGCGACCGACACCAACGACGACGCGCTCGGCAAAGCCATCAAGAAACTCTTGGCCGAACAGTAAAGAACAGTGTCGAGTGATGGGGTGACAGGTGACGAGTTAAATACTTTGTCCTGCTTGGCACTCGTCGCTCGTCCGCTCGGCACTGCATTATTCGTCGCTGCCTTTCAGATGCGATCATTCATTTATCGCGCGCACATTTGGCTGGGTCTGGTTGTCGCCGTGCCGGTGCTGGCATGGGCGACGAGCGGGCTGCTGTATGCGTGGCCGAACGCGGTGGAGGGCGGCGCAGTCGAGGTTGTAGCGGCGGCGCGCGTGCGCGTGAGCGCGCCGGAGGCGTTGCGGCGCGCAGATGAATTTGCCGGGCGGTCGTTGCCCGTCACGGCGCTGACGCTGTTGATGCGCGATGGCCGGCCCGTCTATCAAGCCGTCGGCGGCATGGGCGCGGACTCGCTGTTGATTGACGCAGAGACGGGCGTGGTCACGCAGACGCCGCCGCCCGGTGTGCGGACGCGCTACTTTCGCCAAGCGCACTTCTACTTCTTCGCGGGCGCGTGGCAAGTGCCGCTCCTGATTTTTGCCGCCGCGCTGGCGGGCCTCTTCGCGCTCTCCGGCATCTATCTAAACCTGACGCTCCGGCGCACGCGGCGCAACGGGCGCGTGCTTCCGCGTGGGCAATCGTTGTAAAGTTAGCGCGTTATGGAAGGCTTGAATCTGTTCACAATTCTGATCGCGTTCGTCGGCGGGCTGGCGTCGTTTTTGTCGCCGTGCGTGCTGCCGCTCGTGCCGGGCTATATCTCGCTGATTTCGGGCGTGAGCGTGGAGCATCTGAAGGGCGAGCACGGCTCGCAGACGACGGCGCGGCGCGCGGTCATGCTCAACTCGCTCGCGTTCAACGCGGGGCTGTCGCTCATCTTTCTGCTGCTCGGCGCGGCGGCGGGCGCGGTCGGCGCAGCCATCACGACCAATCGCTGGCTGCGGATCGGCGGTGGCATTGTCATCATCGCCTTCGGCTTGCAGTTGATGGGCGTGCTGAAGATCGGCGCGCTCTACCGCGACACGCGCAAGTTCTCCGACGAGAAACCGCGCGGCATGCTCGGCTCGTTCGCGCTCGGCCTCGCCTTCGCCGCCGGTTGGACGCCGTGCATCGGCCCGATCCTCGGCGGCATACTCGGTCTCGCCGCGACGAGCGGTGGCTGGAAAAGTGGTTTGGTGCTTTCAGCTTTTTATGCGGCGGGCCTCGCCGTGCCGTTTCTGCTGACGGGGCTGGGCATCAACAAGTTCCTCGGCTTCTACACCAAGTTTCGCCGCCACCTGCACAAGGTCGAAGTCGTCTCCGGCGTGCTGCTCATCGTCATCGGCCTCTTGATCGCCACGAACACGATCACGCGGCTGGCGAGCGCCGCCGTCAATCTGCCGAGTCTGGAAGCGGCCGTCAATCGCTGGGCGCAGGGGCGACAACCCGCCGTCGCGGCCACGCCGACCAGCAGCAGCGCCGCCGCCTTCGAGACCGCGCCCGACGTTGAGATGAAGACGCTCGACGGACAGGCGTTTCGCTTATCGAGTTTGCGCGGGCGCGTCGTGCTGGTGAACTTCTGGGCAACGTGGTGTCTGCCCTGTCGCGCGGAGATCGTGGACTTCAACGAGATGCAGCGCGCTTACGGTGCGCGCGGCTTCGAGGTCGTCGGCATCACGTCGCACGACGACGCGGCGGGCGTGCGCGAGTTTCAGAAAGAGATCAGGCAGGACTACACCGTGCTGATCAGCAACGACGACGCGCCCGAACAGTTCAAGACGGGGCCGGGTCGCCCCGCCACCTACATCCTCGACCGCGCCGGCCACATCCGCCAACGCTTCATCGGCGAAAAGGATCGCGCCACGTTTGAAGCGGCCGTCAAACAACTGCTCGACGAAGCGCCTGCCAGCGCGAGCACAAGATAAAAGTCCGGAGTCTTAATCATGCGTAAAGTTTTCATCTTCGTCATGCTCGTTTGCCTCTGCGCGCTGCCTGTGTTTGCGCAGACGGAGAGCCACGAATACGCGCCCATCAAGGAGCAGAAGCTCAATTATAAGAACTGGACGTACAAGCACGCGACGGAGGGCGCAGCCGACATCACTCTGCGCGATTGGGCGAAGGATAAGAAGCTGGCGCTCGTGGTCTATTTCGCGCCTTGGTGTCACAACTGGCGGAACGAAGCGCCGGTCGTGGCGCGGCTCTACGAGAAATATCACCCCTTCGGCTTCGACGTGATCGCCGTCAGCGAGTACGGCACGCCGTCCGACCGGCAGATGTTCTTTCACGACAACCCTGTGACCTATCCAATCGTCGTCGAGTCCGATGCGCGTGATGCGCGCGACAAGACGACGCACTACGGTTATCGCCAACTGACCGGCGACACGCGCAAGTGGGGTTCGCCCTACAACATCTTCCTCTTGCCGAAAAAACTGAAGCACGACGGCGACGTGCTGACGGAGAAGGCTTGGGTCGTCAACGGCGAATTGGTCGAGGCAGAGGCGGAACAGTTCATCCGGGAAAAATTGAAGTTGAAGGCGACGGATGCGCCGGTCGTGCCCGTCGCGCCGGCCGCAAATAAAGCGCCGGCCGCGCCAACTGCCAAGCAGCCATAAAGGCGTCGGGCGCGTCTAATCCGCGCCAATTTGCCGCGCGGGTGGCTCATCGGTTAATATCTCTCTTTGTTTTGGGGGGCGCTGGTCTCAACTGGCCGACCTGAAGAGGCTCATCGTCCTGCCATTCGGCGCGTGTCTTGTCCGCGTTTGATTGCTCACCCGCCAGCAGTCCGAACCGGGGCTTAAACAGTCAATCCACATTCGCAGGTACTAAAAGAACGTTATGACCTCCTCGCTCTTTCAACGGAAATTTTTGCGCCCCCGTGTGGCCCGCGCCGTTGCCTTCAGCACCTTAGCACTGCTCGCCTGCTTCGTCCTTCTCGCGCGCGGCTCGCACGCGGGCGCGCAGTCCGACACGACGGATACCGGCGCGCAGGGCGCGAAGACGGCCCCGCGCGCCGATTTCGTGCCCGGCGAAATTCTGGTGCGCTTTCGCGGCGACGATGCTGGGCACGGCAAATTTGCCGCGCCGCAGGTCATGACGTTGAGCACGGAGCGCGGCGAGTTGCCCGTGCAGGTCGAACGCTTCGCGGCCTCGGATGCGGTCGAGGGCCTGCGCCTCGCGCGCGTCGCGCCTGAGCAGACGGAAAGCGCCGTCGCGGCTCTCAATGCCCGCGCCGACGTGCTCTACGCCGAGCCGAACTACCTGCGCCACAAGCTGCGCGCGCCGAACGACCCGCGCTACGCCGAACAGTGGGCGCTTAAGAACACGGCTCAGGCGGGCAATGACATCGGCGCTGAGACGGCTTGGAACACGACAACGGGCGACCGCAGCATCGTCGTCGGCGTGGTGGACGAAGGCATAGACATCAACCATCCTGATCTGGCCGCCAACATCTGGCACAACCCCGGCGAGATTCCCGGCAACGGCGTTGACGACGACAACAACGGCTACGTGGACGACGTAAACGGCTACGACTTCGTCCATAACGATGCGAGCGTCTACGACGGCCCCGGCACGGCGCTCGACGGCTCGCCCATTGACGGGCACGGCACGCACGTCGCCGGCACAATCGGCGCGACGGGCGACAATAGCATCGGCGTCGTCGGCGTCAACTGGCAGACGAGCCTGATGTCCTTGAAGTTCATCGGCGCGGACGGCAACGGCACGACGGCCGATCTGGCGCGCGTGTTCGCCTACGCCAAGCTGATGCGCGACCGTTGGGCCACGTCCGGCGGCACGCAGGGCGCGAACATACGCGTGCTCAATAATTCTTACGGCGGGCCAGCCTACTCGCGCGCCGAACTCGACCTCGTCAACGCGCTCGCGCAGTCCGGCATACTGTTCGTCGCCGCCGCCGGCAACGGCGTGCCCGTGCCCGGCAGCGGTGATGTCTCCTTCAACACGGATTTCGCCGCCGACTACCCGGCCGGCTACGACGCGCCCAACGTCATCTCCGTCGCCGCTATGACGCGCTTTAACGACCTCGCGTCCTTCTCAAACACGGGGCTGCGCACGGTCACGATGGCTGCGCCCGGTCAAGACATTTTGAGCACGCTGCCCGGCGGCGCTTACGGCACGCTCTCCGGCACATCCATGGCCGTGCCGCACGTCGCAGGCGCGGCGGCGCTCGTCTGCGCTGCGAACCCGAACATCTCGGTCGGCGCACTGCGCGCCGCGCTCATCTTTAACGGCGACCCGTTCAACAGCGCCCCGACCGGCACGGGCCGTCGCCTGCGCGTGGACAAGGCGCTCGCCGCCGTCGCCGAGCACGACACGACGCCGCCCGCGTTCGTCTCAAATCTGCGCGTGACGGCGCAGAACGTGCGCGCCGTCACGCTCACGTGGACAGCGCCCGGCGACGATGGCACGACGGGGCAAGCCGCCTTCTACGAACTGCGCTACAGCGACCGGCCCGACAGCGAACAGCAGTTGATCGCCGTTTCGCGCCCGGCCGCGCCCGGCACGCAGCAGAGCATCACCGTCAACCTGCCGCTCAAACACACGGGCGGTCTCCTCCGACTCAAGACCTACGACAACGCGGGCAACTCGACCGAGTCGGTCGTCGGCGTGGCGCTGACAGCCGCGACCGCCGACCCTTATGTTGTGACAACGGCCGCGCCCGCCCCGCTCTCAACCGGCGGCAGCGCGCTCAGCCTGCGCGCCGACGACAAGATACAGACGTTCGTCTCGCTCCCGTTCCAGTTCCCCTTCTTCGGGCGCTCGAATTCCAGCGTCGCCGTCTCAACCAACGGCGCGATCTACGTGCCGATTCCGCCCGACTTCGTCACGCCCCTGCCGCGCGTCGGCTCAACCGACGGCGCGATCCCGACCGTCGAGCACCTGAATCATCTGACGATGATCGCCGGTCTCTGGGACGACCTGCGCACGGACTGTCGCGCCGGCGACGACATCTACGTGGTCACGCCCGATCCCGACCGCGTCATCTTCCGTTGGCAGGGCTTAACCTACAGTCCAAACTGTAGCGCGCAGCAACCCGTCAACTTCGAGATCGAGTTGCAGCGCAACGGCACGATCATCATCCGTTATGGCAACGGCAATCAGAGCGTGCATCCGGTCGTCGGTCTCTCCGGCGGCTCGCCCGACCCCTACGTCGTCACGACGCACACCTCAGAGACGAGCGCCATTGATCTATCGAACGCCGCGACGGTCGTCTTTACGCCGCGCAACCTGCCGCCGCCGCCGAGCGCCGATCTGGAAGTGACCTCGTCGGCCACGCCCGCGCCCGTCAGCACCGGGCAGACGTTGACCTACACGGTCAACGTACACAACCTCGGCCCGAGCGATCTGACGGGCGCGACGTTTACGGCACAGTTACCGCCGGGCACGAGTTTCCTCTCCTGCTCGACGAACGCCGTGCAGGGCACTTGCACAGGCCCCGCCAGCGGCACTGACGGCGGCACGGTCAACGGCAGCACCGGCCCCATCTCCGGCTTCTTCACCGAGACGATACAGTTCACCATCCGCGTGCGCGTGAACGCGCCGCCGGGGACGACGCTCACGCTCAACGCAAGCGCCTCAAGTGTGCGCCTCGACCCGAACCCGGCCAACAACGCTTACGCATTGCAGACCTTCGTCGTCAACGACACGGGGCTGACTAACGTGCGCGCCATTGCCGCCGGGCGCAATTCCACCTTCGCCATCAAGACCGACAACACGCTCTGGGCGTGGGGCGAAAATCTCTCCGGCCAGTTCGGCGACGGCTCGACAGGCCAGTACACCACGCCCGTGCAACTCGGCCTCACAAACGTCGCTTCAGTTGCCTTGAGCAACGGGCACACGCTCGTCGCGCGGCAGGACGGCACGGTTTGGGCGGCGGGTTATAACGGCTACGGGCAGTTGGGCGACGGCACGAGCGGCAACGAGCGGCACACGTTCGCGCAGGTGCAGAATCTTGCGGGCGTCGTGGCCGTTGCGGCCGGGGATTTCCATAGCGTCGCGCTCAAAGCCGACGGCACGGTCTGGACTTGGGGCGCGAGCTACGCGCTCGGCGCAAACACGTCGACGAACGCAGTGCAGCCGGTGCAGGTAGCAATCAACAACGTCACCGCCATCTCGGCGCGCGACGGGCACGTGCTCGCGCTCAAAGCCGACGGCACGCTCTGGGCCTGGGGCGCAAACGACAACGGCCAACTCGGCGACACAACCACCACGCTGCGGCTCGTGCCCGTGCAGGTCGCAAATCTCACGGGCGTCGCCCGCTTCGCGGCCGCTGGCGCAACCGGCTCAAGCGGTTTCAGCATCGCCGTCAAGTCCGACGGCACGGTCTGGACTTGGGGCGACGATTTCTCGTCGCAACTCGGCTACGGCAACCCCGATTTCACGCCGCATCCTAACCCGGCACAAGTGCCGCTCATCACCGGCGCAAGCGCAGCCGCAGGTGGCTCAGGCCACACGCTCGCGCTCAAAGCCGACGGCACGGTCTGGACTTGGGGCGCGAACGGCGCGGGGCAACTTGGGCGCACCACGAACGGCGGCCCGTCCGTGACGCCGACGCAAGTGCCGAATCTCGCAGGCATCACGGCGGTTGCCGCCGGCAACCAGCACAGCGTCGCTTTGAAAAACGACGGCACGGTCGTCACTTGGGGCGACAACGGTTTCGGTCAACTGGGCGACGGTTCGACTACGCAGCGCGGCACGCCCGTGCGCGTCTCCGGTCTCGGCACGGTCAGCGCGCCCGTCTTCGACCCCGACGGCGGCACGTTCAACACGCCGTTCGTTGACGTGCGGATTACCTGCGCCACGCCCGGCGCGGTCATTCACTATCGCACCAACGGCGGCACGCCGACCGAGTTTGATCCGGTCGTCGCCAATGGCGCGACCGTGCGCCTCGTCAACTCGCAGCAGTTTTCGGCGCGCGCCTTCCGCCCCGACATGTTCGCCAGCAGCATCAAGTCCGCCCTCTTCAACCTCTCCGGGCAAGGCGGGGGCACGACGACCTTGCAGTTCAACCAGTTCAACTACGACGCGGTCGAAGGCGCGGGCGTCGCCAACGTCACCGTCACGCGCACGGGCGACATCTCGACGGCCGTCACAGTTGACTACGCGACCGCCGACGACCCCGCGCCCGTGCGCTGCGACGTGATCGGGCTGACCGCCTACGCGCGCTGCGACTACGCGACGACCACCGACACGTTGCGCTTCGCGGCGGGCGAGACGATCAAGACCTTCAAGATTCCGCTCATCAACGAC
>DASVQA010000218.1:0-18435 GCA_036389375.1 Pyrinomonadaceae bacterium | reverse complement strand
GTCGGCGTGTGGATTTTGGGTCGCTAATACTGGCGCTGTCGGTCTGTCTGTCGCATCAACGCCGGTCTGAGCGTTAGTAAACCGCTCAGCCTCTTGCTGGCATTACTGCGCGGCGGCTTCCGCGGCCGGCGCTTCCGTCTTCTTGCCGTAACGCTTGTTGAAACGGTCTACGCGCCCGGCGGTGTCAACCAGTTTCTGCTTGCCCGTGAAGAACGGGTGACAGGCCGAGCAGATTTCGACGTGCAGGTCGTCCTTACGCGTCGAACGCGTCTTGAACGTCTCGCCGCAGGCGCAGGAGACGTTGATTTCGTGGTATTGGGGATGGATTCCTTGCTTCATTTATTTCTCTCCTTGTACAGGCGCGAATCATCCGGGCCTGGCAAATGTCCATGATAAGGTCGCTCGCGTTTATCGTCAAGTTAGACGGGCACTTAAGGCTTGCGGTTGGCTCGCGCGCGCGGCGCAATTCAAGTTAATTGACAAGGCGCAGAGCGCATGTTAAAAAGCATCGTTACCGTCCTCTTGCGTCTTAGGTCAGTTGTTCAAGACGAAGCAATTCTCCAAGCAGAGTTAGCGTGCCTCGGACGCTACTACTGCGGACATCCGACTGCGTGATTAGCGATGACCGACGAACCGACCAAGCCGGGTTCGTCAGACGCCGCCGCGACGCCTGACACGCCCGCCACCAACGAAACACCGGCCGCCGAGACGCCGGAGCAGAAAAAGGCCCGCCTCGTCGCCGAGGCCAAGGCCAAATCTGCTGCCCGCGCCGCCGGTCAGCCGGCCGCGCCCGCCGCCACTTCGGACGAAGAGAAGGCCGCTAAGATCGCCGAGGCCAAAGCGCGCGCTGCTTCAGCCAAAGCTGCGGCCAGCCCGGTGATGCCTTCCGCGCCGGGCGGCGCGGCCGGCGCACCGAAAGCGCCCGTCAAGAAGAAGGACGAGGGGCCGAAGCCGACGGACGCAGCGGCACACCCGCTCGTTAAAAAACTCAAGGCGCGGTTTGGTGAAGAGATCATCGAGGCCACAGAATTTCTCGGCCAACTCTCCGTGCGACTTGCGCCCGCGCGCATCGTCGAGGTCTGCGACTTCCTCAAGCGCGACAGCGAGACGCCGTTCAACCTGCTGACCGATCTGACGTGCGTCCACTATCCGGAACACACGGATGCGCCTTTCGAGGTCGTCTATAACCTCTATTCCATCAGCGCCAATGCGCGCGTGCGTTTGAAGGTGTGGACGAGCGCGGGCGAAGGCGTGGCGAGCGTCACGCAGGTCTGGCCGGCGGCGAACTGGATGGAACGCGAGGTCTATGATCTGTTCGGCGTGCCGTTCAAAAATCATCCCGACTTGCGGCGCTTGCTGTTGCCGCCCGACTGGGCCGGGCATCCGTTTCGCAAAGACTATCCGCTCAAGCCGGTCGAGAACGAGTGGACGCGCAAACACCTGCCGCCGTTCGACAGCGTGCAACAGGAACAACTCGAACAGCGCCGCGCCTACGGTCTCGAACTCCTCTCGCACCCCGACGAGCGCCGCGTCCGCGAAATCTTCATCGCGGGCAAAGAGGTAATGCCGTTAGATAGAAAATGATCTCCGGGCCGGTAACAGTTAAGCAATAGCCCGGCCCGACACTCGTTTATGCATCAGATCGAAGTCGCCACCACGCAGGAGACGTTGTACGACAGCCCCGAAATGGTGCTGAACATGGGGCCGCAGCACCCCTCGACGCACGGCGTCCTGCGCGTCATCCTCAAGCTCGACGGCGAAACCGTCATTGATCTCGACTGCGACATCGGCTACCTGCATCGCGGCATGGAGAAGATTTGCGAGAACCGGCTCTACCCGCAGATTGCACCCTACTGGGACAGGCTCGACTACATCGCCGCCGTCTCAAACGGGCTGCTCTGGGTCGAAACGGTCGAACAGATGATGGGTCTCGTCGTCCCGCCGCGCGCCCACTACATTCGCACGATTCTGACGGAGCTAAACCGCATCGCTTCGCACCTGCTCTGGCTCGCCACGCACGGTCTCGACATCGGCTCGTTCACCGTGTTGCTCTGGGCGCTGCGCGAGCGCGAAGAGATACTGAAGATATTCGAGCGCCAGTTCGGCGCGCGCCTGACCTGTCACGCATGGCGCATCGGCGGCATGCCGAACGACGCTTACGAAGGCTTCACCGAAGACGTGCAGCAGTTCGTTGACAATTTTCCTGCGCGCCTCGCGGAGTACGAGGTGCTGCTCACGGAGAATCGCATCTGGCTTGGGCGCACGGTCGGCATCGGCGTCATCTCTGCCGAAGAGGCGGTCGCCATCGGACTGACGGGCCCCGCCCTGCGCGGCTCCGGCGTCGCCTACGATCTGCGCAAGGCCCGCCCTTACGCCGCTTACGCCGAACTCGATTTCGACGTGCCGGTGGGCGAAAACGGCGACACCTATGATCGTTACCTCGTGCGTCTCGAAGAGATGCGGCAATCGCGCCGCATCATTCAACAGGCGTTGCGGCAGCTACCGGATGGCCCCGTCAACGCGAAAGTGCCGAAGGTGATCAAGCCGCCCGCAGGCGACTACTATCATTCGATTGAAGGGCCAAAGGGCGAGATCGGCTGCTACCTCGTCAGCGACGGTTCGAGCCGGCCGCATCGCGTGCGCGTCCGCCCGCCCTGTCTGATCAATTTACAGGCGCTCCGGCAGATGTGCCTCGGCCACCTCGTCGCCGACGTGGTGGCCATCATCGGCACGCTCGATATTGTGTTGGGCGAGATTGACAGATGAGCGGTCAGAGGTTAGCGGGCCGAGATTAGTGTCCGGTCTAACTAACCGCCTAATCTCTAATCTCTGACTTCTAACCTCTGACCTCTGCTTTATGCGAGTTGTGCGTTTGCCGGTGCAGGAGATGACGCGGGCGCGGTTCGCACCCTACGGTATCCTGTTGGATGCGCGCGGCGCGGTCGAGCTAGACCTCGGCGGCGGACAGCCCGCGATGACGGGCGCGACGAGCGAGCGGCGGCCCTTCCGCTTCGAGTTCATGGCGCGCCACCGCTTGACGATGCAGGTCTTCTCGCCGCTCGTGCAATCGCGCTCGATCATCTGCGTCGCGCCGCCCGGCGGGGCCGCCCCGGCGGTTGACGAGATCGTCGCGTTCCACGTCAACGGGCGTTTGCCCTATGCGTATCACAAGGGCACGTGGCACACGCCGCCCTTCGCGCTCGACGAGTGGGCTTCGTATCTGGTCGTAGATCGCGCGCGCACGCTGGACGACGATTACGAGTTGGTTGATCTGAAAGCGATCCACCAGTGCAGCTTCGAGATTGACGTTTGAACTAATCATGAAAGGAATGGCATGAGCACAGAGCGCCTCACCGAAATCCTCAACTGCTTCAGCGCCATCAGCCCCGAAATCGGCGGGCTGCACACGGAAATGAACACGCGCTTCACTCAGGTTGAAACGCGGCTTGATAAGTTTGACATCCGGCTTGAGCAATTTGCAGCGGAGACGCGGGCGGGGTTCGAGACGGTACGCACCGACATCCGCCGCATGGATCGCAAGTTCGACGTGGTCACGCAGGATTTGATGGAGCTGCGGACAGCTCAGCGCGATTTGGAGGTGCGGATAGCGGCGCTTGAGAGCAAGCAAGCGTAGCTCAATTAACATGTCTATGGAAACGCTCACACTGTTAGCGCCGCCGAACTTAGTTGATAGTTTCCTGCTGCGCTTCTTCAGTCCGGAGACGATCAATTACGTCGTCTGGCCGTTCATACAGATCGGCGCGGTCGTCACGGCCGTCGCCTTCTGGGCGCTCTATGCGACCTACCTTGAGCGCAAGGTGTCGGCCTTTATGCAGGCGCGGCTCGGGCCGATGCGCGTCGGGCCTTACGGTCTGTTGCAGCCGATTGCCGACGCGGTCAAGCTGTTGACGAAGGAAGACCTGCGCCCGGATAAAGCCGACCCGTACATCTTCTTCTTCGCCCCGTTTATTTCGGTCGCCGCCGCTTTCATCGTCTTCGCCGTCATCCCGTTCGGCCCCGATTGGGGCGTGATCACGGACATCAACATCGGCTTGCTGTTTGTCCTCTCGGTTTCATCGGTCGGCGTGCTCGCGCTCATCCTCGCCGGCTGGTCGTCGAACTCGAAGTACGCGCTTCTGGGCGGCTTGCGCTCGTCCGCGCAGATGGTTTCTTACGAAGTCTCGATGGGGCTATCGCTCGTCGGCGCGTTGATGTTTGCGCGCACGCTCAGCCTGTCCAGTATCGTGCATGCGCAGGCGCTCGACTCCATCTGGTACATCTTCTATCAACCGCTCGGCTTCATCATCTTCCTCGTCAGCGGCATCGCGGAGAACAACCGCGCGCCTTTCGATCTGCCCGAAGCTGAATCAGAACTCGTCGCGGGCTTCCACACCGAATACTCCGGCATGCGCTGGTCGCTCTTTTTTATGGCCGAATACGCCGCGATGGTCGTCGTGGCGGCGATTGCAACGACCGTGTATCTCGGCGGCTGGTATTTTCCGTGGCTGTGGCGGCTCGACGCAGATAATCACGCCTTGTTCGTGTTCCTGAGCCTCGTCGTCTTCTCGGCCAAGATGGCGATCCTGCTCTACATCTACTTCTGGCTGCGCTGGACGTTCCCGCGCTACCGCTATGATCAACTGATGGACTTGGGCTGGAAGTGGATGCTGCCCGCCGCTTTGCTGAACATCGCACTGAGCGCGCTCGCCATCTTCACCGTGCAGGCGCTCGACGGCTGGCACGGCATCAAGACCATCGAATCGCTCGCGCGCGGGTTGAACCTGACCGGCACGGGCAAAGCGATTCTTGTGGCCTACGGCATTGCCGGCATCTTCATCGCCGCCGCCATGCTCTCGGCCATCAACTGGCGCTCGCGCGATTTCAACTTGAAGAAGCAGCGTCGGCAGGTGCGGCTCGTCAGTCCGACGCAAGGGCCGCCGGCCGTTGCGCCCGCACCGGCCGCGAGTGAAGGCTGAGCTAAACGTTTCGCCGGGTCGAGTTTTCAGGTGGCGATCTCGGCAAGCTGGATTTAACCTGAAACCCGTAACTCGTAATCGGGGACTCGACATCAGAGGTCATCATTATGCCGTTCGTATCAGTGCCCGTGCCGACCTTGAAGGAGAAGCTGAAACGCTTCTTTCTCGTGGATTTGATTCAGGGCTTGAAGCTGACGCTCAAGTTCAATATCGGCGCATTGACCGATAAGGACGCCGTCGCGGGCAAGGGCATCTACACGGAGCAGTATCCGAAAGTGCGACCCGAAGTCGCGCCCCGTTTTCATGGCGCGCCGCGTCTGAACATGGATCCCGAGACGCACGAGACGCTCTGCATCGCCTGCAATCTCTGCGCGCTCGCCTGTCCCGAAGATTGCATTGACGTGATCCCGATGGACATAGAGATCACCGTCGCCGGCAAGGCGCGCAAGAAGAAGGTGCTCGACGAATTTATCTTCGACACCTCACGCTGCATGTTCTGTGCGCTCTGTCAGGAGGCGTGCCCGACGGCTTGCCTCGAACTCACGCAGGACTTTGAACTCGCCACCTACTCCCGCGCCGGTTTCGTCTGGAACCGCGAAATGCTTGAGCAGGGGCGCGAAACGATCAAGTACGAAGCATAAACAGCAGTGCCAAGTGCCGAGTGACAGGCGACAGGCAAGACAGGTCAACGCACGCTCGACTGAGGCTTTAACCCGGCACTTGGCGCTCGACACTCGGCACTCGAATATATGACTCTCTCCGGTTGGGCTGCGGTCTTCTTCTGGATATTTGCGGTGGCGGCGCTCGTGGCGGCGCTGCTGACCATCCTTGCGCGCAATGCCGTCCACTCGGCGCTGTTTCTCATCTCGACGCTCATCTCGGTCGCCGCGCTCTTTATCCTGCTCGGCGCGGAGTTCATCGCGGGCGTGCAGATACTCGTCTATGTGGGCGGCGTGATGGTGTTGTTTCTCTTCGTCATCATGCTGGTGAACGTGAGCGCGGAGGAGCGCGGCGGCGAGATGCTGTTCAACCGGCCGGGCCAGATCGCAGCCAGCGTCATCTTTCTGGCGCTCCTGTCGCTCGGGCTTATCTACGCGCTCCGCACGGGCTACGAGGGGCTGCTCCGCCGCGATCAGGAGCGCATCGCCACGGCCATTCCGCCGCCGAGCGCGCAGCCGAGCGAGACGCGCGTGATGCGTATTTCGCAGGACACGCAGCGCGTCGGCGGCAGCCTCTATCGCTTCGCCTCGATCCCGTTCGAGATCGCAAGCGTCCTGTTGCTCGTCGCCATCGTCGGCTCGGTCATGCTGGCCCGCACGACTAAACAGGAGTTGGCGGCCGACGACGTTGATCCAGAACTACTGCCGGAATTGATCGTGGCTGAACCGGAACTCAAACCATGAAGGCGCGTCCGACCTTATGAGCAACCTTGTGATTCCCGCCCTCGCGCTCTTGCTGCAAGTTGAGCAGACGACGCGCGGCAGGGCGATCCTTGACGGCATCAAGCACCCCGATCTGTCCAAGTTTCTCGTCATCGGCGCGCTCCTGTTCATCATCGGGCTGGCGGGCGTGCTGACGCGGCGCAACATCATCGTCATCTTCATGTCCATCGAGTTGATCCTGAACGCGGCGAACCTGAACTTCATCGTCTTCTCGCGCTACTTGCAGACGACCGGCAGCATGAACGCCGTCGCCGGCCAAGTCTTCACGGTCTTTATCATCGTCGTGGCGGCGGCCGAGGCCGCCATCGGTCTCGGCATCGTGATCGCGCTCTACCGCAACCGCGAGACGATCTTCGTGGACAAGATCGATCTCTTGAAGTGGTGAGGAAGTAGCCAGTAGTCAGTAGCCCGTAGCCAGTAGAAGACACTGGCGGCTCGGCGCTGACTGAGAATGAAGACTGAATCGTTCGCATCCTACTGACTACTGACTACTGACTACTGGCTACCGACTATTATGGCTCTCCTTCTCTGGCTCATTCCCTTGTTGCCGCTGGCGGGCGCGGCTATCAACGGCCTACTGGGGCGTAAGTTTCGCTTCTCGGAGCGGCTGGTCGCGGTCGTCGCGGTCGGGTCGGTGGCGCTGGCGTTCGTCGCCGCGCTCACGGTTGTCGTCCGTTATGCCAGCAGCCCGGCGTGGCCCGCGCCTTACGTGACGAGTCAGGACGGCGCGAGTTTTACGTGGATCGCAGGCGGCGCGACCGAGATCACACAGGGGCAAAAGGAGCGCGCGGGTGCAGACGCGGCCCACGGCGCAGCGTTGCGCGCGACGACGGGCGAGGCGGGCACGTCGGCGACTTACGGTACGAGCACAAATACGAATGAGGTCGGCGGCCCCGCGACAAATACAACCGTGCCGCCGCCTGCCTCGCCCGCGCGCGGGTCTGTGCTCAATATCGAGTGGAGTTATCAACTCGATCCGCTGTCGGCCATCTTCATCCTGATCATCACGGGCGTCGGGTTGTGCATCTTTGTCTTTGCGACGGGCTACATGCACGGCGATGCGGGCTTCTATCGGTTCTTCGCCTACATGGGCCTCTTCATGTTCATGATGCTCGTGCTGGTGCTGGGGTCGAACTTCCTGATGATGTTCGTCGGTTGGGAGGGGGTCGGCCTCTGCTCGTATCTTTTGATCGGCTACTACTTTGATCGCAAAGAGGCGGGCGATGCGTCGCGCAAGGCGTTTATCACAAATCGCATCGGCGACTTCGGCTTCGCGCTCGCCGTCTTCGCCATCATCGCCACCTTCGGCACGGCGCAGTACACAAACGTGATGGCCGCCGCGAGCGGTTTCCCGATTGAACTGCTGGGCACGTTCGGCATCATGTCGTGGATCGCGCTCGGCCTCTTTGTCGGCGCGTGCGGCAAGAGCGCGCAACTGCCGCTCTACGTCTGGCTGCCGGACGCGATGGCGGGGCCGACGCCCGTCTCCGCTTTGATCCACGCCGCCACGATGGTCACGGCCGGTCTCTACATGCTGACGCGCACCAACGTCATCTTCCAGCACTCGCAGACGATGATGCTGGTCGTCGCCATCGTCGGCGCTTTGACCGCGCTCTTTGCCGCGACCATCGGCATCACGCAGAACGACATCAAGAAGGTCTTAGCCTATTCGACCGTCTCGCAGCTTGGCTTCATGTTTCTCGCCTGCGGCGTCGGCGCGTTCGTTATCGGCATCTTCCACGTGATGACGCACGCCTTCTTCAAGGCGCTCATGTTCCTCGGCGCAGGCTCGGTCATACACGGCATGCACCACGAGCAGGACATGCGGCGCATGGGTGGTTTGAAGAAGTACATGCCGAAGACCTTCTGGACGTTCTTCTGCGGCTGGCTCGCCATCTGCGGCATCATCCCGTTCTCCGGCTTCTGGTCGAAGGATGAAATCCTCTGGCGCGCGGCCGGGACGAACTACTTCTCCGGCGGCTGGCTGCTCTGGCTCTTAGGCACGATTGCCGCCATCTGCACCGCGTTCTACATGACGCGGCTCGTTGCCATGACCTTCTGGGGGCGCGAACGCTTCCGCGAAGTGCCCGCTGGCGGCGAGGCCGACGAAGCGCACGCGCACGGTTACGACGAGATGGGTAAGCCGCACGACGCGCAACTCGAATCGGCCGGCGACCGCCCGCGCCACGAACCCGGCGAGTACGTCGGCGCACCGCACGCCGCCCCGCACGAGCATCAAGCCGGCTGGGGCGCGAAGTCTGCACATGATGCGCCGCACGGGCACGGCGTACACGAGCCGCACGAGTCGCCCGCTTCGATGTGGTTGCCGCTCGCCGTGCTGGCCGTGCTGGCGACCGTCGGCGGCCTCGTCGGCATCGGGCCGGCCTTTTCCGGTGGCGGTCATCCCGGCGGTCGTCTGAACATCGTCAACTGGCTCTCGCCCGTCATCTGGAATCCGGCGACGCGCGAGTTCGGCGCGGCCGAGGCCGGCGGCGAACACGCGCAGATCGCTACGAGCGAAGGCGCGGCGGAGCATGCGCCCGCCACCCACCAGCCGACCGCGCACGAAGCCGGCGCGCACACGACCCCCTACGGCGACACCGGCTACAATCTCGCGCACACGGTTGAACATTCACTCGGTGAGCGCGCCGCCGAGTGGCTCTTTATCATCATCTCGCTGGTCGCCGCCGGCATCGGGATGTTCCTCGGTTATCTCTTCTACCTGAAGCGTCCGCACCTGCCCGACGTGTGGGCGCGGCGTCTGTCGGCGCTCTATCGCGCGAGCTACAACAAATACTGGGTGGACGAACTCTATGGTCTACTCTTTACGCGCCGCACGATGGACGCCGCGCGCGCCATCTACACGATTGACGCGAAAGGCATTGACGGCGCGGTCAACGGCGTGGCGACCTTGACGCGCAAGGCGAGCAGCGCGACCGGCGAGTTCGACCGCCACATCATAGACGGCATCGTCAACGGCATCGCTTACTTCATACGCGGCATCATGTCGCGCCTGCTGCGCGCCACCCAGACGGGGCTGACCGCAAATTACGCGCTCGTCATGGTGCTCGGCTTGGTCGTCGCCGTCATCATGTTCTTCTTCTCGGACATCATGGCCGCAGTTCGCGGCGGTTGAGAAAGCAGGGATGAGGGATCAGGGCTGAAGGATGAAAGAAAAACAATTTCGTCTGCTTCAGCCCTCATCCCTCCGCCCTCATCCCTATCGTTTGTGAGGAAACAGTGAAAATCCCACACCTGCTCTCCATCATTACGTGGCTGCCGACCATCGGCGCGATTCTGATCCTCGCGCTGTTCAGAAAGGGTCAGGCGAACGCGATCAAGAAGTTTACGACCGCGTGGTTCGCGTTGACCTTTATCGTCTCGCTCGCCCTCGCGGGCTACGACCGCGCGGCGGGCGGCATGCAGTTTCTCGAAGACCATCAGTGGATTCCCATTATCGGCGCGCGTTACCAGATGGGCGCGGACGGCATCGCCGTGCTTTTGATTCTGCTGACCACCCTGCTCGGCGTCATCGCCGCGCTCTCTTCGTGGAACTACATCCAGAAGCGCGAGAAGGAATACTACGTGCTGCTGCTGCTGTTGCAGACGGCCGTGGTCGGCGTGTTCGCTTCGATGGACTTGTTCCTCTTTTATCTCTTCTTCGAGGTCTCGCTCGTGCCGATGTATTTCCTGATCGGCATCTGGGGCGGCGAGCGCAGGCTCTATGCCGCCATCAAGTTCTTTCTCTACACGCTCGTCGGCTCGGTCGTCATGCTGCTCGGCGTCTTGAAACTCTATTTCCTGACGCAAGACCCCGCGCTCATCGCCAAGATCAATCAGGTCACGCTCGGCACGGTCGCCGGCAATCCGCAGGCGCGGGCGCTACTTGATGCCAGCGTCAACGCGGCGCGCGCTAACGGCACGGGCACGTTCAATATCATGTACCTGCAAGCCCTCGGCTCCGTGCTGCCGATGGGCGCGATGCAGATACTGCTGTTCTTCGCGTTCGCGCTCGGGTTTGCGATCAAAGTGCCGATGTGGCCGTTTCACACTTGGCTGCCGGACGCACACGTCGAAGCGCCGACCGCCGGCTCGGTCATCCTCGCGGGCATCCTGCTGAAGCTCGGCACATACGGCTTCTTCCGGTTCAACCTGCCGATGTTCCCGCGCGCTTCGGCGGACGAGATCGCGTTCCGCGCCTTCGGCGTCGTCTTCGGCGTGCGCCACGTGATGATTACGCTGGCCATTATCGGCATCATCTACGGCGCGCTCGCCGCCATGTATTTCGTCGTCAAACGCGACGGCGACGTAAAGAAACTGGTCGCTTATTCAAGCGTCTCGTCAATGGGCATCGTCATGCTGGGGCTGTTCTCTTTGAACCCGAACGGCGTCAACGGCGCGGTGCTCCACATGATCAATCACGGCATCTATTCGGGCGCGCTGTTCCTTCTGGTCGGCATCATCTATGAGCGCCGCCACACGCGCAACGTCGCCGAGTTCGGCGGCCTCTCGCACGTCATGCCCGGCTACGCGGCCGTCTTTCTGGCCATGGCCATGACGGCCATCGGGCTGCCGCTGCTGTGCGTCTTCATCTCGGAATTTCTGGCCATGCGCGGCGCATTTGAAGCGCGCCCCGCGTGGGCCGCGTGGGCTGCGCTCGGCATCATACTGAATGCGGGCTACATGCTCTGGCTCTATCAACGCATGTTCTTCGGCACAATCGATAATCCAAAGAACGAGCGGCTGACCGATCTGTCGGGGCGTGAATGGGCCTACATGATCCCGCTCGTTCTCTTGTCGCTCTGGATCGGCGTGTATCCGAAGCCGTTCCTCGATTACATCCAGCAGCCCGTCAACGCAGTCGTGCAACAAGTCCGCCCCGACTATCCTTTGCCCGGCCGCCCCACCACGCCGCCGCTGACAGGTTCCGCGACCGTGCAGATTAAATAACGCAAGGGCCCCCGGAGGGGGCACTAATCACTTATGCTGCTTTTGCAAGCCAACACAACCGCACTGTTCAGCGTGGGTGAACTGCAACTGCTCGCGCCGGAGTTGATCCTCACGGTCTGCGCGTGCGTCGTGCTCGTGATGGAGGTCGTGCTGCCGTACAAGCGTAGCCGGCTGACGGGCTATTTCGCGCTCATCGCCACCGCTTTGGCCGGCGTGTCGCTCTTTGCACAATGGTACACGACGAGCTACCTGTTTCCACTCACAGGCTTTTATGGCATGGTGCGGATCGACGGCTTCGCCGTCATCTTCAAGACCATCTTCCTCATCGCCGCCGCGCTCACCATCGCCATCTCGCTCCGTTATCTCGACATCGAAGGCGAGCAGCGCGGCGAGTTCTACGCGCTCATCCTGTTTGCCACCATTGGCATGATGCTGCTGGCGTGCGGCTACGATCTGATCGCGCTCTACATCAGTCTGGAACTGATGGCGCTCACGTTCTACGTGCTCGTCGCCTTCACCAAGCGCCAGCGCCGCTCGAACGAAGCCGGCATGAAATACTTCCTGCTCGGCGCGTTCTCCTCCGGCATACTGCTCTACGGCATGTCGCTGCTCTACGGCGTCGCCGGCTCAACTAATCTCGGCGACATCTCGCAGAGCCTCAACCTGACGCTGCAAGCCGCGCCCGCGCTTGAAGGCACGCCCATGCCGATCAGACCTCTGCTGCTGCTCGGCATGATCGCGCTCGCCGCCGGGCTGTTCTTCAAAATCTCGGCCGTGCCCTTCCACATGTGGGCCCCCGATGCCTACGAGGGCGCACCTACGCCCGTCACGGCGTTTCTGTCCACCGGCTCGAAGGCGGCGAGTTTCGCGCTCTACGCGCGCATCTTCGTTGAGGCGCTCGGCGGGCTGCGGGCCGATTGGGCCCCGCTGCTGGGGCTGGTCGCCGCGATCACGATCCTCGTCGGCAACTGGGCGGCGGTCACACAGACGAACGCCAAACGGCTCTTGGCCTATTCGTCCATCTCGAACGCCGGCTACCTGCTGCTCGGCCTCGTCGCCGGCAATACCTACGGCTACACGGGGCTGGTTATTTACCTGCTCGTCTACACCTTGATGAACATCGGCGCGTTCGGCGTCATCATCAGTCTGCGCCGGCGCGGCATCGTCGGCGACAACGTGGACGACATGACGGGCCTCGCGCAAAAAGCGCCGGGCATGGCCGTGATGATGGCCATTTTCATGCTCTCGCTCGGCGGTTTGCCGCTGACGGGCGGCTTCATCGGCAAGTATTTCCTCTTCGGCGGACTCGTGCAGCGCGCGCAGGCGGACGATAAAAACTGGTACTTGTGGCTGGCCCTCTGGGCCATCCTCAACACGGTCGTCTCCTTCTACTACTACGTGCGCTTTATCCGCGCCATGTATCTCGGCGAGCAAGCGGCGGACGAACGCCCGCTGTCGCTCTCGCCCGCGCTGACGACGGCGCTCATCACTGCCTGCGTCGGCATCATCCTCATCGGCGTCTACCCGCAGCCGTTCATCAACGCCGCGCAAAAGATGATCACGGCGCTCGCCGCCGCCAGCGGCGCAGTCGCCATGCGGTAAAAATTTTCCAACCACACAAGCCACACGAGGACACAAAGAAAATCTTTACGCTCTTTGTGTCCTCGTGTGGCTTGTGTGGTTTGATTCACGCGCCGCCGCGTCTTGCTTGCTCATGTGGTTGTTCTACTTCTTCGCCGCCCTGCTCGCCCTGCAAGGTCTCATCTCGTTGCGCGGCGGGCTGCGCTATCTCGCCTACTTCCGGCGCGAGACAACGCGCGAGCTTGCGCCTTACGCGCCGTTCGCTTCCATTATCGTGCCGTGTCGCGGCCTCGAACCCGCTCTGCGCGAAAACCTGCATGCACTCTGCGCACAGGCTTATCCGCACTACGAGATCATCTTCGTGCTCGATAGCGAACACGATCCGGCGCGCGCCGTCATCGCGGACGTGCTGACAGGTTGCACCGACGCTTCCGGTCACACGCTCAGCACACGCGTAGTGATCGCGGGGCAGGCAACTGACTGCGGGCAGAAGGTACACAATCTATGCGCGGGCGTCGCGGCGTCTGCCCCTGCCAGCGAGGTCTTCGTCTTTGTAGATACGGACGCCCGCCCGCGTCGCATCTGGCTGCGCGCGCTCGTTGCCCCGCTCGGCGACGCAGGCGTGGGTGCGGCGACCGGCTATCGCTGGTTCGTGCCCGGCGCGGGCGGCCTCTGCGCCCACTTGCGCGCCGTCTGGAACGCTGCCATCGCCTCCGCGCTCGGCCCGGACGACGACCGCAACTTCTGTTGGGGCGGCTCAACCGCAATTCGGCGCACGACATTTGCCCACGCAGACGTGCTTGCCGACTGGCGCGGCGCACTCTCAGACGACTTCGCGCTCACGCGTGCGCTCCGCCGCGCACAACTCCGTATCCGATTCGTGCCGCAATGCCTGACCGCTTCGCACGCCGACTGCACCTGCCGCGAGCTAATTGAGTTCACCACGCGTCAACTGAAGATCACGCGCGTCTATGCGCCGCACCTATGGCGCATCGTGCTGGCGTCGAACCTGCTCTTTGTCATGGTCTTCTACGGCGGTCTGCTGCTCGTCGGGTGGCGCGCGTGGCGCGGCGCATCCTTTGGGCTGCCGCTCACGCTCGTCGCCGCCATCTTCCTGCTCGGCGCAGCGAAGGCGCATTTACGCCTGCGCGCCGTCGCGCTCGTGCTCGCAACCGAAGGCGTGCGTCCACGCGGCACGACGCTGTGCGCGCAGCTATTGCTCTGGCCCGTAACTGCCGCGCTCTACGCCTACAACGCCATCGCCGCCGGTCTCTCGCGCCGCATCATTTGGCGCGGCATCGCCTACGAGTTGCGTGCGCCGACCGAAACCGTTGTGCTGCGACCCGACACGGACAGCGAGCGTTAAGCAGCTTGCACGCGCGCAAGCTATCCGATTAAAGAGCGCAAGGCGACGGGGGCAACGGCTTGCTCGCTCAAGTCAAGTCAGTTATGTTAGCGAGGAGGGCGAAAGCTTAGTGCCGGAAATCAGGCCAGCCAGCGAGCCGGACGTTGCGGCCATCTGCCGGTTTGACGAGGTTGCGACCACCGACGACGGCGCACGGCGCGAGTTCATCACACAGTCCGTCGCCGCTGGCCACTGTCATGTGCTGGTGGCGGACGGTCAAATCGTCGCCTATGGTGTGTTGGAATACTCCTTCTACACCTGCGGCTTCATCGCCCTGCTCTACGTTGCCGCACACGCGCGCCGCCGCGCCTACGCGACGATGTTGCTGCGCCACATGGAAGCCCTGTGCCGCACGCCCAAGCTCTTTACCTCGACGAACCTGTCCAACCTGCCCATGCAGGCTTTGCTGGCGCAGCTTGGCTACGCACTAAGCGGGGTCGTACACAATCTGGACGAGCGCGATCCGGAACTGATCTATTTCAAACGCTTACGCTGAACCGCAAACGCGCTCCGCGTACGTGCCCCGCGCACACGCTATGACCAACAAGGCCGTCAAACTTTATCAACTGCTGCGCTCGACCGGGCGCGAGCGGCGGCTCGGCACGGTCATTCTATTTGTCACCTCACGCTGCAACGCGAAGTGCGCGACCTGTTTCTACTGGCAGGAACTCAATCAGCCCGGCGACATGACCTTCGCGCAACTCGAACGCATCGCCCACACGATGCCGCCCATCACCGATCTATGGCTCTCCGGCGGTGAACCAACCATGCGCCGCGATCTAAACGAGATCATTGATCTCTTCGTCCGGCACAACGGCGTCCGGCGCGTCATTATCCCCACCAACGCGCTCATTAAGGCGCGCGCTTGTGAGATCGTCGAGCAGGCGCTCGCGCGCAATCCGCAGATCGACCTCTACCTCAACGTGGCGCTCGACGGCTACGGCGCAACGCACGATCAGATACGCGGCGTGCCCGGCAACTGGGACAAGACGCTCGACTGCATCCGTGCGCTCTACCCGCTCAAAGACAGGTTTGCCGACCGCTTTCGCTTAAACGTCAACACGGTCGTCTGCGCCGCAAACTACACCGAGCTTGACCGGCTCGCCGATTATCTCTGGCACAACTTCCGGCTCGACGGGCAATACTTCAACATCATTCGCGGCGAGACGAAGGCCGGGGCGGCGATCAAACAAGTGCCGCCGGAGGCGCTGCCCGCGCTGTATGCGCGCGTCGCGGCCTTGACCGAACGCTATGGCGCACGCATGTTCGCGGCGGACGAGGCCGGCACACGCTTCGTCAAATCCGTGGCCTATGTCGGCGCGATCACGACGCATTACCGCACGCAGTTAGCCAATTTCGCGCGCCCTGCGGCTTGGCCCTTCCCCTGCACGGCGGGCGAGACCGCAGCCGTCATCGACTATAACGGCGACGTGCGTGCCTGCGAACTGCGCGAAAAATTTGCGACGCTCGCCGATTACGATTACGACTTCGGGGCGCTCTGGGCAGCGCACGCGCGCCAGACCGAACTCGCAGAGATTGACGGCGGGCGGGCCTGCTGGTGTACGCACGTCTGCTTCATCCACGATTCCATGCGCCACTCGCGCCGCGCGCTGCTCTACGAGTTGCCGAAGAATTACGTGCAGCGCGGCAGTTGGTAAAGGCTGTCTATGCCTGAGCGCGACGAACAACAGATCACGCGCAAGAGCGGCATCGTCTACGGCGCGGTCTTCTCGCTCGTGACGGCGATTGTCTCGTGTCTGCTGCTCGGCTGGCTGCTGGATCGTTGGTTGCACACAGGGCCTTGGCTGCTTGTCGCCGGGATCATTCTCGGCGCGGTGGTCGGCTTCTACCAGTTCATCCGCATGATGTCGCGCGTCGCTTAACACGCGGCAAGGGTGCGCGGCTCGACAGTCAAAGCCCTGTCCATGTAAAATCTGCTGTTCCGAAGATGCGCGCGAATGTGTACGTTGAGGCGCAGGCGAACGCCGATGAGGCGGAAGCCGTCGAGCGCCGCTTGTTCCGGCTCATGTGTGGGGCGGTGGTGCTGGCGGTGCTTGCGAGCGCGTTTGTCGCGCCTTGGCGCGTCACGACCGGTTTATTGCTGGGCGGCGCGCTGGCGCTCGTCAATCACCACTGGCTGCGCTCGTCCATTCGCACGGCCTTCTCCGGTGCGGCGCTGGAGGCAGGCTGGCGACCCAAACTCAGCATCGCGCGTTTCGTCTTACGCTATTTCGTCGTCGCCGCGTGCGTCGGCGTGGCTTACAGGTTCGATCTGGTTTCAATCGTCGCCGCGCTCGTCGGGCTTAGCGCGTTTGTCGTCGCGGCGCTTAGCGAAGCATTCATCCAAACGATTTTGACGTTTACCAAAGCGAGAGGAAATTAACGGATGTTCTGGTTGCTGCAAGCAGAAGGAGCCGGGCACGAAGCGGCGGGTCACGCGGGCGAAGCGGCGCAGCACGGGGCGGCGGCGGCCGAGCATGGCGGCGAGCACATGCCCTGGCTCGTCACGCAGGTCAATCACCTCATCGGCGAACCGCTCTATCAGTTGCAACTCAAGACGACGAAGCCGATGTGGGACAAGCTATTCGGCTTCTTCGGCTCGAACGCCGAAGCGGTCTTCGGCGCAAAGTATTCGCCGGAGACGGCCGTGCCCTGGTACACGGTAATGTTCATCATCGCGTGCCTGCTGACCATCGTCTTCGTGCTGTTGCTCAAGGGCAAGCTGTTCGGCCGGGCTTTGTCGGAGGACGAGCCGCACGGCGGACAGCAGACATTGGAAGTGGCGGTGCTGGCGGTGCGCGGTCTGATCGAAGACATCATCGGGCCGCACGGGTTGAAATACTTCCCGGTCGTGGCTACGTTCGCGCTGCTCATCCTGACCTCGAATCTGATGGGCCTCTTCCCGATGTTCATGTCGCCCACCTCGTCCACGTCCGTCACCTTCGCGCTCGGCATCTCGTCGTTCGTCTATTACAACTACATCGGCATCAAAGAGAACGGCCTGTTCGGCCACCTCGGCCACTTTGCCGGCGTACACTACTTCAGCGGTGCGATCCTGTTCATCATGGGGCCGGCGATGTTCGTCATCGAGTTGATCAGCAACTTCGTGCGCCCGCTCTCGCTCGGGCTGCGCCTGTTTGGCAACATCTTCGGCGACGAACAGGTGGGCGCTAACATCGCCAACCTGTATCCGCCGCTCACCTACATCATCGTGCCGGCGCTGCTCATGATCCTGAGCGTGTTCGCCGCCGTGATGCAGACGTTTATCTTCACGCTGCTCTCGATGATCTACATCGGCGAAGTCTCGCACGCGCCGCATGAGCATCACGAGGGCAGCGAGATTGACGGCGATGAAATCATCGCCCCGGTCTTTACCTGAGAGGTCAGAGGTTAGAGGTTAGTAAAGAACAACTACTAACCTCTGATCTCTGCTTTTAACGCGTCTGGCCGAGCGGCGCGGGCAAGCGCGCCCGCGCACGTTGCGACGCATGCATTGGTTGATTTTTCGTTGGCGGCAAGCGTTGGGCTGCTCGCGGGGTGTGGTCGCTGTGCATTTTAGCTTTCGCGGTTTGAAAGCGAGTGTTGGGTTCTCGTATCGCTGGAGCGCCGTTGTAAGAGGGGCGGCGGATACCGGATGCGGGCGAAATAATAGACCAGAGATCGCCGCCGCAAGCTCCATGCGCGCCACTAACGAAAACATGACTCCATTGACAGGAGGTCTCCCATGAACAAACTGAGAATGTTCATGTTCGCGGTGCTCGGCGTGCTGTTCGCATCGGCGACGGCGTTTGCGCAAAGCGGCGCGGCCGAAGTGGGCGCGGACAATGCCAACACCGTCGCCAAGTGGGCGAAACTGGCCGCCGGGATCGGCTTCGCGCTCGCGGCCGGCTTGGGCGCTTTGGGCCAGTCGCGCGTAGCGGCGTCGGCCGCCGAAGGTGCGGCGCGCAATCCGGGTGCGAGCGGTCGCATCCAGATTTTGATGATCATCGGTCTCGCCTTTATCGAGACGCTGGTCATCTTCACGCTGGTGATCATGTTCGCCATCGTGCGCGTTTGAGCCAACGTGAACGCGAAGCGAGAC
>DASVQA010000217.1:0-31439 GCA_036389375.1 Pyrinomonadaceae bacterium | reverse complement strand
CACGCACGCCGACCACGCCCAGCCGGGCTTTAACGTTATCAAGCGTCGGGCGCGCGATGCTGGTGGCGCGCTCGCGCCCCGCCGCCAGAATACGATCAAGTTCGGCGTCGTCGTAACCGTACACGCGCTCTTGCAGCGGGCGCAGAAACTCGACCGTCACTTCGGCCAACTCCGACTTGAGCGCCGCGTAGCCCTTGCCCGCGAAGTGCGCCTCGATCTCTTCAGGCGTCTGGCCGGTCAGCAGTTGGTAGATCGTCAGCATGTTTGTGACGGCCGGGCGCGCGGGGTCGAAACGCACGTCCGTGCCTGAATCGGTGACGGCGCGTTTGAACTTGCGGCGCACGGTGTCGGCATCGTCGAGCAGATTGATCGCGCCGTTCGCGTTCTCGTCCGACTTGGACATCTTCTTCGCCGGGTTGCTCAAGGAGAGAATTTTTGCGCCGACCTTCGGGATGTAAGCGTCGGGCACGCGAAACGTCTCGCCGTAATCGCGGTTGAAGCGTTCGGCCAAGTCGCGGGTCAATTCAAGGTGCTGCTTCTGATCCTGCCCAATGGGCACGAGGTCGGTCTGAAAGAGCAATATGTCTGCGGCCATCAGCACGGGGTAAATCAGTATGCCCGTGCCGACGCTCTCGCGCTGCTTGCCGGCCTTTTCCTTGAACTGCGTCATGCGTTCAAGTTCGGAGAGGCGCGTGCCGCAGCCGAGTAGCCACGCCAGCTCCGCGTGTTCCGGCACGTCCGACTGCACGTAGATGATCGAGACCTGCGGATCGATTCCCGAAGCAAGATAGAGGCGCACCAGCTCGCGGGTCTTACGCGCGAGCACCTGCGGGTCTTGCGGGAGGGTGAGCGCGTGCAGGTTGACGATGCAGAAGAGGCTTTCAAACTCGTGTTGCAGCGCGGCCCAGTTGCGCAGCGCGCCGAGATAGTTGCCGATGTGTATGTTGCCGGTCGGCTGCGCGCCGCTGAAGATGCGTTTCATCTGACCTTATGCTGCTCCGAGAAGAACGATCTGCCACGCCAGCGGCATAATGAAGCCGAAGATTTTGCCGATGACGCCCGTGAAGACGAGGATGAACAGCAGCATGAAGCCGTAGCGTTCGATCGCCGCGATGCCCGGCGCGGCGCTATCCGGCAGGATGCTGTAGAGAATCTTGCTGCCGTCGAGCGGCGGCACGGGGAACAGGTTGAAGATCGCCAGCCCGACGTTGAGGCGAAAGAAGACGTTCAACAACTCGGCCGCCGCCGTCATGCCCTCCGAATTAGGCGCGGCCGGCACAACGCCCCAGAATTTTGAACTCTCCGCCAACGCGCCCGCGCGCAACAGTACGATGATGATGATCGCGGTCACAAGAGCAATCGCCAGATTACCGATGATGCCGGCAATCGAGACCCAGAAATTCGCCACGCGCTTGTTGCGCCACGCCAGCGGATTAACGGGTGTGGGGCGGGCCCAACCGAGCAGCGGCGCACCTGTGAAGAAGGCGACCGCCGGGAACAGGAGCGTGCCGACGGGGTCAACGTGCGAGACGGGACTTAGAGAGACGCGCCCCTGATGTCGCGCCAGATCATCACCGAACCGATCCGACATAAAGGCGTGCATCGCCTCGTGGACGGAGAGCGAAAAGATCAGCGCGAGCATGTAGAACAGGAACTGCCAGAGGACGCCACTTTCCATAACAAAACCCACCAAACCGCTGCCCGGAGCAAGCACCGCCACACTAGCATGCGGCTTCTGAGGTGTCAAAATGGAAGTAGTCAGTAGCCAGTAGCCAGTAGTCAGCAGGTCTTAAACATCGAGCCACTCGCCCTTAGTTGCCAGCCAGCAACGTCAGCAATGCTTTGCTACCGGCTACTTGTTACCGCAGCAGCGTGCCCTTGATGCCAAGCGGCAGACTATAGACGGCTTCGTTGGTGGCGACGGCCATGCGCCCGTCGGCGCTGAAGGCCAGACCGATGACGTTCATGCCGGCGACGGCGAGCGTTGCGTTGCGCCCGTCGGGCGTGATCCGCACGATGCCGCGCCGCCCGCGCAGTGAGGCGGCGACGTAGAGATTGCCGGCCTCGTCGAAGGCCAAGCCGCCGGGCCGGCCCAAGCCCCGATAAAAGATCGAGGTGTCGCCGTGTTCGTCTATCCGCGTGACGGCGTCGTAGCTTGAAACGGTTGGGCCGGTCACGTAGAGCGCACCGTCGGGCCCAAAGGCCAGATGATAGGCGGCGACCGACGATTCGAGGCGCGCCCATTCCTCCGCTTCGCCGATGCCGTTGACGCGATAGATCGTGCCCGTACGGTCGCCCACGTACATGCGCCCCGCGCGGTCGAAGGCGAGGCCCGTAGCGATGCCGAGTTCGCGGGCGAAGGGTACGACTTCGTCGAAGTGCGTCAGGCGATAGACCGCGCCGTCGTTGCGACTGGTGATGAACAGTTGCCCGTTCGGGTCGAAGGCGAGACCAGTGGGGTTGATGATCTCGCCAGTCACGTCGGCGATCCGCCCTTCGGTGCTGATGCGGAAGAGTGAGACCGGCTCTTGCTGTCCGCGCGTGCCGGAACGCGTCACGTAGAGCGCGCCGTCGTCCGGGTCGAACGCGGGGCTGGCGACCATGTGCAGGTCGTCCGCCAGTTTCTCGCCGACGACGACATGCGCCGGATTACTGCGCAGCCCGTCGGCGCTCGTCAACGTCAACTCAACGGGCCCGCTCTCCACCAACTCAGGCACGAGCGCCAGCACACGCGCCGGTGATGCGCCGACCAGCCGCGCGCGCGTCCCGGCAAACAGCGCGCGGCACTCGCTCATGCGGCTTGTGTCGTAGCGCGCGCACTCAATCAACACCTCGCCGCCCGGAATCGCCGCCGCCGGCTCGACGCGCACAATCTGCCCTGCTCCGCTCATGACGAATCTCCGAATGTTGCTCGTACGAACCTGCATGATACGACGCGCACCGGACTGTGTCTATGCAGCCTCGGACGCGCACCCGGCGGGCACTTTTGCGCGGCGACGTTTGACTGCTTGCGCGGGCGCGCGCTGTGCTATAATCCGCGCCGGTCAATAGATTTCAAGTGTTCCGCCAGCGCGCCGGTTCCGCCGGGCTAATTTTTGGCCTAAAACTTTTCGAGCGCGCCAGATCGACCAAGCGAAGTGACTTCGCCGGGCAACAGCAACAGGCCACCCTCAGCGTCCGCTCTCAACCGCTCGCTCCGCTCTCACTCTAACTATCAGCAGCAGACAAGCGACGGCGCAGACGCGTGCGCGCAGAGCAACGTGCCGTCGCGGCGCGCGCTGGCGCGGGCCGGGGTTTTAATCAAGGAGGCTTAGTTATCAGTACCGTACACGGCAACACGCAAGGGTTAAAGCCCAATCAACTGCGCCGCATCGAGAAACTCTATGCGCGGCGGATCGCGCCGCAGCAGATCGTAACGCCGGAGTTCGCGCGCCAGTTGACCGAGCTATCGCACGAGACGGGTCGGCAACTCGGCGCGCTGATTGACCGCAAGGGCTACGTTGAATACGTGGTCGTCGGCGACGCCAAGCGCATCGAGTGGCCGGACATCAGGCGCACGCGCGTCGGCTCGGAGCGTTTTCGCGGCCTGCGCTGCGTGCATACGCATCTGCGCGGCGAAGAGTTGACGCAGGACGATCTGAACGACCTTGCGCTGCTCCGGCTCGATCTCATGGCCGCCATTGACGTGGACGCGCGCACAGGCCTGCCCGGCGTCGTCCGCGCCGCGCACCTGCTGCCGACCACCGCCGCCGAGATTGACGACGCCGCGCACACCGAAGCTTACGGTTTCCTGACGCCGACCATCCCCGCGCATCTGGACGTTGATTTCCTCGAACTGATCAACTCGCTCGAAGAGGAGATGACGCGCAACCGCCGCGCCGGCCGCCGCGCCGAAGGGCGCGACCGCGCGATCCTCGTCGGCGTCACGACCAGTTCAGTGGCAGAGGCGGAAGAGTCTATGGCGGAGTTGCGCGAGTTGGCGGCTTCGGCCGGGGTCGTCGTGCTTGATCAGATCATACAGCGGCGCGGCGCGATTGACCCGCGCACGATTCTTGGCCGCGGCAAGCTGGACGACCTGCTCGTGCGCGCGCTACGACTCGGCGCAGATTTGATCGTGTTCGACCGCGAGTTGAGTCCCGCACAGGTGCGCTCGATTTCGGAGGCCACCGATCTGAAAGTGATTGACCGCGCGCAACTCATCCTCGACATTTTCGCGCAGCGTGCGGAGACGCGTGAGGGCAAGATTCAGGTCGAACTGGCGCAGTTGAAATACATGCTGCCGCGTCTGATCGTCGGACACGATTCGGCGTTCTCACGGCTCGCGGGCGGCATCGGCGGGCGCGGCCCCGGTGAGACGAAACTCGAAACCGACCGCCGCCGCGTGCGCGACCGCATCAACCGTTTGGAGAAAGAGATCGACACCCTGCGCCAGCGCCGGCAGGAGCGCCGCAAAGAGCGCACGCGGCGCGCACTGCCGATCATCTCCATCGTCGGCTACACCAACGCGGGCAAGTCAACCCTGCTGAACACGCTGACCGAGAGCAAGGTGCTCGCCGAGCGGCGCATGTTTGCGACGCTCGACCCGACCTCGCGCCGCCTGCGCCTGCCGCGCGAACAGGAAGTGATCTTGAATGACACCGTCGGCTTCATCCGCGACCTGCCGCCCGACCTGCTCGCCGCCTTTCGCGCCACGCTTGAAGAGATTAGCGAGAGCGATCTGCTCATCCACCTGATTGACTCCGTCAATCCGCGCTGGCAGCAGCAACTCGAATCGGTTGATCGCATCCTGACCGAACTCGACTTCGCGCAACTCCCGCGCCTCGTCGTCTTCAACAAGGCCGATCTGCTCGACGCCGAGATTCTCGACGCGATGATGCGGCAGTCCGGCTGCGGGCAGGAGCGCCGCTGCCTCGCCGTCTCTGCGCTCGATGCGCGCACCCTGCGCCCCATGCTTCAACAGGCCGGCGAAATCCTCGCCCGCGACCTGACGCACGATGCACCGGCGCAGACGGTAGAGGCGGCAGAGGCGGAACCGGCCGATGCGCAAGCGTCCGCTGCGCCGCGTGCCCCGCACCGTCGCAGCGCGCGTAGTTGAGTTTCATAGAGTAGCAACGTCTGGCAATGAGCACACGTCGTCGCCCCATCTTCACGACCCGCTTGATGCGCGCACGCAACGAGGCGGCGCGCATCTTCGCGCGCCCGATTCACTGGTTTCGGCCCACTACGCAATTCATCGTCGCCTTCGCCGCGCTCTCCATCCTGACCACGCTCCTGCTCGCACATACACACTCGCAAGCTCCGATGGAGATGTACCGCGAGGGCGATGTCGTCCGCACAAGCGTGATCGCGCCGGCCGACATCGGCTACGAAGACCCAGAGTTGACCGCTGCCGCGCGCTCGACAGACCAGCAAGCGCCGGCCGTGACCGGCTGGCTCAAACGCAATCAAGTGGTTGCGCGCGAGGGCGACACGGCGACGGCGCGCGCGCTCGCGCAGATCGAGGCGATCCGGCGCTACAGCCATCACGAGCGCCGGCCGGAACATTATCTCGGCTTGCTGTTCATCGTCGCCGCGCTCTACTGGGGCGCTTGGAAGTTCATCGAGCACCGGCAACTGGACAAGGCGCTGGTGCTCTCGAAGGGCAAGACTTTTACGCTGCTCGCGTCCGCGATCCTGATCGAGACGCTGCTGATGCGAGTCGGCGTTATCGTCGCCAAGTCCATCGCCGCGCAATACGACCGTGCGCCGTGGAACGACGCCACGATTCTCTGCTTTGCCATCCCGTTCGCGGCGGCGACGCTGCTGGTCGCGCTCTTGATGGACGCGCAACTCGCGCTCATCGCCGCAATCTTCACAGCCATCTTCGCCGGCATACTTGCGCCCAACGGCGTGATGATGGCCTGCTACGCGATGATCTCTTCGTCGGCGGCGATCTTCGGGGTGGGGCGTTATCGTGAGCGCCAGTCGGTGACGCTGGCGGGGCTGTACGTCGCCATCGTCAACGCGCTCGCGGCCGTCGCGGTTATCTTCGCGGGGCAACAGCCGTTGACCATCGGCTCGCTCCTGCTCGCCTTCGGCTGTGGGCTGGCGGGCGGCATGATGACGACGATCTTCACGGCGGGCGGGCTGCCCGTGAACGAATCAACGTTCGGGATTCTAACGGACGTGAAGCTGCTGGAACTGTCGAACGCAGACCTGCCGGTGCTCGGTCAACTGGCGCTGCGCGCGCCCGGCACGAATCAGCACTCGCACGCGGTCGGACAACTGGCCGAGGACGCCTGTCGTGCCATCGGCGCAAACGCCCTGCTCGCACGCATCGGCGCGCTCTACCACGACATCGGCAAACTCGCCGCGCCCGACATGTTCGTCGAGAATCAGGCGGGCGACAATCCGCACGACCGGCTGCGTCCATCAAACAGCGCCCGCATCATCACGAGCCACGTTACCTACGGCATGCGTCTGGCGAAAGAGGTCGGGCTGCCCAAGAAGATCGCCGACTTCATCCCACAGCATCACGGCACGCGCACGCTCCACTTCTTCCTACGCAAAGCACAGGCGCAAGCGATTCACGGCGAACAGGTCAACGAAGCCGAGTTTCGCTATCCCGGCCCCAAGCCGCAGTTCAAAGAAGCCGCCATCATGATGCTCGCGGACTCGTGCGAAGCGGCCGCGCGTTCCCTTGCCCGCCCCGACCCGCAAAACATACGCTCCATCTGCGGCAAAATCTTTGAAGCCATCGTCTCCGACGGTCAACTCGACGAATGCGACCTTAGTTTGCGCGAACTGACCGCCATCCGCGAGTCCATCATTGCCTCGCTCACCGCCATCTATCACGCCCGCATAGACTATCCCGGCTTTAACCCGCCCGCCCTCTCCACCTCAATGGCCAGCGCCCTTCCCGCCGCCAACCTCGACACCGAAGAACGCGGCATCCACTACAACAAACCGTCCGAAGTGCCGATCAGCAAAGGCGGCGAGGTTGAGGATGAGGCTGTGACGAGTAGAGGCAACAAGTAATCAGTTAAACTGTCCACGCAGTTTCTCATAAGTCGTCTCCAAGTCTTCCGGCAGGATGCGGGTTTCGCCGATGTTGGACATGAAGTTGGCGTCGCCCGTCCAGCGTGGGAGGACGTGGAGGTGGACGTGGTCGGCGACGCCTGCGCCGGCAGCGCGACCGAGGTTCATGCCGAGGTTGAAGCCGTCGGGACGGTAGGCAGTGCGTAAGACGCCTTGCGCTTGCTTGGCTAAGTCCATCATCTCGTCGGTTGCGTCTTTAGCAACGGCGTCGAGGTCGGCGGTGTGCTGATAGGGGATGATGAGCAGGTGGCCGTTCGTGTAGGGGTAGCGATTGAGGACGATGTAGTTGTGGCGGGCGCGGTGGACGATAAGGTTATGCTCGTCGTCGGTCTGGTCGTCGCGGAGCGCGCAGAAGATGCAAGCGGGCGCGGCCCCCGTCGGCTCGTCCGCGCCCGCGCCTTTGATGTATTGATACCGCCAGGGAGTCCAGAGCCTGTCCACGGCTGAGCTTTCACCCCCGCGCAGAAGTCGGCCTTACATGAAGGGGGGCGTCTGGCTACCGCCGCCGTCGTGCCCGGCGTTCGTGCCGTCAGGGGTTGACGGCGCAGGCGCAGCAGAAGCGGGTGTTGTGCCTTCGAGGTTGATGAGTTCCTTCATCTCCTTGCCGGGCTTGAAGTAGGGGACGCGCTTGGCGGGGATGTCAACGGGCGCGCCGGTCTTGGGGTTGCGCCCGCGCCGCGCGCCGCGTTCGCGCACACGGAAGCTGCCAAAGCCGCGCAGTTCGATCTTCTCGCCCTGATTTAAAGTGTCTATGATCGACTCGAAGACGATCTCGACGAGCCGTTCCGCGTCCTTCTTGGTCAACTCGGCCGCTTGCGCGACATCTTCCACCAACTCCGCTTTCGTCATACCGGCACCTCGCAATTGAAAGGCTTTTGGAATAGCCACAACGACCCGCTTGAGAGAGTCGCAAAGCTTGCTCGGCAAGCTGTCAAAGACAACGCGTACAGTAGCAGAAACGGTTGATTTTGGGCAAGATGGAAACTGCACGCTGCCAACAGCTTACGCCCGATCCTGCCCGGAGACGCAACAAAGCCCCGCGATTGTAGCCGGACAATCGCGGGGCTTTGTTGGCTATGGCTTTGCCTTGCGGCTTAGCTCTCGTTGTCTTCGTCCGTGCTGACGGGCCGGTTGAAGAGGCCGCCGAGTTCAGCGAGCGAGGCCATGCCGCCGCGCGCTTCGCTTGAGTAGCTCTTGGTGTCTACAATCGGCTCTTCGCTGCCGACGGCGCGGTGCGAGAGGCCGATCTTCTTCGTGTCCTGCTCGATGCGCAGAATGCGGAAGTCCAACTCCTGCCCGACCTGCGCCACGTCCTCCGGCTTGTTGACGCGCTCCTCGGACAACTCCGAGACGTGACATAAGCCTTCCAAGCCTTCGGCCAACTCGACGAACGCGCCGAAATTCGCAAAGCGCGTGACGCGCCCGCGCACCACGTCGCCCGGCTTGTGCTCGGTGACGAAACGATCCCACGCGCTCTGCTCCGTGTCCTTGATCGAGAGCGAGAGTCGGCGATTGTCGGCGTCGATGTTCGTGATGACCGCTTCGATCTCCTGCCCCTTCTTCAGGATTTCGCCGGGATGCTTGATGCGCTTGTTCCACGAAATGTCGGACACATGCACAAGCCCGTCAATGCCCTCTTCGATCTCGATAAACGCGCCGAAGTCCGTCAGATTACGCACACGCCCGCGCACGCGCGAGCCGACCTGATAACGTTCGCGCAGCGTGTCCCACGGATTCGACTGAATCTGCTTCATGCCGAGGCTGATGCGGCGCGCGCGCGGATCGACGCCCAACACTTCGGCCTCGACCGAGTCGCCCACGTTAACCAGTTTCGACGGGTGCTTCGTCCGCTTCGACCAACTCATCTCGGAGACGTGTACCAGCCCCTCGACGCCCGGCTCAAGCTCGACAAACGCGCCGTAGTCCGTCACGCTCGCCACCTTGCCGTTGACGCGCGTGCCGATGATGAAGCGTTCCTCGACCGATTCCCAGGGGTCGGGCAGTAACTGCTTGTAACCAAGACTGACGCGCTCGCGGTCTTTGTCGAACTTCAGGACTTTGACCTGCACGTTCTCGCCAACCTTGAATAATTCGGCCGGGTTCTGCAAACGCCCCCACGACATGTCTGTGACGTGCAGGAGGCCGTCAATGCCGCCGAGGTCAACGAACGCGCCATAGTCGGTCAGGTTCTTGATCTGACCTTCGACGATGATGCCCTCTTCGAGTTGGTTGAGCGTCGAGCCTTTCTTCGACTCGTTCTGCTCATCGAGAATCGCCTTGCGCGAGAGTACGACGTTCGAGCGCTTGCGGTTGAGTTTGATGACCTTCGCTTCGATCTCCTGATTGCGCAGAGATTCGAGATTGCGCACGGGGCGCGAGTCAACCTGCGAGCCGGGCAAAAACGCCGCGACGCCGTCCACGTCCACGCGCAAGCCGCCCTTGACGCGCTCAATGATGCGGCCGCGCACGGGCGTGCCGTCGCGGTAGGCCTTCTCCAAATCGTCCCACGCGCGCATCCGCACGGCGTCAGCGCGCGACAGAATCGGCTGCCCTTCCTGCGACTCCATGCTCTTGATGAGCACTTCGACCTCGTCGCCGCGCTTGACCGTGACCTGCTCACCCTCCATGAACTCTTCGAGCGGGACAAGACCTTCCGATTTGAAGCCGAAGTCAATGACGACGCCCCGGTCGTTGACGTTAACTACCGTCCCGCGCACGACTGAGCCTTCCTGAAACTGCGCCTGCTCCTGCTCGTACTGATCGAGGATCGCGCCAAAATCAAAACCGCCGCCCCCGCCCTGCTCATCATCATCTTCGCCGGCGGACGCGCTACTGCTACTGCTGCTGCTGGCGTTAGTCGGGCGCGTAGACGCGCTCGGAGTTTGTTCGACCGGCGTGGGTGCTGGCGCGGGCGTCGGGGCCGCTGTCATGTCAGCCGTTGGCCCATCGGTCGCCGAAGCGGTTGCTGATGCGGCGGCTGTAGGTGAGTTGGCGGGCGTGGCGCTCGCCGGTGAGGGCGCGCTGGTGGGCGCGGCCGTTTGTGTCTGCTCGTTGTCGTTGTTGGTTGCGCCGGCGGCCGGCTTATTGTCTTCAGTGGCCATGAAAAAGTCTTGCACTCCTCAGATTGTGCTCGCGCGACGCTCTTGCGTCGGCGTCGTCCGGTTCAACCGCTCAGCATCCGGCGGCGGTAGCGTGTCGCGCGTCCTCGGTGGGCGTGCAAACGCGTCCGGGCTAGTCTGCCACGATGCTGGGGGATGATTGTCGGATGCTTAGCTTACGAGGCGGGGATGCGAGCCGTCAAGAAATTGGAAAGGTTTTTTGCAGCGTCTCAGTTTCCGTCTTGCCCGTGGATCACCCGCGTGATCCGACCATCACCAGTCACTTAACCGGATGTCGGGCACTGTACACGGCGATGCGCAGACGTGTCAAGGAAGCACAAGCAACGTGACGAGTAGAGGTTGCAGGCATTGACCTGCAACCTCTACGCGTCAGTTAACCCGCAGCCCTACTTATTTCACGGCGGCGCTCAGCGAGCGGCTGGCGACGTAGACGCCGGCCGAGTGTGAGCCGACGAGGATGCGATTTTGATCGCGCGGGTCAAACGCCAGCGTCCAGACGCGCCGGCTGGGCAGGTCGGGATCAATGCGCTTCCACGTCATCCCTGCGTCGGTCGAGTGAAACACGCCGTTGCCTTCCTCGCGCTCGTAGGCGCTGCCGGCGAACATCTCGTCAGGCTTATTCGGATTGATCAGGATCGACGTGTAGCTGCCATAGGGCAGATTGCCGCCGCGTCGTACCCACCGCTCGCCGCCGTCGTGCGACATCAATAGCTGCTGCGTCGTACCGACGTAGATGTAGGACGGGCGTTGCGGGTCTTGCACGATGACGTTGATCGGCGCGGCCGGCGTGATGCCGGCGACCTGTTCCCACGTTGTGCCGCCATCGCGCGAGACGAGGACGCCGGATTTAGACGTGCCGGCCCAGATGGTTTGCGGCATCTGCGTGGAAGTAGAGACGCAGAGCGTGCGCGCGTCGAGACCGGGGCCGAAAGACATGCGCGTCCAGCCTTTGGTCGGATCAGCGCTGCGATAAAGGCCGTTATTTGTGCCGGCGAGGATGACCGAGCCGGTCGTATCTTCGAGATAGGCGAGTGTATTGATCGTCTCGGTTAGGGCGATGGGCGCGCTCTGCATGCCCTGTGAGACGCCGAGCGTCTGCTTGCCGCCGCCGAGACCGAGCGCGGTCAGCGTCGTGTCGTCGAACCGGCCCGTCACGGGCAGTTGCTTCTCGGTCTGGAAACGGCGCACCGCCTCGACCGTGCGCGGCCCGGCGACGCCGTCGGGCGTGCCGACATTGTAGCCTGCCGCATTGAGCGCAGTCTGCGCTTCTTTGGTCTGGGCCGTCTCGCTGCTGTCTGTGCTGCGCACGGGCGGCGCGGTCGGTTGCGCGTTTGCGGCTTGACGCGCGGCGGCGCTCGTGCTCGGTTTGCGCCGCGTGCTGGTCGCGCGTGCAGGGCGTCGTGTCGCCTTCTTGACGACCGGCGAGGCGACGCTTGGTGCGCCGATGGGCGACCAGGATGCGCCGCGATCGGTCGAGCGATACATGCCTAGATTTGTGCCGAGATAGAGGATGTTCGCGTCGTTGCGGTCTTGCAGCATCGCGTAGGTGATCAGGCGATCCGGCATGTTGCGCATCGAGGGTTGCCACGTCTCGCCGCCGTCGTCGCTTGTGAAGAAGAAACCGCCGCCCGTGGCCGTGTTGATGGTCGAGGCGTAGAAGCGACCGGCGCGGTCGTGGTCGGGCAGGATGAAATAAGCGCGCCGGCCCGAGTAGCCCTGATTGCTCGGCAGGAAGGTCTTGCCGCCGTCGCGCGAAACCATCACGCCGTAGTTATTCGTGCCGATGTAGATCACTTGCGGCACATCGGGATGCACAGCGATGGCGTTGATCTCAAGCTTGCGCGAGGTGGTGAGCATCCACGAGTCGCCGCCGTTCAAAGTGCGCCAGAAGCCTTCGGTCGTGCCGGCGTAGATGGCGTTGGGCTGCGCCGGGTTCTGCATAATGTCGCGTGTGCGCCGCGACTGTGAAGGGATGCCCTGCACCTTGCGAAACAGCGCGCCGGCATTCTTGGATTCGTAGATGCCGCTGCACGCCGACATGATGACGTGATCGGGATTGCGATGGTCAATCTCGATGGCGAACACGTCCGAGTCGTCAATGATGCCGTTCTTGACGGAGAACCACGTGCGGCCGCCGTCTTCGGTCTTCCATGGCAGATGCCACGTGCCTGCGTAAATATGATCGGCGTTGCGCGGATCGACGCCGACCGATTCCACGTCGCGGATGTCAGGGTAAGCCGAGGTCTGTAGTTGCTCCCACGTTGCGCCCGAATCCTGCGAACGGAAGACGCCGTGATGCGTGCCGGCGATGAGGACGTTCGGATCAGAGGGCGCTTGCGTCAAGGCGAAGACCGATTCGGTCTTCAACTCGAAAGACTCTTTCCATGTCTGCCCGCCGTCCGTCGTCTTGAAGAAACCGCCCGGCTCTTTGTGCCTGTGGGCAGCGGCGTAGAGCGTGTTGGCGTCGCGCGGGTCGATCAACAGATTGTCAATGTAGAGACCGGGGTGATTGAAGCTGGAGATGCGCGCCCAATGAGCCGCGCCGTCGCGCGAGACGTAAATCTGGCCGTCAATCGTGCCGAAGTAGAGATGCTGCGGGTCGCGCGGATCGATGGCGAGCGAGCGCACGTCGCCGCCCATCGGCCCTGTGATCTCCCAGTCCACCGAACGCGAAGCGGCGTCGGTCGTCGTGCCTGCGTGATCGGGCGCGTCTGTAGCAGCGCGGGCAATGCGCGGCACGACAGGCGCAGCCAGAGCGAAAACTAACAATAAGGGCAAGAATTTTTTCATCAGCCGGGTATCCTTTTGTCTGCGCGTCTTCTGATGACTTAAAGCCTGACGGCGCGGGGGCGCAAACCGTCATCTCTTTGTATTACTGAAAAATGCGGGAGAGAGCAAGTCAGCAAGCGTTAGGATGCCGCAGGTTTTCGTGACCGTTGGCTAAAAAGCGACGCGGGCGATGTCTCTGGAAAGAAACATCGCCCGCGTTCGGTTCAGGTCGCGCCTGTTCAGTCAGACGCGAGCGTTAGTTCGTTATTCTTCGTCATCGCCACCACGCCGACGCCCTCTGCGGGTCGTCCGTCGCGGCGCACGCGTCGTTTGCACTTCGCTGGCGTCAACGGTCGGCGACGCGGTCGGCGGGGTCGCACCGGCCGGCACGATCCACAACTCGGTCGTCGCCTCCTCGCGGAAGCCACCGTCAACGGTCACAAGCCGGCCGGCGTCAATGCCGCGCGAGTTGACCAGGTAATCCTTCGCCCGGTCAGCGCGCGCTTGAGCTTCACCGGCGCGACCGCGACGGCCGCCGTAACCGATGATGTAGCCCTGCGCACCCGGATTGGCTTGCAGTTCGTTGGCGAAGTTGTCGAGCCGGGCTTTCTCGTCGTTGCGTTTGATGTTCCCGTACTCGTCGAACTTGCGCGGGCCTTCAGGCGCATTGATGCCTGCCGTGCAGGAAGCCGAGGCCGTGCAGCTCGGGTCGAGACCACCAACCGAAACGGTCGCGGTAATGGATGAGCCGCTGGCTAAGCCGGCGGTATCAACCGTGATCGAGCTAGTGCCCTGACCGCTGCTGATCGTGCCAGCCGAAACCGTCCAGTTATAGGTCGGCGTGACATTGGCATCGCCGCCGGAGACGTTCGCGGTGAAGGTAACCGGCGAGCCTGACAGCGTCAGACCGGACGGGCAATCAACCGTGATGGTCGGGCAGGGCGGCGTCGGGCGCGGCGCGGCAACGCAGTTGCAGGCCTCGACCGTCACGGTCGTCGAAGAGAAGGCCACGCAACCGCAGCCATCGTCCACTTCGACCGTCGCCGTGTAAGTGCCCGGCGCAACGCCTGACAAGTCCCAAGCCACGTTCGGGCCATCGCCCGTGATGCGACCGCCGGTCGTTGACCAGGTGTAGAGCAGCGTATCGCCATCCGGGTCGGTGGCGGCGGCGGCCAACTGCACGGACGAACTGGTCGGCGTGCAGCCTTCGGCCGGAACCTGATCGGCCGCGCAGGTCGCCGCAATCCGCACCGTGGACGGGTTGGACGACAGGGTGACGGTCGGCGCTGCGTTCGGCAGTTCAAGCGGCGTGCGCTCGTTGCGGCGACCGGCGAAGAACTGGAAGCCAAAGCCGTGCGGGTCTTCCGAGCGCAGGAAGCCTGCGGGGAAGTCCGACGGGTTCGACTTGTTGAAGATGCGGTTGCCCTGTTGGTTCAGGTGCGCGCGATACCACGCGCTCATGCCGAACCAGCGGCGCGGGAAGATGCGCAAGCCCGTCAGGAAATCAACGGGGTTGTTCGGGAAGGCGTTCGGCGTTCTGCCGCCGACGTACTGCACCGACTTCAACTCCATGATCCACTGGAAGTGCTTATTGATCGGGAAGTCGAAACCGACGCCCGCCAGCACTTCGTCGCCCCGGTCGAGCAGCGTCACATCGCCACCGCCAAAGGCGTCACTCTTCGGATTGCTGTTGAGTTTGTAGCCGATGTTGGCCGACAGGCTGACGTGCTTGCTCAGGCGACCCTGCACCGCGCCCATCACACCGAAGTCGCCGATGTTCGCGCCGGGGCCTGCACCGCGCTGCAACTGATTGAAGCCCTGCGCATCATCCGCCCTGTCGTGATACCACGTGTAGAACGGGATGACGGCGACCGAGAGCGCACGCTCCGGAGCCGTCAACGCGATCTTGCCGCCGAAGGTGAACGAGTTGAAGGCCGACTCACCATACAGGCGGTTGATAAACGGCGCGTCGGGCAGGTAGGACGGCGCGATGGTGAACGTGGCCGGGACGATTTGCGCGCGGGTGGTGAGCGTCGTCGGCACTACGGTCGTCGTCAGGATGATGCCCGGCAGGATACTGCCGACAGGCGACCCGATGCCGGGGAAATTACCCGCCGCACCAAAGTTGCCGCTACCGCCTGAGGCCGGCCCCAGCGTCGCTGAGAACGGGACGGCGGCGCGGTCGAACCCGAAGCCGGCAGCCGTGCCACCCGTGAACGGGAACGGCACGAAGAACGGCCCGCCCGCCAGACGCGCAATCGTCGTCGGGAAGCGGAAACCGCTCACGGCCCCCAGGGGCGTCTGCACGACGATGCCGCCGCTGCGCAGTTGGTTCGGCGTAATTGTCACCACACCCGTCAAGTTATTGATCGTCGGCACTGCCAAGAACAACTGCGAGTTGGGCAGATAGAAGCTGGACAGGTTCGACGGATTATTGACCTTGATGCCACGATAGGCTTGCGTGCTGAAGAACAGCTCAAGGTGATCACTAAAGCCGATCTGAACGCTGACTGGCACTTCCGTGATGTCCACGTTGCCCGGATCACGGTCATAGTTGCTGTAGGCGGCGCTGATCGTGAATTCGCCCTTACGCAATGTCTGCCCGTCAATGATGGTGAACAGACCGGTAGGGCCGCCCGGCGGGCCACCCGTGCCGACCGTCGGGGCGATGTTGCGCGGATCGCCTTCCGACCTAAGCGTTTGTGCGGCCACGGCGGCACACAGCGTCAAAATTACGAGCGCCAACCAGAGCGCTCTTCTCGCGAGTCTCATCGCATTCCTCCTGCGAAATGAGTATGGTACTTTTGCGGGCAGGGGCGACCGCGCTGGCGTGGTCGCCGTATCGGCATGAAGGCTCGTCTGCTGGTGGCTATCCATCGCTTTTCCGAAACCCTCCCGCGCGATCCGGCAACTGGCGACCGAGACGCAGGCGCTCCAAACTACAAGCGTACAACCCAACGTCAAAGTAAAACTGCTACCGCCCTCGAACGTCGCACGTCTTGTAGCTGGAGCGGAGCAGCGAGAGGAGCCGAAACCCTTGTAAGGGTTCGTGGGCGCTAGCACTGCCTCTGTAGCGCCTCTCAACTGTAATTGTTTCGTTTTGCAAAGTGCGCGTGACAGCTTATACGCAATGCGTCACGCGCTGTCAACGCCGGAAGTTCACTGTCGGAAACGCTTGTCTTTGCTTCAGACACTTCCCCATGCTTTTATCCGTACAACAAACTCCGGCAGACCATATCTTAGATTCGCGCGGAAATCAAGACTTTTTCACCACTTAGCCGAAAAAAGCCGCACACGTTTTTGTCACGCGTAGATGCCGCGCATGCGCGTATCGTAAGCCACGCGGTCAATCGCCAGCATGTAGGCGGCGGTGCGCGTGTCCACGTCGTGCGTGTCGGCGTACTTCACTACGTCGTGGAAACTGGCCACCATCACGTCCTGCAAACGCTCGTTGACCACGTTCTCCTTCCAGAAATAACCCATCCTGTCCTGCACCCACTCGAAATACGAGACCGTGACGCCGCCCGCGTTCGCCAGAATGTCTGGAATAACGAAAATCCCTTTGTTATGAAGGATTTTATCGGCCCCGGCGGTCGTCGGGCCGTTCGCGCCCTCGGCCAAGACCTTGCACTTGATCCGCTCGGCGTTGTCCGAGCGAATCTGATTTTCGGTGGCCGCCGGAACGAGCACGTCGCACTCAAGTTCAAGCAGATCCTCGTTGGAGACGCGCTCGGCGTTCGGGTATTCCTCGAACGAGCGGGTCGCGCGCAGGTGGGCGAGCGCGGCCGGGATGTCCAAGCCGGCGGGGTTGTAGATTCCGCCGTTTACGTCCGAGATGGCCACCACTTTGTAGCCGGCCTCGTGCAGCAGTTGCGCCCCGATGCCGCCGACGTTGCCCGACCCCTGCACGACCACGCGCGTGTTCGGCGGGGCCATCTTGAAACGCTTCGTCGCCTCGTTGATGACAAAGAGCAGGCCGCGCCCCGTCGCCTCGCGGCGCCCGGCGGAGCCGCCGATGTCAATGGGCTTGCCCGTCACGACGGCCGTAACGGTGTGGCGCGCGTGCATCGAATAGGTGTCCATGATCCACGCCATCGTCTGCTCGTTCGTGTTCATGTCGGGCGCGGGCACGTCCTTTTCCGGCCCGATGAAATCGATCAACTCGGCCGCATAGCGCCGCGTCAGCCGCTCCAACTCGCCCATGGACATCTGCTGCGGGTCGCAGATGACGCCGCCCTTGCCGCCGCCGAAGGGGACGTTGACGACCGCGCACTTCCACGTCATCCACGCAGCGAGCGCGCGCACCTCGTCAAGCGTCACGTCGGGCGAATAACGTATGCCGCCCTTGGCGGGCCCGCGCGCGAAATTGTGCTGCACGCGGAAGCCCTCGAAGACCTGCATGCGCCCCGAGTCCATCCGCACGGGGATGTAGACCTTCAACTCGCGGTTCGGCACGCGCAAGACCGCGTAGAGATCGGGGTCGAGGTTGAGCAACTGCGCGGCCCGGTCGAACCGCTCCATCATGGACTCGAACGGATTGGTCTCTTTCGGCATCTTGATGTCGTCTTCGACGAGTACGGTAGCCATTGTTCATCTCCTAAGAACAGTGACGAGTGACGAGTGACAAGTCACAAGCAGTGGACGAAAGACAAAGTTTTAACTCGGCGCTCGTCACCCGTCACTCCTCGCTGTCTTTAAGACTTCATTGAGCGCGCCCGTGCGATAGCCGTGCAGGTCGAGCGTGACGTAGCGAAAGCCGAGCGCCCGGAACGCACGGGCCAGTTCGTCGGCAACGCCGCGATTGAGCGCGCGGTCTAGTTCTGCTGGTGCGATCTCAAGCCGCACCAGTTCGTCGTGATGGCGCACGCGAAACTCGCGGAAGCCCAGCCGGCGCATGATCTCTTCGCCGCGCTCGACCGTGCGCAGCCGCGCAATGGTGACGGGCGTGCCGTAGGCGAGGCGCGATGATAGACACGGACTCGCGGGCGCTGACCACGTCGGCAGCCCCGCGCGGCGGCTGAGCGCGCGCACCTCCGCTTTGCTCATGCCGACTTCGACCAACGGACTGCGCACGCCGTGTTCGGCGGCGGCGGAGCGGCCCGGCCGGTAATCGCCGAGGTCGTCTGTGGTCGAACCGTCAAGGACTGCGGCGCAGCCGCGTGCGCGGGCGAGCGGCGCGAGTTTGTCGTAGAGTTCGGTCTTGCAGAAATAGCAGCGGTCGCCCGCGTTGGCGATGTAGCGCGGGTCGTTCATCTCTTCGGTCTGAATGGTCTCGTGATTGAAGCCGAAGCGGGCGGCGATGTCGCCGGCCTGCGCGCGCTGGTGTGCGGCGAGACTGGGCGAGTCGCCGGTGACGCAGAGCGCACGCGCGCCGAGTTCGGCCGTGGCGACGTAGGCGACGTAAGAACTGTCCACGCCGCCGGAGTAAGCGATCAGGACACTGCCCAGCGTGCGCAGGAGCGTGCGCAGTTGCAACTCTTTCTCGACGGCGGCGGGCGTCAATTCAACCACCTCGCCCGACCCTTGCGCCGTCGCTTCAACTGCCAGATCGCTCACAGCTATCTGTCGCTCCATTTTGTCCGCCCGGCCGCCTACGCACGTCGCTTCAAGCTCATCATGCGCGAGTTCACGCGCGCGCCCTGAAGTTGTACTGATAAAACGGGGATGCGGCGCATGTTAGCGCAGGCATCCCGGCAGCGCAACCCATCATCCATCACATGCACACATGGCGTTGTGGCCTAAATGGACGCCCTCCGACCGTGCGTGCTATGCTCCCACGCGAGCGCAACTCTTACCGGCCACACGCCGCGCGGTCGCAGTGGTAAAACTGAAACACATTTAAACGTGAACTTTTCAATGTCTTCGCATACACGCGTCCGCCGTCTCGTCGCCTTAGTCGCCGTCTTGTTCTGTCTGCTCGGCGCAGGCGCGGCCGGACTGCGCGCGCAGGACACGGACGGGACGGGCGAGGTGGCCGACGACCCCGTTCGTCTGTTCCAGCAGGCGCATGCCGCGCAGGCGCGCAAACAGTTTGACAAGGCGCTCGCGCTCTACGACGAGGCGATCAAGCTGCGCCCGGAATACCCGGAAGCCGAGTACGAGAAGGGCCTCGTGCTCAACACGCTCAAGCGCGTGCCCGAAGCCGAAAAGGCGTTGCGCCGCGCGGCCACGCTGCGCCCCGAATGGGCTTTGCCGCAGACGGCGCTCGGGCTACTCTTCGTGCAGCAAAAGCGCGACAAGGATGCCGAGCCGTTTCTGCGCCGCGCCCTCGAACTCGACGGCGACGACGAGGATGCGCTCGTCGCCTACGCCATGCTCTGGCTGCGGGCAGGCGACAAGGACACGGCACTAACGCTGCTCCAGCGCGCGACCACCGACGAGACCGCTTCGCCCGACGTATGGGCCGCGCGCGGCAGTCTGGAACGCGCGGCGGGCGACAACAAAGCGGCGGCGGCCAGTCTGAAGCGGGCCATCGAACTCGAACCCGCCAATATCATCGCGCGCGAGGAACGCTCCGAACTACGCGCGGCCGCGGGCGACTACAGGCGTGCTGTCGAAGACCTACAGGTTCTCCTGCGCGCGCACGCCGATTCACCGCGCGCCAAGTTGTGGCAGGAACACGTCAACGGCTTACAGGAGTTGGCGGCCCGGCAGGCCGCAGGTCAGGTGGACGCGAGCGGGCAGGTGATCGAGCCACCGGCCGCGACCGTTGACGCGGCCAACAGTGCCGACCCGAAGATCGCGCTGCCCGCGCTCAACGCGATCCTGCAAACCGATCCGAAGAACGCCGTCGCGCACGCGCGTCTCTGCGCGCTCAACCGCACGACCGATCCGGCGGGCGCGCTCGAACATTGTCGCGCCGCCGTCGAACTGCAACCGAAGAATGCCGATTACGCCACCGGCTACGCCGCCGCGCTCGTGCAGGCGCATCGCTATTCCGAGGCCGTGCCGCTCCTGCGTCAGGTGCTCGTCGTCGCGCCCGACAACTACGCGGCGCACGCCAATCTCGCCACCGCGCTCGATGAACTCAAGGACTACGACGCGGCGCTCACAGAGTACAGGTGGGTTAATCAGGCCAAGCCCGATCTCGCGGCCGTCTATTTTTTCATTGCGCGCGATCTCGATCTCATCGGTGAATACGAACAGGCGCTCGCCGCCTACGAAACCTTTCTGACGCGTGCCGACCCAACCGTTAACAAGGACGAGATTGATCGGGTGAACCTGCGCCTGCCGCCGCTGCGCCGTCAGATCGCGCGCGGCGAGAAACGGCGCAAACGACCGGAGCGTTAGCAAGTCATGGCAAAGGGCCGCTCAGGGTGCGTGATGAAAAGCAGGGCGCTCACGTTGCATAAAGTTTCGCTCATCCCTCATCGCTTCTGCCCCCTTGCGCTCGTGCTCTGCTCATTGCTCGGCGGCGCTGTCGCGGCACACGCGCAGCAGCCTGATCTCCTGCTGCCGCCGATGCCTGCGCCGCCGCCGATGAAGTACATCCCCGATGCCGTGCGCGCGGAGTTGAGCGCGGCCCGCGACGCAAAGGCGCGCATACGGCGCACGCTCGAACTAGCGGAGATGCGCCTCGCGGGCGCGGAGAGTCGCACGGGCGCGCAGCAGTTTGATGCGGCCGCCGCCGAACTCGGCATCTATCAGGCGCTCATCAGCGACGCCGTCAGCTACGTGCAACAGATGGGCCGGTCAGACGGCAAGACGCGCGACCTCTTCAAGCTGATCGAACAGGTGCTCTATAAACACAGCGGGCGCATCGAGGCCATGCGCCGCGACACGCCCTCCGAATACGTTGCTAACATCAGAGCCGCGCTCAACCACACGCGCGACACGCGCACCGACGCGCTCAATGCCTTCTACGGCAACACGGTACTGCGTGAAGTGCCGCCGGATAAAGCGAAGCCTAAGCCGCAGTAATCGAAGTAACCGATGAAAGAGACGCCCACGCCCGCCTGAAGTTCAACCATAGCGCAAACGCCATAAGCCATGAAGCAACAGACCACCAACCAACGCGCCAACATCGTCGCCTTCGCGCTCGTCGTCGTCATGTTCGGCTGCGGCGCGGCGACGCGCGCGGCAGCCCAGACGGGCCACCGCGATCACCTGACGCCGGCCGAGGTCGAGATGGTGCGCGACACGCAGTCCATTGATAAGCGCACAGATGTTTTCATCAAGGCCGTTGACCGCCGGCTCCTGCTCTTGTCCGGCGCGCAGGCGGTAGAGGCGCAGTCGAAGCAGGTGCAGAAGGACAAGGAACTCTGGGGCGAGTTGCCGCAGGGCACACGCGCCGACCTGCTGCGCGACATCGCGGGCATCGTGGACGAAGCCATCACCAACATTGACGACGTGGCCGGGCGGGACGAGAACAGTCCGTTGCTGCCGAAAGCGGTCAGAAAGCTGAGCACCGCCGCCAACCGCTTTCTGACGCAACTGACGCCGCTCCGCGACACGGCGACCGACGCCGAACGCTCGGCGCTCGACAAGACCTTCGACGAGTTGCACGAGATCATCGAAGCGGCCCAAAAACTCCCGCCCGACCCGAAGGCCAAACCGGCGAAACCCTAATCGTTAAAGTTGCGCGCGCCGCTGCCGCGCCATGTGAACAGTGCGCGCTCAATTTAACAGCAGGTCTTTCAGGTTGAACCGGTGCGGGCCTTTGGACGTAGAATGATGCGCGCCCGGTCGTGTGAACCGGGCAGCCGGGAGCGAAAGGAAGACTGAAACCAGATTATGGACAACCGCTTTTATCCGAAGGTCGAAGCCGACGTGCCGCAGCTTGTCGCCGAGTTGCGCCACATCTTCGACGCCGCCTACGAAGTTCAGACCATGCAGGTCTCCGCCACGACCGTCCTGCAAGCGCGCAAGTCGAGCACCTTGCGCGACATCACGGGGCTGTCCACCGCGCTGACGATCAAGATCACGCCGGAGCACGGCGGCACGCGCGTTGAAATGGGCATGCAGAAGTGGCTCGACAAGGCCGCGATTGCGGCGGTCGCCGTCTTTCTGTCGGCGGGGGCGCTCTTGGCGCTGCCCGCGCTCGGCGCTTACTGGCAATATAAAGTTACCGAGGATGCGTGGAAGATCATCGAGGCGCACATCGCGCACAAGGCCGGCGGCTACATCCCGCCGATGCCCGGTAGCTGCGGTTCGTGTGGTTCGGCCGTCACTTCGGCCTCGGCCTTCTGTGGTACGTGTGGCGCGGACATGCGCGTGGGCCTCAGTTGCGATGCATGCGGCGCACCGCAGCGCGACACGTCCGCACGTTTCTGCAATCGTTGTGGCAAACCGCTCGCGGGCAAGGCGTGAACCGCAGACGCGCGCCGCGCCGGAGGTCAACAGGTATGAGATCGAAGCGAAGCGTTCCCGGTTATCGCCGGCTCGCCGCCCTGTCCGGTTACGCGTTACTAGCGTGCTGCCTGTCGGCCGTCGTGCTGGCGCAATCGGGTCGCCGCCAGCCGCCGTCAAAACCGGAAGCGCCCGTGCCGACGCCGACGCCTGAACCGGCCAAGATCAAACCCACGCCGCCGCCCGAGATTCGCGTCCTCTTTACCAACTCCGCGCCGCCCTCCGTCCACCTCTCCAATCTCGACGCGAAGATCGTGGCCGACACGTTCGTGCAGCGCCTCCACGCTTCAAAGTCGCTCAAGGTCGAGACGGCCGACCGCATGAGTCGTGATGCGGCGCGCAAACGCGCCAAGACGGAGGAGACGCGCTACGTTATCTGGTTGGAGCTACAACCAAACGGCATGGACGTTGACGCCATCGGCATGAATCGGCCCAATGCGGAAGACCTGCACATCCAGTACATCGTCTTTCAGCCGGGCACGGGCCAGATTTGGATCAGCGGCAACGTCTATCTGCGCCCCGTCAGTTCCCTGCCCGGCGGGCGCGTCGTCCTCGACTGTTATCCCAACCGTTATTTAGGACTGGACGGCGCACTCATGGCCGGGGCCATCGAAACTGCCGACCGCATCTTCGACGCCCTCTCAGTTCCCATCCCGCCGCTCTGCCCGACGAGTTGAACACCGATTAGCTGTTTTAGTCGTGCCTGAGGGCGCGGACGGGATCAATGCGGGCGGCGCGCGCGGCCGGGTAGAGGGCGGCGACGATGGAGACGGCGATGGCGAAGAGAATCGCGCCGAGCCACAGGTAGGTCGGCAGCGCGAAGAAGCTGATGTAAGAGACGCCGCGCGGCTTGAGTAGGAAACGATAGGCCAGCCGGTTCGCCACCACGTCTATGCCCCACGCTGTGAGCACACCGATCACGCCGCCCGCCAGCCCGATGAGGCCCGCCTCCACGAAGAAGATCAATTTAATCTCACGATCCTCCGCGCCGATGGCTTTCATGATGCCGATCTCGCGCGTGCGTTCCAGAATGGACATGACCATCGTGTTGGCGATGCCGAACGAGGCGACCAGCAGAGAGATGCCGCCGAGGAGGCCGAGCGACGAGTTGATGATCAGAAAGGCCGTGCGTATCTCTTCCAACTCGTCCACGATGGAGAAGCTGCTGAAGCCAAGCGCCGTCAGCCGCTGGCGCACGTCGGTCAGCACGTCCGGGTCTGTGACGCGCACAACGGCCGACGCGTAGCTGTCCGCCGCTTCGGCACTGAGCGCACCGCTTTCGCGCGCGAGTTGCAGCGCGACCTCGCTGAGCGGATCGCGGTATTGCCGCCCCCATTCACGCGCCGCCTTGAGCGGCACGTAGATGCGCGCCGCCGGCATCAAGCCGCGAAAGCGCTGTCGCCCGTTCGGGCCGCCGCTTTCAACCTCGTCCTTCAACACGCCCGCGATGCGAAACGTCAGCACCGGCAGTTGCGTCTCCGGCGCGTCCGCCGCTTCGTCGCCGCCGAGCGGCAGCCCGAAGAAACTCAATTCGTCGCCCTGTTCGTCGTCAGCTTTGGCGGTCGCGCGTTGCGCCGTCTTGTCGTCTCCTGCTGCGCCGCTTGGTTCATCGTTTCGGGCCTTGCGCTGCGAGCCGGGCGGTGCAAGCAACTCGACCGTCTGCCCGACGGCGTCGGCTGGTTTGGCGAAGCCGAAGTCGCGGACGAATTTTTCGTCCACCACGACTTCCCCGGCCTCGGGGCCGCTGATCATGCGCCCGGCCGCGTAGCCTTTGAAGCGCGACGCCGGGTTGGGCACGAGCGCCCCGCCGATTGACTGCGGTTGCACCTGCCCGTTGGCGCGCACGTAGGCCGTAAACTCCAACGTCGGTTCGACGGCTTCGACGCCGGGAATGCGCGCGATCTCGGCGAGCGCGGCATCGTCTAGCACGCGCGTGGCCGGTTTGTCGCGCCGGCCGCGATTCGTGGCCTGCGCGACGCCTGCGCGGCGGTCGCCGCGCTCGGCCGATGCGCGGTTGAAGAGTTGCGCGACGATCTCCGAGATGTCCTGCCCGCTCACCGTCAACTCGTTGAACAGGTCTAGGTCTTTGAAGCGCTGCACGGCGTTGCGCTGCAAGCCCAGCCCGAACGAAATCATCGTCACGATCACCGTCACGCCGACGATCACGCCCATCGTCGTCAAACTTACGCGCAGCTTCGCCTCGCGTAGATTTCTCAGCGCCAGCTTGAGAATGTCGAAGAAGATCATGGACGGCTCAGTTCAAGGTCGCGGGTGCAAAATTCAGATTTAAGGTACGCAGGTCTGCCTCGCAAAGTTCTGGCCTGAACCGCTCGCGTCAGGATTAGCAACGCTTGCCCGCACGCTCAATTCAGCATCGCCTGTTGCAGCTTCATCTTTTTCAACTCGGTCTGCACGCGTTCGGCGTCCGTTGCGTTGGGCACGCGGCGGAGATAAATCTCGATGGCGCGGATCGCCTCCGGGTAGCGGCCGAGTTTGGCGAGCAGGACGCCGCGATCACGATGTTCTTCATGTTCCTGCGGCGCGACGAGCAGGATGCGTTCGGCGGCGGCGAGCGCGCGGCGATAGTTGTGCGCCTGCGCGTAGATGGCTTTCAGATTGCGCAGCAGGCGCGCGAGGATGGCACGCGGGCGCGCCGCCGCCAGATGCTCCGCGCCGAGCGGTACTTGCCCACCGTAGAGCGCATCCAGATGCTGCTGGCAATCATCTTCGTTCATGGTGCGCCCGTTGAAGGGATCGACCAGCACAAAGGCTGCGTCCGCCGTCGTCATCGTGGCCCGGGCGCGCACGATGAAATGACCGGGCAGCGCAACGCCTTCGACCTCCAAACCAGCGCGTCGGCCCAATTCGATGTAGAGCAGCGACAGCGTGATCGGAATCCCCTGCCGCGCGTCGAGCACGTAAGAGAGCAGGCTGTTGCGCGGGTCATAGTAGTGTACCTGATTGCCGACAAAACCAAGTTCGTTGAAGATGAAATGATTGAGCGCGGCGACGGGCGCATCGAGTCGTTCGTGTACGCGCACGCGCGCCTGCATCCCCAACTCCAACAGACGCGCGCGGTAGTGCTCCACGTCCAGCCCCGGCGCTTCTTCCGCCGCGACGAGCAGCGCCGCATGCGTCAGATCGAGCGCACCTTCCGGCTGCGCCACGAGCGCCGCAAACCGCTGCCGCGCATCCTGTGCCAATGCTTTCGTCGCGGGCGTCATAAAAATAGGGCGGAGGGTGAAGGGCGGCGGGCTGAAGCAGACGGCGCAACGCATTGACAGGGTTTATTCATCCTTCAGCCCTCAGCTAAAGACGTGATACACGGCGTCCGTCGTCCAATCGGCAAGGTTGTGGGTGACGACCTCTGCGCCGGCCGAGCGCAGGGCCGGCTCTTTGACCGTGTTGGTGACGCCCAGCGTACGCATGCCGGCGGCGCGGGCCGAGGCGATGCCCGGCGGCGCATCTTCGATAACGAGACACGAGGCGGGCGCGAGCGGCGGCTGACCTTGCGTGCGGCGCTGCTCGTTCAAGCGTGCGAGCGCCGTTGTGTAGCACGCGGGGTCGGGCTTGCAGGCGGTCACGTCTTCGGCGCTGACGATGACGGTGAACGCCTGTCTGAGACCGGCGCGGGCGAGCACGTGTTCTATGTAGTCGCGCCGCGCCATGCTGACGAGGCCGAGCGCATAGCGCCGCGCAGTCGCTTTGATGAAGGTGACGACGCCGGGAAAGAGCGGCAACTCGTCGGCCACGAGCGCGAGGTGTGCGGCTGTAAAGCTTTCGAGCACGGCGGCGACGGCCGTTTCGTCGGGCGCGCGGCCCGCCCGCTCGAAGGCTGCGCGCATGAAGGTTACGTCGTCCATGCCAAGCGAGGCGTAGTAGTCCTCTTCGGTGAGCGCGATGCCCTGTGCGCCGAGCGCCGTCTGCGCCGCTTTCAGTTGCAGCGGCTCGTCGTCAATGATGACGCCGTTGAAGTCAAAAAAGATGGCTTCGATCATGTGTGCAAACGATCTGAGCCGACCCGGCTCAAATCCCAGCCCGCAGAAGAAAGATGGCCGAGCTAGGTAGCAAGATACGCTGCTGCGGGACGAAAGCAAACCGGCGCGCGTGTGGGCCAGCGCGTGGGATCATTACGGCCGGACAAGTCGGCGCTTAAAGTTCCGACCGCGTGGGGCGCTCGCCATCACCGTTCTGCGTGCGCTGACCGTGCGTGCGCGCGGCGGCGAGGCGCTCGTTCTGCTCCGCGAAGAGGACGGGCAGGCGCTCGCTCTCCAACACGTCTAAGCGGCGGAGGATTTCCGTGATCGTCAGTTCGTTTTTTAAGTTGATCTGGAAATCCATGTCGTCACGCAGACGCTCTTTCTCCGATTGCCGGTTCTGCGACATCATGATGATCGGCGCTTGGATGCCCGCGATGATGCCGAGCACGAGTCCGAGCAGATTGTACGGGTAAACATCAAAGCCGCCGTTGCGCATGAGCCACGAGTTGATCAGCACCCAGACGACGAGCAGGACGAGCAGCAGACCGATGAAGCGCCAACTGCCACCCAGTGCCGCCAAATGATCCGCCACGCGGTCGGCGGGCGTCATCTGTTCCTCTTCGATCTCGTTGACGTTGCGCGAGACGCGCTTTTGCAACAACTCGTCCGTGCGCCGCAGACGCTCCGAGATGGCGCTGATCATTTCGAGCGCGACGTTGGCGTTACCGCGCACAAAGCTGATGAAGTCGTCGCGGCGCAACACGGCGAGCCGCGCCGCCTCGCTCACGGACGCCGAAGCGGAGCGTGGCTTGCCGTCAATGATGGCCATCTCGCCGAAGAAGTCGCCGCGCGCTAGTTCCGCCAGCGTCACTTCCTGCTTGTCTTCGTCCACGACGAAGATGCGGACGCGCCCGTCCTCGATCAAGTACATTGCGTCGCCCGCGTCGCCCGCCCGAAACAGTACCGTGCCGGCAGACAGCACGCGTACTTCCAGCAGATCGCGCAACTCGCGCGCCGCCTCGTCGTCCAGCGACGCGAACAGCGGCACAGAGCGCAATGCCTCTAACGTCATCACCGGAGAAACGTCTGGCTGCATAGCGAACCTCAAAAGCAGGGCTGAGGGGGTTTGAGTGCTGAGGGCTGAGCGCTGAATGAAAGCCGGCGCGTTCTCCGCAGCACTCAGCACTCAGGACTCAGCACTTTGTTCTACCTTCCCGTCCTTCATTCGTATGGTGCGGTCAGCGAAGCGGGCGGCGAGGTCGCGGTCGTGTGTGACCATGAGGATGGTCAGGCGTTCGCGTTCGACCATGTCGCGCAAGAGCGCGAGCAGTTCGTGCGCGCGCGTCGAATCCAGATTGCCGGTCGGCTCGTCGGCGAGCAGTATGCGCGGCCGGTTCGCCAGCGCGCGGGCAATCGCCACGCGCTGCTGTTCGCCGCCGGACAACTCGGCCGGCCGGTGCGTTATGCGCGCACCGAGACCCACACGTGCCAGCAGTGCGTGCGTACGTTCTTCGCGCTCGCGGCCGCGCACGCCGCCAAAGGCCAGCGCGAGGCTGACGTTCTCTGTAGCCGTCATCGTCGGGATCAGGTTGAAGTTCTGAAAGATCATGCCGACCGCGTGCCGCCGGTAGCGCGCCATCTCACGCTTCGAGAGCGGCGCAAGCGAGCGCCCGTCGAAGATCACCTCGCCGTCCGTCGGTTGATCCAGCCCGCCGATCAGATTCAACAAAGTGGACTTCCCCGACCCGGACGTGCCCTGCAACGCGACGAACTCGCCCTCATCGACCGCAATCGTGACGCCGTCAAGCGCCACCACCGTGGTCGTGCCCATCTGGTAATGGCGCGAGACGGCGCGCGTCTCCAACAATGCTTCACTCATAAAAATGCAAGCCGCCGCGTGTCGAATAACATGCAGCGGCCCGAAATTCAAGCTGATAGTTTACAGTTTGCCGTTTTAGCGCAGACCGAAAAACTGCGCCTCGACGGTCACACCACTTTGTACTCCGAATCCACGTCCTCGTCGGCGAACGCGACGCGGTAGTTGGCCGACTGCTTCTGCTTGGTGATGAGCAGGTCGTCTTTGGTTTTGAGCAGGTCGGCGCGATTATAGACGGACAACTCGAAGTTGAAGCCGTGCGTGATCGCGTCCTTCGGACACGCCTCGACGCAGAAGCCGCAGAAGATGCAGCGGCCGTAATCAATGTTGTAGACCTTCGCGTAACGCTCGTCCACGCCGGTGCGCTCGGCCGGCGCGCGCGGGTCGTCCGCCGCGATGATGTAGATGCAATCGGACGGGCACGCGGCGGCGCACAGGAAGCACGCGACGCACTTCTCGCGCCCGTGCTCGTCCACGTGCAACAGATGTTGCCCGCGATAGCGCGGTTGCAGCGTCACCGGCTCGTCCGGGTATTGCACCGTCCATTTGCGCTTCGGAATCTGCGAGAAGGTGACGCTCATGCCCTGTATGATCGCCTTCGTAGATTCGATGACATCACTGATGATAGACATAACAACCTCGTGCCGCGTAAGCTCACGCGCCGGCAGCGCAACGAGCGCCGCGCGCGCGCTTACGCTTCACTGTTGACTAGCTCTAGCTGGCTGAAGAAGTACGAGATTTCGATCCGCGCGTTCTCTTCCGAGTCCGAGCCATGCACCGCGTTCTCGCCCAAGCTCGCGCCAAACTCTTTACGCAGCGTGCCGGCGTCGGCCTTGGCCGGATCGGTCGCGCCCATCAGGTCGCGCCAAGCCTTGACCGCGCCCGCCTTCTCCAACGCCATTACAATGCACGGCCCCGAAGACATGAACTCCGTCAGCCCCGCGAAGAACGGCCGCTCGCGGTGTACCGCGTAGAAGCCTTCCGCCTCGGCCCGCGTCATGTGGATCAACTTCAAGGCGCGCAGTTTAAAACCGCCGTCCGTGATCCGTTGAATGATCGCGCCCGCCTGTCCGGCCCGCACCGCGTCGGGCTTGACGATGCCAAAGGTGAGATTACCGATTTGCTCCGACATTATTCTTTTCAGTGTTCCTCAGTTTGATGTGTGTAGAACTTTAGGCACTCGCGGTCGCGCCGAGCGCGTCTTTCATCGCTTGGCCGATGTCGGCGGGCGACTGCACAACTTTGATCCCGGCGGCGGTGAGTGCCTGCATCTTCTCGGCGGCCGTGCCCTTGCCGCCCGCGATGATCGCGCCCGCGTGGCCCATGCGCCGGCCGGGCGGCGCGGTCTGCCCGGCGATAAAAGCGACGATGGGCTTCGTCACGTTGGCTTGCGCGTAAGCGGCCGCTTCTTCTTCGGCCGTGCCGCCGATCTCGCCGATCATAACGATACCGTCGGTTTCCGGGTCAGCTTCAAAGAGCGCGAGCGCGTCCTTGTGCGTTGTGCCAACGACGGGGTCGCCGCCGATGCCGATGGCGGTTGATTGGCCGAGTCCGAGCGCGGTCAACTGGCCGACGGCTTCATAGGTGAGCGTGCCGGAACGCGAGACGACGCCGATGCGCCCTTCCTTGTGAATGTGGCCGGGCATGATGCCGATCTTGCACTTGCCCGGCGAGATGACGCCGGGACAGTTCGGGCCGACGAGACGCGTCTCGGTGTCTTGCAGGAAGCGTTTGACCCGCACCATGTCGAGCGCCGGGATGCCTTCCGTAATGCAAACGACGAGCGGGATGCCGGCGGCGGCTGCTTCGATAATCGCGTCCGCCGCGAACGGCGGCGGCACGTAGATCACGCTCGCGTTCGCGCCTGCCTCCTCGACCGCCTGCTCGACGGTGTTAAAGACCGGCACGCCTTCATGCGTCGTCCCGCCCTTACCCGGCGTCACGCCGCCCACGACGTTTGTGCCGTACTCCACCATCTGCTTCGTGTGGAACGTGCCCTCTTTGCCGGTGATGCCCTGCACGACGAGGCGCGTCGTTTTATCAACCAGAACGCTCAACGCTCTTGCTCCTCACATGACGATTTGTGTGCTTAATTGACCGCGCAGTATAGCACGACAGCTGGTTAAACTAAGAACATGCACTTTAGTTTACTTGGCCGCCGGCCCGCTTAGCCCGCCCTGAATAATGTCTATGATGACATCCACCTTTGTGGCAAGGTTATCCACCTTCACAGTGAGCCGCGCCAGCGCGTCCTCTGTCCGAATGTGTGCATCGGCGAGCGCAGCGATCTTGCGTTCCGACTCAGCCTGCGCCGCGCGCAGTTCATCTTGCCTTTCATCTTGACTGCGTACCAGTTCGACCAGTGTGACAAATGATTCTTGCAGGTGGGTCACTGATCCCTGCATGCTCATCATCGATTCATGCATGCGCGCCATTGATTCCTGCATGCGCATCGTTGACTCTTCGAGGCGCAAGGTTGACTCTTCAAGCCGGGCGATGCGTCCCTCTTGATTGGCCGAGAGTTCTGCCAATGTGGCCATCGCATTTTCGAGGCGGAGAATTCTGTCATCCGTGCTCATGGGTCAGCTTACCTCCGTGAGGATTATTTAGTTGGCAACATTCTATGCCAATTCCACCTGCTGGCCATATTGCGGCGCATCCACGCGCCAGTTGAAGCGTTGACGTATGTGTTCGGCCATGGCTTCGGCGGCTTGCGGCTCGCCGTGCGTGGTGAAGGCGCGGCGCGGCGGCGCGGGCAGGTCTTTGAGCCAGCGCAGGACTTCCTGCCAGTCGGCGTGCGCCGAGAAGCCGCCGATCTGTTCGACGCGGCAGCGCACGGCGACGGGCTGTTTGAAGATGGAGACTTCGCGCTCGCCGTTTAAGATGCGCCGACCGATTGTGCCGGCGGCCTGGTAGCCGACGAAAATGATGGTGGCGCGCTCGTCGGGCAGGATGCGGCGCGCATGATGGAGGACGCGCCCGCCCGTCATCATGCCGGAGGCGCTGATGATGATGCGCGCGCCGTGTTCGTCGTTGAGGCGCTTCGACTCTTCGCGCGAGGAAGCGGTCAACATGGAGTGTGTCCGCAGAGGATGAATGCGGCGCGCAAGTACGCTCGCGTAATCTTCGTCCTGCTCCTCCGTGCGGTGGCTGTAGACCTGCGTGGCGGCGGCCGCCATCGGCGAATCAACCCGTACGGGCAGAACAGGGATGCGCTTTTCCTCTTCGAGTTCGCGGATGAGGTAGATCAATTCCTGCGTGCGGCCGATG
>DASVQA010000216.1:0-15591 GCA_036389375.1 Pyrinomonadaceae bacterium | reverse complement strand
TCGCAGTACGTCGTCATCTCCTACAACTTCAATATCTACTAACCGGTCTGCAATTAAAAACCGAAGGGGCGAAAAGCTGAAACTGCTTTTCGCCCCTTCCTCTTTGTCGCCGCTGCTTTCCTTATCTAGCGTACGCATTGTTCCGCGACGCGCCGGATGCGCCGCACGCCTTCCTGCAAGCGTTCCATCGAAGTCGCGTAAGAGATGCGGATAAAGCCTTCCGCGCCGAAGCCCGCGCCGTCGGTCACAACCGTCAGTTCGTCGTCAATAAGTTTCTCGGCGAACGCGCCGGACGTGCGCACAGCGCCGCGCAGACACCCGCGCACATCGGGAAACGCGTAGAACGCGCCCTCCGGCTCGAAGCAATGAAAGCCGGGAATCCCCGCGAGCGCCTCTGTGAGCCATGCGCGCCGACGGCCGTACTCGGCCAGCATCTCGCCCACGCAGTCCTGCGAGGCGTTCAACGCTTCGACGGCCGCCTCCTGCGCCACCGAGTTTGGATTGCTCGTCGAGTGGCCCTGTACTTTGAGCATCGCGGCGAGCCACGCGGGCGGCGCAATCGCGTAGCCTATACGCCAGCCCGTCATCGCGTAGGTCTTCGAGAATGAACCGGCGATGCACACGCGCGCGCGCAACTCCGGCGGCAGACTCGCCACGCTGAACACGCGGTTCGGCTCGTACACGAAATGCAGATAGCACTCGTCCGAGATCGCGTACACGTTGCGTTCGGCGCAGACTTCGAGGATGCGGCGAAACTCTGCGGACGGAATGACGCGCCCCGCCGGGTTCGACGGCGAGTTGATGATGATGAGTTTGGTGCGCGGTGTCGTGGCCCGCGCCACCTGCTCGGCGGTGAGATGAAAGCCGGTCTCTTCCGTGTCAATAAGCACGGGCGTCGCCCCGGCGAACGTGACCATCTCGGGGAAAGAGACCCAGTAGGGCCGGGCGACGAGCACCTCGTCGCCCGGCCCCACGAGCGCGGCAACCGCGTTGAAGATCGCCTGCTTGCCACCCGCCGTCGCCATCACCTCCGGGTAATCGTAGCGCGCGCCGAACGCACGCTCGTAGTAGTTGATGATCGCGGTTTGCAGCGCACGCGTGCCGCCCGTCGCGGTATATTTCGTTTTGCCTTCATTGATCGCCGCGATGGCCGCGCGCTTGATGTGCGGCGGCGTGTCGAAGTCCGGTTCGCCCGCGCCGAAATCAACCACATCCGCGCCTGCCGCGCGCAACGCCAGCGCCTTCTGCATGGCCGCAAGCGTCGCCGAAGCGCGCAGCCGCGCCACGTTCGGCGAGAGCGGAAAACTTTGGGCCGCGACTTTAGTCATGCTACTTCAGACAAACCTTGCGTGCTTTAAGCGCCGGAGACGTTTATGCACGCGCGCAACAGTTATTGATCACAATCAGCGATTGCACGGGCGACGCGGGCTGCGTGGCTCGTGTGCAAGGCCCGAGTCGCTTAAACCTGCGGCGCGCTAACTGCTTTTCTTGCTGCCGCCCTTCTTACTGCCGCCCTTCTTGCTGCTACCTTTCTGGCCGCTTTTCTGTCCGCCTTTTTGGCCGCCCTTCTTGGCCGGCCCCTTGTTCGTCGCTTGCCCGCGTCCGGAGCCGCTCTTTTTGCCGCCGCCCGTCTCTTTGTTGACCGTCGCCCACGCGCGCCGCTCGGCTTCCTCCTTCGACGTGCCGCGTTGCTCGTAACCCTCTTCGATATGTTCAGCCTGTCGTTTCTGCTTGTCGGTGTAACTGCTCTTGTCACCTCTTGGCATCGCGTTCTTCCTCCGTTGTTCGATCTGCCACTACGTGAGTCGCGCTTGCGGGCGCTCACGCCTGCGTGAAGAGGCCAACGAATTATAACATCGAACCGTAGACATATCTGGTTCGGTCTTCAACTGCGACCGAACTTCTCCTGCATACGCGCTTCGACCACGGCCGGCACAAGTCCCTTGATCGAGCCGCCAAGCTGCGCGACCTCTTTGACGAGCCGCGAACTGACGTAGGAATAAGCCTCGGCCGGCATCATAAAGACCGTCTCAATGCGCGGCTCAAGCCGCCGGTTCATCAGCGCCATCTGTAGCTCATATTCATAGTCGGAGAACGCGCGGATGCCGCGCACGATGGCGGCGACCTGCCGCGCGGCGGCATATTCCATCAACAGCCCCTCGAAATCTTCCACCAGCAGCCGGCACGCGCCGCCGCTCAGTTCCGTCAGTACTTCGGTCAACAACTCGCGCCGCTCCTCGACCGTAAACAGGGGCTGCTTGTGCGGGTTGACGACGATGGCGACGACGATCTCATCGAACAGCTTGCAGCCGCGTTCGATAATGTCGAGGTGTCCGTTTGTGACCGGGTCGAATGAACCGGGATAGATCGCTCGTCGCATAACGGAAGCGGGCGCGCAACATTCAGTGGAGCACCAGTGAAATTATCAGCAACGCGCTTTTTTTGGGCGTCTCCTCGCGCTCCGACTCGTCGACAATTTCATCGAAGATTAACCGCGCCAAAGTTATCTCGTCACGGTCTGTTTTTGATTTTGTCTGAGCCATATTTCAAGGCTACCATAAGCAAGCATCATTTTACAGACCCTAACACCACAAGATTAGGACACTACCCTTGCGCCGCTCATTCCTTGTCTCGCCGTGCCCCGCCTCGCCGTGCCTGACCGCGCCTCACACTGAATACCGTCACCCGTAGAGAGAGGGTCTCGGCGCGCGGCCCAGCAGAAAGCTACCCGGCTCGTCGTTGAGTCCTTTGTGTACGAATGCTAGATTGTGATAGAAGTGCAACGATGTCACGTGCTTATCAAAATAATTCGGCTCATAATCCCCAACAAATTCTTGATAATTCAGCCCGTCGGCCAGCGATTTCAAGAATGCCATAGAGGTGTGCGGAGCCCTTAAGTCTGGCGAGCCGCCCCACTCCACCCCCGCCACGTCTACCCAGTAAGAGGTTTGCAAGTCCTCAATAGCGTAAATTCCGCCATCCTTCAGCGCCGGGAACAGGACACGAAACGACGTAATGACGTGCGCGTTCTTATGCGAGCCGTCGTCAATGACTATATCAGGCGGCCCGGTCTGCTCGACCACGCGGCGCAGGAAATCAACATCAGCTTGATCGCCTTGAAAGGTTTTAACGCGCCCACGATTAAGCCAGGACTTGTCATACAGATCGATACCGTAAATCCGCGCCTGCGGGAAATAATCTTCCCACAGCCACAGCGACGAGCCGCCGCCCTTCGTGTTCTCGTAGCCGCCAACGCCGATCTCTACTACTACTCGCGCCGAGCGCCGTAATGGGGCGAAGTGTCGCTGGTAGTGCGCGGCGTAGTTGTGCCCCTGTGCCGGGTGCTTGTCGGTATGGTACAGCCCAGCGAGGAATGCGAGATCGTGGCGGCGGCCGGCGCTCAGTAGTCTGCGGCGCGTGCGGTAGCCGAAGGCGTTGCGAAGGTTCATTTTTGCCCTTTTGTAAGCGAGCGGCGGTCTAAAGTCAAGACTTAAGCGCACGAGGTAGTGGTTGGTTCTTATCTTGACACGCCTCGCGCGGCGGTGTTTCAATAACGGCTGCGCATAAACGTGGTGAGTTAAGGCGACTTGCGGCCACGTAAAACAAGCAGCTAAACAGCTCGGCCCTTGTCGCCCGGTGTGAGGCGACCGCCCGCAAACAGGCTCTCTGGCGAGTTTCGCGGCCCCGCGTTGTTTAGCGCGGGGCTTAACTTATGCGGGCAAGTTTCCCGCTTCAAGACAGCACGAGGCACGAACGGATGAACAGTTTTCTCGCCACGTTAAAGGATCGCATCGTCGTTTTCGACGGCGCGATGGGCACGAATCTACAGGTACAGAATCTGACGGTGGACGATTACGGCGGGCCGCAATTTGAAGGCTGCCCGGAGTATCTGCTCATCACCCGGCCCGCCGCCGTCGAACACGTCCACGCCGCTTTTCTGGACGTAGGCTGCGACGTGATCGAGACGAACTCGTTTGGCGGCACACCGGTCGTCCTTGCCGAGTACGGCATCGCCGAGATGGCCTACGAGCTAAACCTGCGCGCCGCACAACTGGCCAAACGGGTCGCCGCCGACTTCTCAACCAGAGAGCGCCCGCGCTGGGTGGCCGGCTCAATCGGGCCGGGCACGAAGCTGCCCACGCTCGGCCACATCACGTTCAAAGAGATCAAAGACGCCTACGCCGAACAGGTGCGCGGTCTGCTCGATGGCGGCGCGGACTTGCTCATTGTCGAAACCTGTCAGGACTTGCTGCAAACCAAGGGCGCGCTCGCGGCCATCTTCGCGGACTTCAAAGCAAACGCGCGGCGCGTGCCTGTGATCGCGCAGGTGACGATTGAAATTTTCGGCACGATGCTCAACGGCACGGAGATCAGTGCGGCGCTGACGGCGCTTGCGCCTTTTCCCATCGACGTGATCGGCATGAACTGTGGCACGGGGCCGAAGCACATGACCGAGAGCATACGCTATCTGTGCGAGAACGCGCCGCTGCCCGTCTCCGTGCTGCCGAACGCCGGTCTGCCCGAAGTCAAAGATGGGCAGCAGCATTACGGCGAGACACCCGAATCGTTCACCGCGCAGGTCGTCCACTTTGCCCGCGACTTCGGCGTCAACGTGGTCGGCGGTTGCTGCGGCACGCGCCCTGAACATCTGAAGATGGTGGTCGAAGCGATGCAGCGCCTTACGCCGAAGGAGCGTGCCCCGCGCCTTACGCCCGCCGCTTCGTCCATCTACATCCAGCAGCCTTACGTGCAGGATGCTTCCTTTCTGATCGTCGGCGAGCGGGTGAACGCTTCCGGCTCGAAGAAGATGCGCGACCTGCTGAACGCGGAGGACTGGGACGGCCTCGTTTCGCTCGCGCGCTCACAGGAGCGCGAGGGCGCGCACATCCTCGACGTAAACGTGGACTACGTCGGGCGCAATGGTGAAGCGGACATGCACGAACTGGCCGCGCGCCTCGTCACGCAGGTACGCATCCCGCTCATGTTCGATTCGACCGAGTGGCAGAAGATGGAAGCCGGGCTGCAACACGCGGGCGGCAAGTGCATCCTGAACTCGACCAACTACGAGGACGGCGAGCCGCGCTTTCGCAAAGTCGTTGAACTCGCGCAGAGCTACGGCGCAAGCGTCGTCATCGGCACGATTGACGAGCAGGGCATGGCGCGCACCGCCGACGGCAAGTTGGAGATCGCGCGCCGCGCTTATGAACAGGCGACCCAAGAGTTCGGCCTCGCGGCGACAGACATCTTCTTCGACCCGCTGGCGCTGCCCATCTCGACCGGCATCGAAGAGGATCGCCGCAACGCCGCCGAAACAATCGCCGCGCTGCGCCGCATCAAACAGGAATTGCCCGGCGCGTTCACGATCCTCGGCGTCTCCAATATCTCGTTTGGTCTCTCGCCCGTCTCGCGCGTCGTGCTCAACTCGGTCTTCCTGCATGAAGCGGTCGAGGCCGGGCTTGATGCGGCCATCGTCAACGCGAGCAAGATCGTCCCGCTCAACCGCATCGAAGCGCGCCAACTCGAAGTTGCGCGCCAACTCATCTACGACGAGCGCCGGTTCGAGGGCGACATCTGCACTTATGATCCGCTCACGGAGTTTACAAAACTCTTTGAGGGCGTGACGGCGAAAAAGACGCAGCAGGTGGACGCGAATCTGCCCGTCGAAGAACGCCTGAAGCGCCACATCATAGACGGCGAGAAACTTGCGCTGGAAGATAATCTCAGGCTGGCGCTCGAAAGCTACGCCGCGCTCGACATCATCAACGACATTCTGCTCGACGGCATGAAGACGGTCGGCGAACTCTTCGGCAGCGGGCAGATGCAGTTGCCGTTCGTCTTGCAATCGGCGGAGGTGATGAAGACGGCGGTGCGTTTCCTCGAACCTTTCATGGAGAAGAAGGGCGGGGCGACCGCGAAGGGCACGATGATTCTGGCGACCGTCAAAGGCGACGTGCATGATATCGGCAAGAACCTCGTGGACATTATCCTGACCAATAACGGCTACCGCGTGATCAATCTTGGCATCAAGCAGCCGATTGAGAACATTCTCAACGCCTACGAAGAACATGGCGCGGACGCCATCGGCATGTCGGGGTTGCTGGTCAAATCCACCTTGATCATGCGCGAGAATCTTGAGTTGATGAACGAGCGCGGCCTTCGTGTGCCGGTCGTTTTGGGCGGCGCGGCGCTCACACGCCGCTACGTCGAAGAGGATTTGAAGACGCTCTATCAGGCGCGGCTGTTCTACGCGCGCGACGCCTTCGACGGGCTGCACACGATGGACTTGCTGGCCGGCAAAACGCCCGCCGAAGCGGAACCCGCGCAGGCGAAAGCACACGCGGCGGGCGCAGACGGCGGCGACGGCGCGGCCGCAGATGCCGAAGACCTGATCGGTGAAGAGGCCAAACTCGGCCTGCGCCGCCCGGCGCGCCCGCGCGGCATTCTCCGCTCAACGGCGGACACGACGCATACGCGGCGCTCCGACGTGCGCGCCGACGTGGCGATTCCGCCCGCGCCCTTCTACGGTGCGCGCGTCGTCGCGGACATACCGCTCGCGGATGTGTTCGCGTTCGTCAACGAGACGGCGTTGTTCAAAGGTCAGTGGCAGTTCAAACAGGGCAGCCGGCCGGCGGAAGAGTATCGCGCCATCGTACGAGATAAGGTGCGCCCGATCTACGAGGAACTGAAGGCGCGGTCTGCCCGCGAAGCGTTGCTGACGCCGCAAGTGGTTTATGGTTATTTCCCGTGTCAATCTGCGGGTAATGATCTCGTCGTCTATCACGACGACGAGCGCACCGAGCGCATGCGTTTCACCTTCCCGCGCCAGCCGGCGGGCAAGCGCCTGTGTCTCGCCGACTACTTTGCCGCGCAGGATTCCGGCCGCATGGACGTGGTCGCGTTCCAACTCGTCACCGTCGGCCGCCGCGCCAGCGAGTACGCGCACGAACTGTTCGCGGCCGACAAGTACGCCGACTATCTCTACTTTCACGGTCTGAGCGTCGAGGCAGCCGAAGCCCTCGCCGAACTCTGGCACAAACGCGTCCGCGCCGAACTCGGCATCGCCGAACGCGATGCGCCGGAACTGCCGAAGCTGTTTCAGCAAGGCTATCAAGGCTCGCGTTTCAGCTTCGGTTATCCTGCGTGCCCGAACCTTGAAGACCAGACAAAACTCTTCGAGTTGCTCGACCCGGCGCGCATCGGCGTGACGCTCTCCGAAGAGTTTCAGCTAGAGCCGGAGCAATCTACCTCGGCTATCATCGTGCATCACGAACAGGCCAAGTATTTTTCGATAGACTGAAAGACTAGGCCGGGCGAGCGCGCACAATCGGACTCGTCCTTACGCTCGCTCATGTTGGCGTCTGCCATCGTCCGCCAGTTAACTGTGCCTTAAAGCTTGAACGCGTATGTCGCTGCCCGAACTCGGAACCAGCCCCCCGCGGCCAGCCTTCGACGACCAGCGCACAGACGTGGCCTTGAGCGCGTGTACGCCGACCCGGCAGGAACTCGCGGTGCTTGCGCCGATGGAGCGGTTCGCGTTTCGCGTGACGCACCGGATGAACGCAGGCGCGTGGAAGCGTTTCTGGACGGCTTGCCAGCGCACGCTCGGCGCGGGTTGGATCAGGCTCGCCACCTACAACCTGATGAACGTCTACGGGCTGGCGCACGTCGAAGCGATTGACCACGAACGCCCGCTGCTGCTGGTCGCCAATCATCGTTCGTTCTTCGACATGTATGTTGTCTCGGCCGAACTGTTCCGCCGCACCAGATGGCGGAAGAAACTGTTCTTTCCCGTGCGCGGGCGCTTCTTCTACGAATCGCTGTTGGGGATGTTCGTCAACTTCATCATGGGCTGGTGGTCTATGTATCCGCCCTTCTTCGCGGGCGGCGATAAACCGCTCGTGGACAAGCGCGAGTTTGACAAGTTCTCTGTGCGCCGTCTGGTTGACCTGTGCCAGCACGGCGCGGGGCATGTGATCGGCTTCCACCCGGAAGGCACGCGCAACAAGGGCGCAGACCCGTACAGCTACCTGCGCCCGCAGCCCGGCATCGGGCGCGTCATCAAAGAGGCCGACCCGCAGGTGATCCCGGTCTTCATCGCGGGGCTGGGCAACGATCTGCCGCGCCAGATTCTTGGCAACTGGACGGGCGGCCCGCCCGTCCGCATACACTTCGGCCCGCTGATCGACTTCGCCGCATTCAAAACGAAACCCGACCGCCTGCGCACACACAAAGAGATCGCCGATTTCGTCATGGCGCAGATCGCCGCGCTCGGCGAACAGGATCGCGCGCTCTACGCAGAGCCGAGCGAGCGCAGCACGATGGCTGCCGGGCAGCGTTAACATGCCAAGCGCCAGCGCTTTGATGATGCAACTGCCGACTTTATGACCCTGCCATTGGTCGTCATCAATCCGACCTCAGCCGGCGGCGCAACAGGTAAAGCGTGGCCGCAGTTGGCGAGCGACCTGCGCGCGCACTTCGGGCCGTTCGCCTGCGCCTTCACCGGCGAGCCGGGCGATGCTCAACGCATCGCGGCGCGCGAGGCGCAGGCGGGCCGCCGCTTCATCATTGCGTGCGGCGGTGATGGCACGATTTCAGAAGTGGCGAACGGCATACTTGAGGCGGGCGCAGACGCGGAACTGGGCGTGCTCCCAAGCGGCACGGGCGGCGATTTCCGGCGCACGCTCCGCCTGCCCGCGCGCGCGGCCGATGTGGCCGCGGCGCTGCGTAACGGGCACACGCAATTGCTTGACGTGGGCCGCGCGGAGTACATAAACCACGCGGGCGCAAACGAGGTGCGCTATTTCCTGAACGTGGCGTCGTGCGGGATGGGCGGCGAGGTGGTCAGGCGCGTGAAGGGCGAGCTGGACAGTTGGCTGCCGCAAGGGGCGGCGCGCGTGCTCGGTGGGAAGGCTTCGTTTGCCGCCGCCGCTTTGCAGACGACCCTCAGTTTCAAGAAGCCGAGCCTGCGCGTACAACTTGACGACAGAGCGGAGCGCCGTCTCACCGTCGCTAATCTATGCGTGGCGAATGCGCGCTTCTTCGGCGGCGGCATGAAGATCGCGCCGGAGGCAAAGCTAAACGACGGGCTGTTCGACGTGGTCGCGCTCGGCGACCTCGACACCACGACGATCCTCACCAACGTCTATAAACTCTATCTCGGCACGCACCTCGGCATGCAACAAGTCCATCACGCGCACGCGACGCGCGTTACTGTTCGCGCCGCCGCAGAGAGTGTGACCGTGACGCTTGAGGTGGATGGCGAGTTGGTCGGCAAACTGCCGGCGAGTTTTGCGATCAGACCGGGCGCGCTGCGTGTGCGCGTGCCGGCTTGATGGTGGTTGCTTAAGCTCGCTCAGGCGAACGCGCCCTGACCGAGGAAGTGCGCGCGCACGTAAGCGACCGTCTCCTGCAAAGTCTCTTGCGGGTCGCGGGGCACGAAGCCGAGTTCGCGTTGCGCCTTCGTCGCATCCAGATACCAGAAATATTCCGCCTGCTCGACCTCGTCGGGTTTGACGGGCGGCGCGAGTTGCCAGTGACGATAGAGCGAGTGGAGTGCGTGCGCGCCGGAGACGGCGAGGCGCGAAGGCAGCGAGAAGCGCGGCGCGGCCACTTTCGTTAGCCGTTCCAGCCGGTCGAAGAATTTGGCGAACGACCAGTTGGCCGCGCCGAGCAGGAAGCGCTCACCATGCGCGCCGCGCTCAAGCGCCGCCGGCAGCACCGCCGCCACGTCGCGCGCATCAACGAAACTCAGACCGCCCGACGGCACGCTCATAAGCTTGCGCGCGAGAAAATCGAGCACCACTTTAGTCGAACTCAGACGCTCGTCGCCGGGGCCGAGCAGCAGGCTTGGGTTGACGATGACGAGGCGCAGGTCAGCGCCCGTGAAGTGTTCCAACGCGACGCGCTCCTGATAGAACTTGCTCGCGTAGTAGGGCCAGCGCGAAATGATGTCGAGCGGCGCGGGCGCATGCTCGTCGGGCAGCATGTCTGCATCCTCCGAGACCGCGAGCGTGCCGCTCGTCGAGACGAGCAGGAGGCGGCGCGCGCCCGCCGCGCGCGCCGCCTGACAGAGTAGCCGCGTGCCGTCAACGTGCAGCGCATACATCTCCGGCGCATCCTCACGCGCACGCGACACGCGCCCCGCGAGATGATAGATCGCGCCGACGTTCGCCACCGCGCGCTCGACCTCGCCCGCGTTCAGGAGCGAGCCGGTCACCACTTCCACGCCCAACTCGCCAAGCCATGCGGGCGCTGAAGTGGCAAAGACGCGCACGTGCTGCTCACCCGCCGCGACCAACTGCCGCACCAGATGAGCGCCTAAAAAACCTGTCCCGCCCGTGACGAGCGTCACCGGCACGGCGCGCCGCACAAGCGCGGTGGTCTTTGCTCCCGCACTCTTCGCCGCACCTTTAGGCACAGCTTTCTTCGTCGCCGGCTTACTTTTAGTCGCCGCCTTACGCGGCGCGCGCTTGCTTGTCGTAACCATAAAAGTGCAGTGACAAGTGGCGAGCAAGAGACAAGGTTTTTAACTCGGCACTCGGCACCTGTCACTTGTCGCTGTCTTTTTAGTCTCCGGCCGCAGTTACTTCGTCAGTGGTTGGCGGGGCTGCGTCTTCGGGCGTATGACCGCGCCGCTCCGCGCGCCAACGACGGCGCAAGGTGTTCGCGTCGAAGGTGTGGCGCGTCCCGTCGCGCAGGTTCTCGATCTCGTGGCGGACAAAGGCCGCGATCAGGCGGTAGGCGTCTGACTTGGCCATGCCCTTCGTCATCGTCGCCAACTCTTCAGCCGAGAGGAAGCGCCCGACGCGCGCGCCCACGTCGCGGCTGCGGAGCATGTTCGACCCCTTCGGCAGCGCCTCGTATGTGCCATAGACGTAGATGGGCAGGATGCCGATCTGCGCCGTCAGCGCGAGGAAGCCGAGCACGGGTTTGAACTCCGCCAACTCGCCCGTCAGGCTGCGCGTGCCTTCGGGGAAGAGGAGCGCGTTGTAGCCGCGCTCAAGGAACGAGAGCGCGTGCCGCAAAGACTTCCGCAAACTGCCGCTCCGCTCAATCGGCACGGTGTTGGTGAAGTTATACATGTAGGCGCGCTTGTACTTGTTGTCGAAAAAGTAGTCGGCCGCCGCGAGCGCGACGAGGTCTCGACCCGCAGGGCCGAGCGCCATCTTGATTAACCCTGTGTCGAGGTGCGACGTGTGGTTGGCGGCGACGATGAAGTTTGTATGCACGGGCACGTTCGTGCAGCCTTCGCACTTCATGTTCAGCACGCGCTCGTAGAAGGTGCGCTGCAACACGTCCAAACCCTTGTTGCCCACCGTGCGCACAAGCGACGGGACGTGAATCTCGTCCGTCTCTTTGCGCGTCTCCGCGCGATGTTCTTCGATGCGCTCATGCTCCGCGCCCGTCTGGCGCGAGACGACGCTCGCCAACTCTCTCAGGTCGCGCACTTCGGTCAACGTGTCCGGCGATTTGAGCGTGCCGCCGGCCTGCTCGATGGCGCTGGCGAGTTCGACGTACATCAAACTGTCGAAGCCGAGATCGCTCAACCGCGTGTCGAAACTAAGCTCCGCGCGCGGGCGGTTGGCGACGGTGGCGACGATGTCAATCAGCCACGTCGCGCTCTTATCTTTCGCCGCGTGTTCCTCCGTCACACCTGCGCTTGCCAACCGGCGGGTACTCTGTTCGAGTACCTGCATGGCGGCGACCACTTCGCGCCGTTTGACCTTGCGCGTGGCGGTGCGCGGCAGGTCGCCGTCCCAGAAGTGCAGCGTCTTAACGCGCTTGAAGAAGGGCAGCGCCGAGGATACGTCCTTGAAGTGCTCCTCGATCTTGTGACGCACCTCTGTGCGCGGGAGCGCGATGTCGTAGTCGTAATCGGGCACGACCATACACGCGACCTTCTCGCCTAAAGAATCGGGCAACCCGACGACGCTCAGCTCCTTGATGTAGGGCGAATTCGCGTAGAGTTCTTCGATCTCGTCCGGATAGACGTTCTTGCCGTTCGTATCAACGATGATGTCTTTCGAGCGCCCGACGAGATATAGATTGCCGTCGTCGTCGAGCCGCCCCAGATCGCCTGTGTAGAGCCAGCGATTGACGAGGACGGCGCGGGTGGCATCCTCGTTGTTGTAGTAGCCGAGCATCACATTCGCGCCGCGCGCGACGACTTCGCCGATGCCGGCGTCGTCCGCCTCGACGATCTTCACCTCGACGCCGGGCACAGCGCGCCCGACGCTCGACGCGTTCAACTTGTTCGCCGGGCGCGTCACGGTCAACACGGGCGAAGCCTCGGTCAAGCCGTAGCCTTCGAGGATCGTGAAGCCGAGACCGTGAAAGTCCTTCTTGACCTGTTCGTTCAAGGCCGAGCCGCCGCTAATCAGGTAACGTATGCGCCCGCCGAGACCCGTGTGAATCGGGCGAAAGACGACCTGACCGAGATTGAGCGGCGTGTTATCGCGCAGCCAACTGTTGGCGGCGATGAGCGCGTCGGCCACACCCCCGACCCACTCGCCGCGCTCGCGCAGCCGGTTCATGATGCGGCGGTGCAGGAGTTCCCACAGCGCGGGCACGCCCACCATGCCGGTGACGTGCCCGTTCTTGATGGCGCGCGCCAGTTCTTCGCCGGTTAGTTCGGGCAGATAAGTGATCTGCGCGCCGCGACTCAAGGGCGTCAGGAAGCCGGTCGAAAATTCAAACGTGTGATGGAGCGGCAGCACGGAGAGCACGCCGTCGCGCGTCGTCATGTCAAAGACGCTGGCGAGCATCGAGACCATGTTCGCAAAGTTCTTGTGCGAGAGCATGACGCCTTTGGGCTGGCCCGTCGTGCCCGACGTGAAGATGAGCGAGGCCACCGTCTGCGCTTGCACGCGCGTCGGCAACAGCGCGATGCGCTCATCCTCGACTGCTTGCGGCGGCAGCGCGAACACCTCTTCAAAGCGCCAGACGCGCGTGGTCGTCAGTCCCTCTTCCTGCAAACGTTCGACCAGATCGGGATGCTGTTCGCCCATCTCGGCGCTGATGACGAGACCCGTTGCGCCGCTGGCGCGGGCGAAGTTGACCACTTCGCCCGTCATGCTTTCAGGATCGAGCGGCACGCAGGTCGCGCCCGCTTTGAGCACGCCGAAGTAGGTCATGCCCCATTCGGGCGCGTTGTGACTGAGGAGCATCACGCGGTCGCCCAGTTTTACGCCTTCGCTGGCGAAGAAGGCGGCGGCGCGCGTCGCCAGTTCGTGCAGGTCTGCGTAGGTGTACTGCTCCTTCTGCCCGTCGCGCTCGATTCGCATGGCGACGCGCGTGGCGTAGCGTTTGGTCGAAGTCTCGAACAACTCAAGCAGGTCGCGGTAGGTGTAGACGCGCTTCTCCTGCTTGCGCATGTCCTCTTCAAGCTGCGGGAAGACCCACTGCTTCAGACCGGGGAAGTGGACGTGCATCCAGTAGTCGTACCAGTCGAACTGTTCGGGATGCCACGCCAGCAGGTGGCGCTCGTCCTTGCGGAAGCGCGCAAAGAGCGAGCGCACGTTGTCGGCGCGGAAGATATAAGCGTTGTCCACCATGAAGGGGCGAAACAGTTCAAACGCCTCCTTCGTCTCGCGCGTCACCTCTTCGAGCCGTTCGACCGACTCTTTCGCGCGGTCAATGATGTCTGTCACGCGTCCGCCGCCCCAGCGCGGGCGCACGCGGTCGAGCAGTTTCGTCGCCTGCTGCGCCGCCCGATGCACCATCGGCGTCGAGGTCTTGTCGAAGCGCGAAGGCGTGACCGGGCGCGCTTCCATCCGGCCCGCAAGCTCGTTGACGAACTTAAAGCCGCTCTCCTTCTCCGCAAAATGTTTGCGCTTGTAGAGACCGACGAGACCGACGATGCGGCGCATGTCGTTCGGGTTGGCGTCGCCGGTCGCCGCCTGATAGACGAGGCGCGGCTCCTGCACCAGCGCCTCTGCGGTCACGGCGAGCATCACGGCCGCGACCTGATCGACGGGCGTGATGTCGAGCACTAATTTGTCGTTAACGGGAATCTGCGTCTGCCCTTTGAGCGCGATGAAGATGAGCGGCGCAGTCGTGGTGAAGCCTTCGTTCCAACCGGGGAAGGGATAATTGATGGCCGATTCGACGATGCTGGGGCGCACAATCGCACGCACGATGCCTTGCTCGGCGGCGACCAGTTGCTCGCCCAGACTCTTCGTGTAAGTGTAGATGTTCGGCCAGCCCCACCACTCGGCGCGCTCGATGCCAAGCTCCGTCAGGCGCGTGCGCGTCCACACCTTGCGCTCGCGCGCAACGGCCAACCCCATCGCGTCCAGATCGTCGGGGTCGCGCCCTTCTTCGATCAAACGCTTGCGCCCCTGCTCGCGGAAGCGCGCGGCTTGCAGCGCATCGCGCGCCTCGTCGCGCACACGCTCCGCCAGCTTTGCACAGTCCCTGATCTCCTGCGCTACGTTGAACTCCACGTCGGGCAACTCGTCGCGGCGCGGAAAATAACCGAGCACCGGATCGCTCTCCCACACGGGGCCGGAACGATTGCCCGCGACAAAGCAGGTCGAAACGTGTACCAGCGCCGGCCGCTTCATCCGTTTCGCAAACGCGATCACGTTCTGCGTGCCGACCACGTTTGTCCTGAGCGCACTCTCAAGCGTCGGATTGAACGTGACGTTGCCCGCGCTGTTGATGATGATGTCAATGTCGTCGGCGATGCGCTGCGCGTCCGCTTCGCTGTGCCCTAAATCCTTATCGCCGATGTCGCCGCCGACCACCTGCACCTTATCGCGGATGAAGCCCTCGAACGCGCTCCCGTAACGCTCGCGCAGCGGCTCGAAGGGTGGCGCGGTGATGACGTGCTCCCAGAATCTCGTCTCGGATTCGGCGGCCGAGCGTGCGCGCACCGTCACGTACACGCGCTCGATATTCGGAAAGCGGTGCAGGAGCATGCTCAGCGTTACTTTGCCGAGAAAGCCCGTGCTGCCGATCAGAAAAATCCGGCGGCCTTGATAGATCTCTGTGGGCGACAGTTTCATCGGTTCGTCATTCTACTCCACTTCGCAGAGCGCAATCACGGGTTGGTGCAGCATCGTGATCTCGGCGGAGCGGCCCATGTAGCTGCGGGCCATGGCGATGGCTTCGGTCAGGTTGTCGGCGCGCTCCCAGCCCATGCGTTCGGGCACGTGCGCGTTCTCTGCGCCGGCGGCAATGACGCGCCCGACGTGCTGGCGACCGTTCTCGCCCCAGTACCACATGAAGAAGGGGTGCGCGCCGTGATAGGCGTTGCCGCGCCGGTACATCTCGACGTAGGACGGGTTCGTCGCAAACTCGCGCTCGTACTTCTCGCGCAGGTAGAAGGCGTCGCGCGATTCGGGCAGCAGGCGGTTGAAGAACTCGATGTAGGACGGGTGAAAGTTGTGATCGAACTCGTCGTAGCAGGGGTGATGGAGTATGAGCACGCCGCCCTTTTTCAGCAGCGGCTTGTTGCGATAGAAGTTGAAGTGATAACCCAGCGCCATCACCTGGACCAGCAGCGGATTCAGTATCGAGTAAACGTTGTACGGTGAAATATCCGGAATGCCGGTGATCAGAATGTCGCACTGCCCGCGAACCGGAATC
>DASVQA010000215.1:0-18240 GCA_036389375.1 Pyrinomonadaceae bacterium | reverse complement strand
GTCGAGGTCGAACACTTCGGCGGCGTGCGCGGGGACGCTCGCGCCGGGCGCGTAGATGCGCGCGATGTGCCCGCGCTCAAGCCAGAGCGTCTGCGTCGTCTCGCTATCCAGACCCGCGCTGACTGCGCCGCGCAGCATGAGGGCGCGGCTTTCGTTACTGTTATCTGTCATAGCCTCTGCTTCGCTTGCGCGCCGTCGAGCGACTGTGCGCTTGTTGGTCGCTGCGACTTAGCGCATGCGGCGCTTATCGTATGATTCGCTTCTTGGCCGATCAAGTCGCGGTCTTCTATGATGCCGTGCGTCCGCGAGCGCCTGTCGCGCTGCATCGTAAATGATCAGTTCGTCTAACAGAGCAAGGTTTGTGACCCGCTTGCGCCGCCTCGCGCCGCTCGGCGGGCTGTTTTTACTGGCGACGGCCGTCGTGCGCGCGCAGCAGGCGCTGCCGCAAACCTGCGCCGGGGCCGAGCAGCAATTCTCGACGGCGGCCGCGGCCGAAGCGCGTGCCGATTGGCCGGGCGCGCTCGCGAGCTATCAGGCGGCGCTCGAACATGCGCCGCGTTGCGCCGAGTTGCTGGTCAATCTCGGCGTGACGTACAACCGCCTGCTGCAAACGGAGCAGGCTATCGCGGCGTTTCAACGCGCCGCCGAGCTTGCGCCGCAACTAACGGCCGCGCATCTCAATCTCGGCATCACCTTCTTTCGCGCCGGTCGTTACACCGAGGCCGGCGCGGCGCTCACACGCACCGTTACGCTGGACGAGACGAACGCGCAGGCGCGGCAACTGCTGGCGCTGTCATTCGTCGCGCGTGAGCAGTTTGCCGCCGCTGCCGAACAGTTCGAGTGGCTGCGCGCACGCAACGAGGCGGACAAAGCCACGCTGCTCGCGCTCGGCGAATGCTACCTGCGGCTGAAGCAGTACCGGCAGGCGGCCGAGCGGCTGGGCCGGCTCGTGCAAGTTGCGCCTGAGTCGGCGCGTGCGCATCTGCGCTACGGCGAGGCGCTCGACGACGTGAGCGATTCCGAACCGGCGCTCACAGAGTTTCGCCGCGCGGTCGAACTTGATCCTGCGCTACCGGAAGCGCACTACGCGCTCGGGGCGGCGCTCCTGAAGCGCGGCGAGCCAGACGCGGCGGCGACGGAATTTGCCCGCGAGCTTGGCATCAACCCGGACATGGTGCTCGCCCGTTATCATCTCGGTCTCATCTACCTGCGCCAGAACCGGCTGGCGGAAGCAGCCGCGTTGCTGGCGCGCGTCGTCGAAGCAGCGCCCGACTTTTATCTCGCGCTCACCGCGCTGGGGCAGACGCTGCTTAAACAGCACGAGCCGGCGCGCGCCGTCGAAGTGTTGGAGCGCGCGGTGAAACTCAGCCCCGATTGGGCCGATGCACACGCGCTGCTGGGTCGCGCCTACATGGCGGCAGGAAAGCGCACGGACGCCGAGCGCGCCTTTGCGTCCGCGCGGGCCGCGAGCGCACGCGCACGCAAAGATTTTGAAGCGCGGGTCAACGGGCAGAAGCCCTGAAGCGAAGGCGCAAGGGCGCGCGAACCTACGACAAAAAGACCGAAGCCCTGCGCCGGACGTGTGATTGCGGCGCAGGGCTTCGGTCTTCTTTGGTTTAAGGCGCGGACGCTTGCTTGCTGCGCCCGCGCGCATTTGTCAAAGGGCCTTACCAGTAGAACTTCAGGCCGAGTTGAATCTGACGCGGGTCGCGCGTCGAGAAGAACTGACCGAACTGCGTAATGGCGCTCAGATTCTGAATGCTGTTGAACGCCGCATCGGTCGGCAAACGATCAGGGATCGTCTGGAACACGTCGTTGAAGATCGTCTTGTTGAAGATGTTGAAGAACTCGGCGCGCAGTTGCATGCGGTAACGCTCGGTGAAGTTGAGATTCTTCGTCACGTTCAGGTCGGTGAAGAACTGGCTGGGGAAACGGAAGGGCGAGCGCCCCGCCGTGCCGATCTCGCCGACCGCCGACGGGCGGAACGCGAGCGGGTTAAAGGCGTAAGGGATACCGCCGTTCGGATTGACGGGGATGTTCTCCGTCGGGTCGCTCAGGAGATTCGGCCGACTGCCGCGCGCAAACGTGGCCGTGCCCTGCACGACGCGGTTGAGCGGCAGGCCCGTCTGCGCCGTTGTGATGCCGGCGAGTTCCCAGCCGCTTAGGAGCAGCCGCCCGGCCGTGCTGGCGGCAAAGCCGGAATGGAAGGCCGGCACTTCATAGACGTAGCTGGCGACGAAGACGTGCGTGCGGTCGAGCCTTGAGACGGCGCGCTCCAACTGGAAGTTGGTGCGAATCTGCGGCACGTCAATGGCATCGCGGTCGTTGGTCGCATCCGTGATGCTCTTTGACCAAGTGTAGGCGAGCTGCGCCGTCAGCCCGTGCGTCGGCGTCATGCGGAAGGAACTGAGCAGCCCGTGATAGCGCGAAGTCGCGGTCGTCTGCCGGTCGGTGATCGAGCCGAAGCCGCGATAGGGGCGCGCGAGGTTGATGCAGTTGAGCGGATTATTCGCCGCCGCGAGCGCCGTGTCGCAGCCGGCCACGCCGCGCGCCGCCGCTAAGATTTCCTGCGGCGTGGGCGCGTTGATGTCAACGGGCCGGATCAGGTGGTTGCCGGCCGAGCCGGAGTAGCCGATCTCGAAGACGGCGTTGCGGAACGGCTCCTGCTGCCACGTGAGCGACCATTGCTGGATGACGGGCGTGACGAAGGGCGCGGTCGTCGCGTTGACCGTGCCGAGATTGCCGCGCGTGGCGGCGGCGTTGATCCCGTTCGGATTGCCGAATGGGATCGGGGCGGCGAACGTCCCCGTCAGACTGATCGAGTTGTTGAAGGGCGGCGTCGTGAACGAGTTCTGCTCGACGATGCCGACGAGCGCCTGATCATAATAGACACCGTAGCCGCCGCGCAGCACGGTCTTGCCATTGTTGCGCGGATCCCACGCGAAGCCGATGCGCGGGCCCCAATCGTTCGTGTCGTTCTTCTGCACGCGGCGGCCGTAGGGCGAGTTCTGCCCGGCGTAGGCGAAGCCGTTGGTCAGATCGAACGTGTTGGTGACGAACAGGCTGCACGAGACGTTGGCGCAGGTCGGCGCGCGGCGCGGGTCGTAGAGGCGCGGCAGGAAGGTGGCGAGCACGTTGTTCTCGTCGTGCGCCTGCCGGTAGCGGTAGTAGCGTATGCCGTAGTCGAGTTGGAAGTTGGGACGCATCTTCCAAGTGTCCTGAATGTAGAACTCGGTGCGCCCGAAACGCAGGTTTTGCAGCACGTCGCGCTCCGGCTCGCTGTAAGCGCCCGCGCGACCAAGCAGGAAGTCGGCGAAGCCGATGCCGGAGGAACTGGCTGCGCCGACGCGCGTGGCCACGCCCGTGAAGCTGTAAGTGCCTTGCGTCAAGTTGGACGCGTTCTCGTCCTTCGACTCGAAGCTTACGTCGCCGCCGAACTTGACCGTGTGCGGCCCATAGACGACCGTCACATTATCCTTCGGATTCCAGTTGCGATACTTGATGTTGAAGATTTGCCCGGCCCCAAGCGTGGGTTGTGCGCCCGTGCCCTGCAACCCCGTGATGTTGATAACCGGCGGCAGACCTGAATTGTTCTGCGTGAACAACTCGCGGTTCGGGACGGTCACATCAGTGCCGTTATAGCGGCCCAGCAGGTCGGTCGTGATCTTGTTGCCGGAGAAGCTGAAGGTCGCCTCGTTGACAATGGACGGCCCGAAACTGCTGGTCAGGCTGATAGCCAGGATGTCGCCCGGCACATTGGTGTCGGTCGTGGCAATGTTCGGGAAGGCCGCGTTAAAGAAGAGGCCGCCAACCTCGCGCGTCTGCGAGAGATCGCGCGTGTAGCGCCCCGTCAGCCGATTGGTCGCGGAGATGTTGTGGTCAATTCGCACCGTCTCCTGCCGCGTGTTCTGGATCGTGGGCGTGGTAGCAGCGAAGCGGTTCGGCGCACGCCCCACTGTGGTCGAAGGGATATTCGGATCAGGGAACAGGCTGAGCAGCGCGCGCGCGGCCGGGTTGATGCGCTCCTGCGGAATGATGTTGCCGGGGAACTGCACGCCGGTCAGTGGATCGATGATGGGCAGGTTGCCCGCCTCCGAGAAGTTGCCCTGTCGTTCGAGCAGGCTGGGCACGGTGATGGGCGAGAGGGTGCTTGGCGCGCGAATGATGCGGCGAAATTCCTGCGAGAAGAGGAAGAAGGTCTTATCGCGTTCTTTGTTGTAGTGGCCGGGGATGAAGACGGGGCCGCTCAGCAGGTAGCCGAAATTGTTATAGCGCAGTTTGGGGCGCGGCGTGCGCGCTTCGCCCGCCTGATTCAGCCCGAGGCGCACCTGTTGATCGTTCGGGCCAAAGACGCCGTTCGCGTTGTTGAAGAAGCTGTTGGCATTGAGCCGGTCGTTACGCAGGAACTCGTAGGCCGTGCCGTGAAAGTCGCGCCCGCCGCCGCGCGTGACCAGATTGACCACGCCGCCGCCGGAGCGCCCGAACTCGGCCGTCGGGACAGAGGTGATGACGCGAAACTCCTGAATCGAGTCAACGGTCGGAATCGAAAGGAGCGTGATGTTCGAGCCGACATCGGTGTTGCTGACGCCGTCCACGAGGAAGTTGATCGAATTGCGCCGCGTGCCGTTGACCGAGAAGTTGATCGTGTTCGTCAACCCGATGCCGATCTCGGAATCGCCGCTGCTGGTCACACCGGGCACGATGGTCATCAACTGCAAAAAGTTGCGATTGTTGAGCGGCAACTCGACGACGCGCCGGTTCTCAACCACGTCGCCGACGGTCGGCGTCGTCTGAATCAGCGGCGTCTCGCCCGTGACCGTGACCGTCTCGCTGACCGCGCCCGTCTCAAGCGTGACGTTGAGCGTCTTACGGTCGTTGACGTTCAGTTGAAAGCCCTTGTTGACATATTCTTTAAAGCCTTGCAGCCGGACGGACAGATCGTAAGTGCCGGGCTGAATCTGCGTCAGCACGTAAGCGCCGTTCTCGTTCGTCTGTGCTTTGCGCTCCTCGCCGGTCTGCGTGTTAGTCAGCGTGACATCGGCGTTCGGCACAATCGCGCCGGCCGGGTCGGTGACTGTGCCGAGTAGCGAGCCGGTGGTCTCTTGCGCGCTGACCAACGTGCAACTGAGCGCGAGCAGACAGACCACAAGGGTCAGCATTCGCTTGAGCATAAAGGTTCCTCCAAGTGGTAAAGGGTGACACATGTGTTATTCATTGCGGCCACGGCAGGCGGGCCGGGAAGACCTGCCCCCCGCGCGGTTGAAATCCGGGCCAAAGCATTTGCGAAGTTACTTGCCGCTTCAAGACGCGCGGCTCCGTCGGAGGCCCGAGCGCGTATCGGCTCAAGGCGGAAAGGTCTTTTTGTTACCTTATGAAACTGCGTAGGAGCGAACAAACAATTGCGGTGTTGTTCAAGCGCCGCCATTCTAGTGAACCTGTCTGTAATAATCAATTCTAAAAGTTTTTATGTAAGCCATAAGCCGGCTTGCGCGTGTGCGCCGTCCCGATAGCTGCCACGCGCGCAGCCGCGCTCAAGTTCGGACGCAGCCCACCTCTGGCCGTCGCCCGACCCCGGCACTGGCCCGGCGCAACCGGGTTTTGGATTAATGCTTGACGTGTTGCGCCCGAGGCCTGTATATGATTGCGGCCAACATCGGCGCAGCGCAGTTCGCGGCGGACGTTTTTGCACCTTTCGTGCTTGACCGCGAACGAAGCACGACCACACCGTCTCAAGCGCAAAGCTCTTGCATCGCTCATTCCGCCTCGTTTGGCGTGCGCCCCTGTCCGCGTACTTGTCCGGCAATTTCGTTGTCACCGACTTGTTTGCCAGTTAACCAGAGTTAGGAGGAAGCTCCCCATGGCCCGAACCATCCGCACGCTCTGTTGTTTACTGCTCGGTGCGTTGCTGGCGGCGGCAGTCGCCGCTCAGACCAGCACTTCGAGCATCACGGGCACGGTCACGGACGCGAACGGCGCGGTCGTGCCCGGCGCAACCGTCACCGCCACGAATGAAGCCACCGGCGTCGTGCAGACGCAGACCACCACCGATGCCGGTCTCTTCGCTTTCCCGTCTGTGCCCGTCGGCGCATACACGATCAAGGTCGAGCGCGCGGGCTTCAAGACCACGCAGAAGACCGGCAACATACTTCAGATCAACACCCCGCTCGCCGTAGACATCGCGCTCGAACCCGGTCAGGTGACCGAGACGGTGACGGTGCAGGCCGGCGAGGAGCAGTTGCAGACCTCGAATGCCACCATCGGCAACGTCGTCGAGCAGAAGGCCATCGAGCAACTGCCTTTGAACGGGCGCAATCCGCTCACGCTGCTCGTGCTTGAACCGGGCGTCGTGCAACGCTCATTCGGCGGTGCAGGCTCCGGCGTCCACGTCAACGGCTCGCGCGACCGCGCCTATAACGTCACGATTGACGGCATCGAGGCCAACGAGTCGTCCGTGCCAAACCCGGTCAGCAATCTCTATCGCATCAACCCGGACAACGTGCAGGAGTTTAAGGTCACGACCAACAACGCGACCGCCGAAGAGGGGCGCAATAGCGGCGCGTCCATCTCTGTGAGCACGCGCGGCGGCACAAACGACCTGCACGCCAACCTCTTCTACTTCCTGCGCAACGATGCGCTCAATTCGCGCGACTTCTTCTCGAACGCGCTCAAGACGCCCAAGGCCGTCATCAAGCTGAACCAGTTCGGCGGCGAAGCCGGCGGGCCTATTAAGAAGAACAAGACCTTCTTCTTCGGCAGCTATCAGGATAATCAGGTCAGCTTCACGCAGCCGATTGACCAGACCTTCGGCATCCCCGTCGTCTACACGGCGGAGGCGCGGCAAGGTCTCTTCCGCTACTTCGTGCCTGACCCCGCCAACCCGCTCGTCATCAACGGCACGACGATCACGCGCAACAATCGCCTGCTCGTCGATCCCGCCAACGGGCAACTGCGCGCGCCGCTCTGCGCGACCGCCACATCGCTCGGCTGCATCCGCGTCTATGACGTGCGCGCCGCCGCCAACAACACGCTCGCGCGCCCCATTGACACGGTCGTGGGCGGTCTCTTGAACACCTATCCCCTGCCCAACGATTTCAACACGGCGGGCGACGGCTTGAACACGGCCGCCTATCTCTGGAATCCGCCGACGCGCATCAAGGGGCCGGCCTTTGCCGGGCGCATTGACCACACCTTCAACGAGAACAACAGCATGTTCGGGCGCTACCTGTTCTCGGACTACAACACGCTCAAGGGCGATCCGTTGAACGGTCGGCCACAGGTCTTTCCGGGCGCAGCGCCGCTCGGCGAAGTCTTCCGCCGCACGTCGAATCTGGCGCTCAGTTTCCGCCACGTCTTCTCGCCGCGCATCGTCAATGAGTTAACGACCGGCTACGCGCGCTTCAATTTCCTCTTCACGCAGGGCGAGGCCAACCCGGCCTTCCCCGACGTGCCGCCCTATGACTTCAACACGATCAGCGAGCCGTTCAACAACACGCCGCGCACGGCGCGCATCATCACGACCCCGCAGTTCCTCGACAACCTGAGTATCACGAGCGGCGCGCACCTGTATCGCGCGGGCGTCAACGCGCGCTTCTACCGCCACGTGGATCAACGCGGGCAACCCGGCGGCATCAACGTCACGCCGTCCATCACGTTCGCCTCCGGCACGCGCAACCCGTTTATCTCCGGCACGACGACGAACGACGGCTTCCGCGCCGCCTCAGGCATCAACACGAGCGTGGACAACGTCACGCTCGGCAGTTTGATCAATAACCTGTACGGGCTGCCGGCGGTCATTCAGCAGACCTTCATCGGCAATCTCAATCAGGACGCCTTCCTGCCCTTCAAGGTCGGCGATCAGGTGACGCTCTTTGCCGAGAAGCACATCGTCAATCAATACAACTTCTACGTGCAGGACGAATGGCGCGTGCGCCCGAACCTGACGCTCGACTACGGTCTGCGTTTGGAGGTCAACCCGCCCGCCACCACGCGCGGCGGCGACGTGCTGCGCGCAACCTCGCCCATCCAGCGCGGCCCCGTCACCTTTGCCAAGGCCGATAGCTGGTACGAGAACGACAAGTTCGGTCTGTGGGGCCCGCGCGTCGGCTTTGCCTACTCGCCCAACTGGAAGAGCGGTTTTATGCGGACGCTCTTTGGCAGCAACAGCAACAGCGTCATCCGCGCCGGCTACGGCATCGCCTACGATCCGATCTCGTCGTTTCAGGTGACGGCCGCCGCCGGGCGCGTGCCCGGCCTCCTCGTCACCTGTTCGTCCACCTTCCCTTTCACGACGGCGACTAACGGTTGTACGCCGCCACCGAACACCAATCTGTCCGGCGGCTTCCCGACGCTGCTTGCGCCGCCCACCACCAAGCCTTCGTCGTTCCTGACGCTGCCCGCGCAGACGTTTGGCAACGCACCGCCGATCACGGTCTTTGCGCCCGTGATGAAGACGCCAACCGTGCATGAGTGGAGTTTGAGCTTCCAGCGCGAACTGCCCGGCGGTTTTGTCGGCCAGATGGCCTACGTCGGGCGACGCGGCACGCACCTCTTCATGGCTTACAACATCAACCAGATCAACCCCGATTCCTTCCTGCCGTCCTTCCTGTTGATGCAGGAGAACTTCAGGCGTAACTGCAATCCGAACGGCGTGGGCACGCGCTCCGGCGCACCGACGGGCGCGACCTGTACCAACCCGATCCCCGCGTCGCAAATCCCGCTGCTCGCAATTCCCGGCGTCACCGCTTCGGTCGTTAACTCTGCCGGTGCGCTCAGCGAGATCGATCCGGCCGCCAACGCGGCGGGCGCGTTCGCGCAGCGGCTTGAGAACAACACGCTGAACGTCAACATTCGGCCGAACCAACAGTTCTCGACCATCACCTATCTCGACAACAGCGCCGACTCCTATTATCACGCCGCGCAGTTCACGCTGCGCCGCCGTTTCTCAAGCGGGCTTGGCATGAACATGGCCTACACCTTCGGCAAGTCCATTGACACGCAGTCGGTCGATCCCGTCGGCGCGTCTTCGGGCGGCGGTCTGTCCACGACCAACTCGCGCACGCCGAACGACATACGCAACTTCCGCGAGGAGCGCGCGCGCTCCGACTTCGACCGTCGCCACGTCTTCACGACGGCGGCGGCGTGGGAACTGCCCGTCGGGCGCAGCAAACGTTTCCTGCGCGACTCAAACGGCGTCGTCAATCAAATCCTCGGCGGTTGGAGCATCAACAGCATCTTCACCGCCATGTCGGGCGAGCCGTTCTCGATCCGCAGCGGGCAACGCACCGCCAACTCCGGCCACGAATCGCGCGCCGTCCTGCTCGATCCGACCGTGCGCCCGCGCCTGCAAGAGATACCGGGCGTGGCGGGGCCTGTGCTCTTTGCCAACGCCAACGCCTTCGCCGTGCCCGCACCGGGGCGCGAAGGCGCAGGGCGCAACATCTTCACCGCGCCGGGCTACTGGAATCTCGACCTGAGTTTTATCAAGCTGTTCCAGATCACGGAGCGGACGCGTTTGCAGTTCCGCACGGAGATGTTCAACGCACTGAACCACGCAAACTTCGACAACCCGCGCGACGCTTCGGTCGGATCGCCCTCGATCCTATCGAGCGTCTTCGCGCAGACCTGCTGCGCTACGGTCGCGCCGCCTTCGACGCAGACCATCATCCAGACGGGCGAATCCGCGCGCGTCATCCAGTTTGCGCTCAAGCTTCAGTTCTAAACCGCGCAAGCCACTAAGCGCCAAAGCAAAAGAGGCGTCTCAAACGAGACGCCTCTTTTTTTGTTTGACCGCTCGGCCCCACTAGTTCGCAGGCTTATCCGGGTAGATGCTGTTGACGACCTGCGCCAGCCTGTAGCCGGCGAGCGCCAACCGCTCGCGCGCCACCGCCCGCGCCTTCGTGTTGTAAGCTTCGCTCGGCAACGTATTCTCCGGCAGATTATAAACGACGTTGGCAGCGAGCAGATGGCTCTCTTGCGCCCACTTGTCGGGGCTGAACGTCGTCACGTCAACTGCCTTCTCCGCCGGAAATTCGCCTGTGAGCATCGTGGCGAAACCTTCCAGCCGCCGGCGGTCGCGTTCTTCGAGCGGGCGCGGCGGCGACCAGAAGTTGAATGCGCCGGCCGCCGAATCCCAGTACCAGTGCAGGTTGTCAGGCACGCCCACGAGTTTGAAACCGTTGCCGCCCGCGTCGCCTTTCGGATTCTGCTTGGTGATGCGCGTCGCGGCATGGAGCGGCTGATGTATGTCGCCGACGAGATGTATGAGATAGCCCAGCACTTCGGCGTCATGCTTGTCCGAGCCTGTACCTTTACGCAAGGTCTCTGCGGCCCACTTGATGCGCGCCACGGCGTTCTCCGCGTCCGGTTTCATGTTCGGATCGACGGGCACGCCGTCGAAGATGGGATAGTCGGCGTAGTGCCACACGCGCATGTCGTCGTGCGTCGAATCGGCCTTGATGTCGTCCATCCACACGGCGACCGTCACGCCGTCATAAGTCTTGCCGCAGAAACGGATCGTTTTTGTCAACGCGTCAACGCGCGCTTTCGCCGTCGGGTTCAGCCGTTGATAGGCTACGGTCGCAACCAGCATGTGCCCCGTGTCGTCCCACGCAAACGCGGCCGGCTGCGCTGCAACCAGCGCCAAGACGAGCACGCCGGCCCGCAAAACTTTACACATCGCATTACTCCTTATGATGAAAACTATGATGATGAAAAGCACGCCTCACTGATAAAGCAAGACGCGCGCTCGCGCTTTGCGAAACTCATCGAGTTGCGGTTGCCACGCGCGCACGATCTCTTCGGGTGCATCGGCGCGTTTGATGCGCGCAAGCGTTGCATCATGCACGAGCAGACGCGCCGCCTTATCCACCTGCCATGCCGCCGGATAGAGCCGCCGGAGCGCCACCGCGATCTCTATGCCTGCGCGCACGGCTTGAAACTGCGCGCGGTCGGTGACGATCAGATTGATGCCGCCGCACTCCTCGTCTTTGAAGACGGATGCGTTCGGCTTGAAGCGCACGGGCACGAAGCGCACGCCCGCGATGTGGCGCGCGTTCAGATAAGCCGCGAGTTGCTGCCCGTCGAGCCACGGTGCGCCGACAAGCTCGAACGGCGTCTCCGTGCCGCGCCCGACCGAGAGGTTCGTCGTCTCAAGCAGCCCGACGCCGGGATAGAGCGTGGCTTCATTGAGGCTGCGCATGTTGGGTGAAGGGTTAACCCACACGAGGTTCGTAGCGTCGAACCACTGCGCGCGCCGCCAGCCCGACATCTGCACCACGCGCAGATCGCAACCCAGTTTGCGCTCCTCATTAAAGAGGCGCGCGAGTTCCCCGACCGTCATGCCGTGCCGCACAGGCAGCGTGTGATAAGCGACGAACGAAAGCTTGTCCGCGTCTGCCGGCGGGCCTTCCACGTCCACGCCGCCAATCGGGTTCGGGCGATCAAGCACGAAGACGGGCCGGTGCGCCCGCGCCGCCTCTTCCATCAAGTAACCGAGCGTCGAGATGTAAGTGTAGAAGCGCACGCCCACGTCCTGTATGTCGAAGATCAGCGCATCGAGGTCTTGCAACTGTGCAGGCGTGGGCCGGCGCGAGTCGCCGTAGAGCGAATAGATCGGCAGCCCCGTCTGCTCGTCCTTCGTGTCGGAAACTTTCTCGTCCGCCGCCCCGCGTATGCCGTGCTCCGGCGAAAAGAGCGCGACGAGCCGCACGTTCGGCGCGGCGCGTAGCACGTCAATCGTTGGCCGCCCGTGCCGGTCGCGCCCCGTGTGATTCGTCACCAACCCGACGCGCAAGCCCGCGAGTTGTTTGAACCCGTCGCGCTCAAGCACGTCAATCCCCGTCAGAACTTCGCTGTCAGCCGCCGCGCTCGTGCTGTTCGCCGCGCCGCCGCTGCCTGCGTTCGCGCCCGTCAACTTCGCCACGCTCGCCAGCAACTCGGCCGAGAAGCGCGCCGACTCGGCCCGCGCCGCTTCCGCGCTCGTGTCCGTAATCGACGAGGCGACGATTGAAGCGACGCGCCCGCGCAAAGCGCCCACGTCGCCTTTGCCGTCCGGATGCACGCGGTTGCTCATGAAGACGACGAACGTCTCGCTCGCCGGATCGAGCCACAGCGAAGTGCCGGTAAAGCCTGTGTGCCCGAACGAGCCGAGCGGAAAGATGTCGCCGCGATTCGCGGAGAAGCCGCTCGCCACGTCCCAGCCCAACCCGCGCGCCGTGCCGTCCGCTTCGACCGCGCGCGGGCGCGTCATCGCCGCCACGCCCAGCGGACTGAGTATGCGCGCGCCGCCGTATGCGCCGCCGTTTAAGATCATCTGGCAGTAGATGGCCAGATCGTCTGCGGTCGAGAACAGCCCCGCGTGCCCCGCGACGCCGCCCATGCGGAACGAGGTCGGGTCGTGTACCTCGCCGCGCAGCCAGCGTTCGCCTTCAGCGCCGCTCACACCTTCAGGCCGGCCGCCGAGATAGGCGGCCTGCGCGCGTCGTTGCTCGGTCGGCGCGATGCGCGGGCGCAAACTCGCGGCCGGGCGAAACCCCGTATCATGCATGCCGAGCGGCACGAAGATGTGCTGGCGCGCAAACTCGTCGAGCGGCAACCCTGATACGCGGCGGACGACTTCGCCGAGCGCGATGTAGTTGATGTCGCTATAGACGAAGCGCGTGCCCGGCGGATTTCTCAAACGCTCGGTAGCCAGCCGCTTGATCGCCTCGTCGTAGCCCGTCCACTGCTCGCTCAGATCAAAGTCGGGCGCAAAGCCCGTCCGGTGCGTCAACAACTGTTCGATGGTGATGGCATCGCGCCCCTCGCCCTTCACCTCAGGCAGGTAGCGCACCAGCGCGTCGTTCAGCCGCACCTGCCCGCGCTCGACGAGGATCATGATGCTCGTCGCCGTCGCCAACACCTTTGTCAGGCTCGCACAATCGAAGATCGTGTCCGTCGTCATCCGTTCGCGCTGCGGCTCGACGGCCCGCGCGCCGTAAGCCTTGCGCCACACCACGCGCCCGCGCCGCGCCGCCAGCACCACCGCGCCCGGCGTCTCTTTACGCTCGATGGACTGCGCGACAACCTGATCGATCTGCGCGAGCCGCTCAGCCGACATGCCGACAGCAGCCGGCAAGGCGGCAGGCAGCGTGCCCGCCGACGCGCTGACGGAAAGCACCAGAAGCAACGCGACGAGCGCGCGAAACGGAATTATGCGGCGCGGCTGTTTGCGAGTTGCAGGTAATGGAAGCAGCATGATGGCAGAGAACTCTACTGACTGACGGGCGCACCGTTAGTGGCTGCCCGCGTCTGCGCTTTAAGTTGAATCCCCGTGCCGCGCGCGTAGAGTTGCGGCAGCGAGATCGGCAGACGCCCCGTCACATCTATCTCGCCGAGTACGGCACGCGCGGCGGCGCGTTGCAGGCTGGGCATGTCGCCGTAGGCGATCAGGTAAGTCTTCAGGTCGGGAAAATTCATCAACAGGTACGGATTGCCGAAGCTGATGCCGACGAGCGGTGCTTTACGCTCCATCAGTTTTTCGAGCGCACGGCCGCCTGGTGCGGGCAGCGCGCCGCTGTTCGACTGCCCCGTGCGCACGCGCCCGTACATCGAGACGATGACGAGGTCTGCGCCCTCTGCGCCAGCAAGCGCCCTCTTCACTTCCGCTTCTGACGAACGCTCGTCGAGCACGACGGTTTCGACGCGCCGGCCCGCGTGAGCCAGCGTGCCGACGAAGGTTTGCCCGATAAAGAGCCGATCCTCGCCGTTCGTGATCGTCAGATTGAAGATGCGCGCGTCGGGTTTGAGCGCCGCGATAGGTAGCCGGTGCGCGTCGTCGCGTACGAGCGTGATCGCGTGCTCGGCAATCTCCTGCGCGAGTTGGACGGCCGCCTGACTTGAGACGAGCCGGTCGATCTGTTCGAGCGGCGCGATGCGTTGCCTGACGAGACCGAGATCATACTTGGCCGCGAGCAGCCGCCGCGCTGAATCCGCGATGCGCTGCTCGGTCAGACGCCCCGTCTGCACGGCCGCGCGCACGCCCGCGACAACCGCATCGGGTTCAGAGGGCTTGAGCAGCATGTCCGCGCCCGCTTCGATGGCGCGCACCGCCGCTTCGCCCTGCGTAAAATAGATCGTCAACCCGCTCATATCGAGGGCGTCTGTGACGACGATGCCGTCGAACGCAAGGTCGCGCCGCAAAATCCCGTTCAGCACCTGCGGCGAGAGCGTGCCCGGCAGTGTCGCGCGCTCCACGATCACTTCCCTGTCCGCGTAAGTGCCCGCCTGCCGATCTACGCGCGGGCTGATGACGGTCGGCTCGATCTGCGGCAGACCGATGTGGGCGGACATGACTGCGCCGACGCCGGCCGCAATCGCCGCGCGAAACGGCACGAGTTCGACCGCGTCTAGGCGCGCGCGCGGGACGTTGATGACCGGCAAGCCGCGATGTGAATCAACGGCCGTGTCGCCGTGCCCCGGAAAATGTTTGGCGGTGGCGATGACGCCCGCCGCTTGCGCGCCCGCCACAAAGGCGGCGGCCATGCGCGCCACTTCCTGCGGGTCTTCGCCGTAAGAGCGCACGTTGATGACCGGATTCGCCGCGTTGTTATTGACATCAACGACGGGCGCGAAAAGTTGTTGCACGCCGAGCGCGCGCGCCTCCTGCGCCGTCAGAGCGCCCTGTCGCCGCGCATACTCAGGATTGCCGGTCGCGCCCACCGCCATGTTCCACGGAAAGTTGATCGTATCGTCAAAGCGCATGCCTGCGCCCGCTTCGAGGTCGGCGGAGACCAGCAGCGGGAGTTTGGCCAACTGCTGCATGCGATTGACCAGATGCGTTGATTCATAGACAGGGCCGCGAAAGAGGATCAACCCGCCGACGTGATTCTGCTCGACCTGCCGGCGCAGTTCCTTAAACTGCTCGCTCGTCTGATTCATGAACGTTGCATTCAGCCCGACCGCGATCATCTGTCCGATCTTCTCATCCAGCGTCATGCGCCGCAGTTGCTCGTCCGCCCACTTCAAGGCGGCGCGCGAAGGCTGCCGTTGATACGGGCGCACGCGCGCATCACTCTTGTCAGCGGCGCGGGCTTGCGGCGCAGACAACGGCCAGTGCGGCGCGAGCGTGAGCGTGAACAGGAGCGCAAACGAGATGAGTTTCAGCGCGCCCGGTCTGCGCTGCCCGCTCAGTTGAACCCGTCCGCGCCGGGTCTGCGTGTGCGAATGATGCATAACTGCCTTCCCCGTCAATCGGCCGCGCCGCCCGGCGCAAGTTCGTCGCGGCGCGCGGCCGGCGCGGGCGCGAAGGCGAAGCTGGCAACGAGCGCGACTAGGAACGTGATGGCGCTGCCGATGAGGACGTACCACGTCCAAGCCACATGCGTGCCAAAGTAGATGTAGAGCATGACGGCGATGCTCGTGAGCATGCCGATGAGCGCGGGCGGCTCGCTCACGCGGCGCAGGAACGTGCCGACGAGGAAGACGCCAAGCACAGGCCCGTTGATGAGCGACGCAATGGAGAGCGCCTGATCGAGCGCCGAGCGATTCCGATGGCGCACCGCTAGCGCCACCGCGATCTGCACGATACCCCACAAGAGCGTCAGCCAATGGGAGACGCGGAAATAGTGTCTGTCGCTGCGGTCGGGTTTGAACGGCTTGTAGAGATCGTTGACGGCCGTTGCGGCAATGGAGTTGAGCGACGAAGACATCGCGGCGGCGAAGATAGCAGCGACGACCAAGCCGGAGAGACCGGACGGCAGATGCTTCGTGATGAAGTCTGGAAAGACGCGGTCGCCGCCCGCGAAGGGGAAAGCGGTCGAGGCGGCGCTGGCGTAACCCGGATCGATGTGCGGCTGGTAGAACGCAAAGAGCAGCACGCCGATGAAGAGAAAGCCAATGAACTGTGCGAGCACGACAGCGCCGCTCGATAGCAGGGCGGCGGCGGCGCGGCGTGGGCGATCCGTGCAGAGATAGCGTTGCACGAGGTATTGATCCGTGCCGTGCGTGCTCATGGTTAGAAAGCAGCCGCCGATGAGGCCGGCCCAGAAGGTGAAGGTCTTCGTGAGGTCGAACGAGAAATCGAAGAGGGAGAATTTATTGAACTGCGTACCAAGCGCGAGCGCCGCCGGCAGGCCGCCGTTGATGCCTTTGACAAGCACGACCGCCGCCGCCAGCGCGCCGCCGATATAGATGCCGAGTTGCACGACCTCGATCCAGATGACCGCCTCCATCCCGCCGAAATAGGTGAAGACGATCATCACGATGCCGATCAGAATGATGGACGCGACGACGACCGTCTCGGCGTTGGTCTGCGGCTGAAAGGTGGTATAGACGGCGGCGAGCACGATAGCGGTCAGCAGCAGGCGTATGCCGTCGGCGATGTTGCGCATGACAACGAACAGGGCGGCCGCCAGCATCTTGATGCGCTGGCCGAAACGTCGTTCGAGCAGTTGATAGACCGTGAGGAGGTCGCCGCGAAAGTAGGACGGGATAAACAGGAGCGAGATGACGACGCGCCCCAGCATGTAGCCGAAGACGAGTTGGAGGAACTGGAAGTTGCCGCCGCGCGCAAAGGCGATGCCGGGCACGGAGATGAAGGTGATGGTCGAAGTCTCGGTGGCGACGATGGAGGCGGCAATCGCCCACCAGGGCACGCTGCGGTCGCCGAGAAAGTAGTCGGTCGTCGTCTCCTGTTTGCGCCCGAACCAAGTGCCGAGCGCGGTCACGCCGAGCAGGTAGCCGAAGATGATCGCCAGATCGAGGGCCTTCATGCGCGTTCACCACGCAGCCGGCGCGCGGCGCACACTTGCGCGCCCTTCGCTGGCCGGGTACGTCTCAACTTTGGAGAGCTGAACTGAAGAATGGCGCGACTGAAAAACTGGTGCGCGCCTTTGATGCCGGGCATATTAACACTTGCGCGCCCGCCTCACGCAACGGCCGCAGGGTCGAGCAGGTCTGCAAGCCGGCGGATGCGCGGGCAGGTGCTGTCCGGGTAGAGATCGAGCGGGTCGAGCAGGAGCGCGCGCAGCCCGGCGGTCATGGCGGGCTGCGCGTCGTGCCCGTAAGAGTCGCCGACGAAGGCCGCTTCGTCGGGCGCGAGGTCGAGTTGCTTGAGCGCCAGTTGAAAGATCGCGGCGTCCGGCTTGCGCACGCCGACGACGAATGAGTCGAGATGCAGATCGAGGTGCGCCGTTAGTTCAACGAGTTCCAGCAGGTCTGCGAGCCGGCCGTCCTCTGTGTTTGAGACGACGGCGAGGCGCAGGCCGTGCGCGCGCAGGGCGGCGAGTACGTGCGGCGCGTCCGGATCGAGCAGCGACCAGAGATGGCGTTCATCATGCGCCGTATCGAGCAACGCACTGAGCCGCCCGCAGGCTTCGGCATCAAGTCCGAGCGCGCCGTACATGCGACGGAAGACCCAGTGGCGCAGGCGCGTGTCGGGCGCGGGCGCGAGGCCGCGTTGCAGGTCGTGGTCAACCGCGCACAGCATCTCCTTCATCGCACGTTCGAGTTCCTGCGCGGTGAAAGTGCGGCCCGCCTCGGCCGCAGCCGCGTGTGCAAGGCGCGGCCAGTCGGGTTGGACGAGCGTGCCGCCCATGTCGAAGAGGACGGCGCGCACGCCGCTGAGCGCAGGATGGAGCGCAGCCTGCTGTTCGGTCGCGTCGGTGTTGGTCATGTGCGGGTCGGGCAAATTTTAGAGATGATGTACGACGCTGGTGACGACGCCCCAGACCTCAAACTCCATGTCGGGCTGAATCTCAAGCGGCGCGTAGGCGCTATTGTCCGCGACGAGTAAGATTTTATCGTCGCGCCGGGCGATGCGTTTGACGGTCAGTTCGCCGTCGAGGATGGCGATGACGACGCTCGCATCCTGCGGTTCGAGCGAGCGGTCAACAACGAGTATGTCGCCGGGATGAATGCCAGCGTCGATCATCGAATCACCGGCGACGCGGACGAAGAAGGTGGCGGCCGGGTGTTTGATGAGGTGGCGGTTGAGATCGAGGCGACCTTCGATGTAGTCCTCGGCGGGCGTGGGCAGCCCCGCCGACACCGAGACCATAAAGAGCGGGCGCGCATAGCGCGTCGCGCGGTCGGGCCAGTAAACGTGCGCCACTGTCGTGCTCATAACGTCAACCCTCCCTATCAATCCCTTTGCCGGCTCGCGGGCCGTTTGTACGTTGGCTGAAAGGCGAGCGCGATTCTAGCCGTGTTGCCGGGCGCGGGCCAAGAAATTTATGGCGGGGCGCAAGGAAACGCGGCGCGGGG